>DYOH01000036.1 GCA_020720625.1 Acetofilamentum sp. | reverse complement strand
AAATTTGAATTGATGTAATTGGAATAAAAATTAAGAGGTAATAAATTGATAACTTGAAACGGAACTTACTTTTAAAAATCGAGGATTTACAAGGCTTTGCTGCTGATTTTTTTTGACTTCTGTTGCTACGTTTTCATAATATCCTCTATTTTGATATTGAATAATTTTATCATTTCACTTTGGATTTCGTTCAGTTCAGGGACTAAAATTTTCTTTATTTTATGCCCCATTTCTAATTCGCTTACTTTAATGTTGTTTAATTCATCACAAATGTCATCGTATGATAATTTGCTATTATTTTTCTTATTGTAATCCTTTAACCAAGGATAAATACCGGTGCTTATGTTGAATTGTAAATACATTTTGCAAAGATAATACAAATGTTACTACTAAACAAATTTAATTTAATAATAATCAGAATATTATTTATTTATTTCTGTTGCTACAAAAAGTAGTTTTTTCTGAGCAATCGCCTGTAAAACCTGAAAAGTTTAAAGTAAGTTCCGTTTTAAAATAATACGGAGATGTGATTTAGGATATTTTGTAGCAAAATTAGGAGTAAGATGATTTAAGCTCTTGGTTTATCGTATCATCATTATTGGGCTTTGCCGTAAAAATATGTAATAGATTATTCGAAGTAAAGTTCTTGATTGTTTTATACAATTCAGGAATACGGAATATTTTTTTGTGCCCGGAACAAGACTCGAACTTGCACGATCTATAACGATCACCAGCCCCTCAAACTGACGCGTCTACCAATTTCGCCATCCGGGCAAAATTTTTGAGTGGTGCAAAAGTAACTATTTTTTGTAAATGCAAAAAAATATTTGACAAATTTTCTGTTTTATTTTAGCTTGCAGCCATAAAAAATATGAAATGATGAAAATAGGTTTTGATGCCAAACGATTTTTTTTTAATCAGACTGGTTTGGGAAATTACAGTCGCACCTTAATTTATGGATTTTTAGAAGCTTACCCCCAACATAGCTACCTTTTGTTTTCGCCACGCTATGCACGCCCCGAAAACCGTTTCGAAGGCTTTGCGCAGCTTAAAACTATTTTACCTGACCGAAAACCCGGTTTTTTTTGGCGTCAGAGTGGCATAAACAAACAGATTGAAGATTCACAAGTTCAGATTTTTCATGGTCTTAGCCACGAATTACCCTTAAAGAGAGCCAAAAATAATTACCTGCGTGTGGTAACTATGCACGATTTGATTTATGAATTGTATCCCGGACTTTTTCCCAAAACCGATGCTTTTCTATATAAATTAAAATATCGTTACGCATGCCAAACAGCCGATAAGGTAATTGCCATTAGCCAGAGTACCAAGAACGATTTAATTAAACTATACCACATTGCTGACGAAAAAATTTCGGTAGTTTACCAGAGTTGTAATCCGGCCTTTACTATCAAGTTGGCAACTGAAACGCTCACAAATATCAGGCACAAATATCAGTTGCCCTCCGAATTTATACTTTCGGTAGGCTCCATTATTGAGCGCAAAAACCTGATCGACATTATCAAGGCAATGGCAATGTGCCAACCTGAAAATCGTATTCCTATTGTGGCTATCGGAAACGGCAAGGAATACCTGCACAGAGTGCTACAATTTGTGACCGAAAATAAGCTGGAGAAATGGTTCTATCATTTACCACATATTTCCAATCAGGAATTGCCGGCATTTTATCAAATGGCCAAAATTTTTGTTTATACAAGTAGTTACGAGGGTTTTGGCATTCCGGTGCTCGAAGCCTTATATTCTGGTACTCCGGTAATAACATCCAACGTATCGTCGTTGCCCGAAGCTGGCGGAAATGCTGCGCTTTTGGTAAATCCAAGAAATGTGGAAGAACTTCATTTTGCCATCGAAAAAGTATTAAATGATACCTCATTAAGCTCCGAAATGATTGCGAAAGGCTATTTGCATGCCCAAAAATTTTCGGATAAATCAATGGCCAAAGATACCATGAATGTTTATGAGTCGATAATCTAAAAAAAAAGAGGCGAGTATATTTCAACACCGCCTCTTAACTCAAAAAAACAATCTCAAATTAACTTGCCTTCCATTCGTTGTAGGCACCTTCAAAAACTTTTACATTTGAGAAATTAAGAATATCTTTTAAAATCAAATATACAATGCCCGCTCTAACGCTGGTTGCGCAATACACAATAATTTCTTTGTCGGCAGTGATACCTTTTGCTTTAAACAAGGCCAATAATTCTTCTTTAGATTTAATTAAACCATTGGCACCAATTACCTGATTGTATTCCATATTAACAGAACCACTGCAAGCACCTTCGGCAAATTCGCTGGCTGCGCGCACGTCTAAAAGTACGGTATTGCTGTTGCCAACTTTAGATTTTACATAAGCTTTGTCAACAAAAATAGCATTGTTTACTCTGGCAGTAAAGGTAGTGGCCGCTAAGTTAGTTGCAGTTTTTGTAATAGGTTTACGAGCAGCCATATAAGCTTTTTGTCCACCATCAAGCACTTTTACATCGGCTACACCCATGTATTTAAGAATCCAATATAAACGACCGGCATTTTTCATATCGCCTTCGTCGTAAACAATAATTTTGCTTGTTTGCGCAATACCATTGGCTCCCAATGTTGTGGCAACTTGAGCAGTGGTGTTTAATTTGCCTTTGTATGGCACATCAGCCTGTAAATTATGTATATCAATGTTTATGGCACCTTTGATATGTACTTTGTTGTAATCTACTTCGTTTTGAGCAGAAACAATGATTGTTCCGCTTTGCTCCAACATTCCTTTTACATCGATTATTGCCTGAGCAATAAGACCTTGAAAACTAAATACAAGGATAAAAAGAGTGATGATTGATTTTATATTTTTCATGATAAAATACTAAATTATATAATTTATTAAAATTTGATTTGTAATTGCATCATTACTGCATCGTTGGGTGTTTCGGCACCTTTTTCAACATTATATAAATAATTTAATTGTAGACGAGTATTGTCGTTGAAAAAATAATTGGCACCAAAAGTATAACGGTAAATGCTGTTGTCGGCAATGGCATTGTCGGTATCGAAAAATTCCCATTTCACAACCGGCTGCAAATTAAAGGGCAGCAAATACATAGCGTGCACCCATGCACCATTGCGTTTTTCGCCTAGAGTAAGCGGTTCAGAACCGCAACCGCCGCCGGCACCTCTGTTGTAGTCGCCTTCGTCGTAAATATATTCACCTTGGAGCAAGAATTCACCAAATTTAACTTGTGCTTCGGCAGCATACGACATTCTGGTAGCATCGTCGGTATTCGGATAGCCAAATCTAAAGCTGCCACCCACTGTAATTGCTTCAATGGGCGAAATTCTTAAACGACCAATGAAATCTTTTTTAAGATTGTTGTCTTTGATGCCTAAACCACGACCATTCATTAGCGCCACAGAATAGTTAATTTTTTTATCGAGGAAGTTACCAATTGCCATAAGGCCCATATCTCGCTGAGGAGTGGCAATTTGATCCGAAACTATAGCTCTTTCTATAGTATGAAGCGCATTACAAGCAGTATTCACTTCGAGGCCAAAAGGCATTTTAAAAGATCCCATGGAGATATTCATCCACTCGAAACGACGATAAGAAATAAAAGCATCTAACAAATAAGGATATCCCGATTGACTAACAAAAGCACTGTTTTCCATAACCACATAGTAATAGAAATCATAGGGAATAGTTCCTGAAAGACCAATTCTGGCCCGTTTGAATTTAAAAGTACTGGTATTTGGGTCAGTAAGATTGTAGTCGAATTGTGGTTGAAAAAATCCGAAGATTTTAGCTCCGTCTTCCGAAGAAGTTTCGCCGGCGGGGTCGCCGCAACCTTGTGCTTTAATGGCAGAAATTCCAACCGCAAAAATAATGGCAAATAATAAAATTGTTTTTTTCATGAGTATACTTTTTGTGGGGCAGTGTAAGCTGCCCCTTTTAAAAATTTATCTAATCTTGATTACTTAACGTAAGGATATGATTTAGATTTTGAATCAACGCCCCACTGGTTCGAAGTCCAGGCAGTACTAGAATTAAAGAATTTGTTCATTCCAAAAAGTAAAGAATATGCATCGTAACCTAAAACATTTAAGTAAGCAGTAATAATGGCCGAAGTTTGGCCTGTGTAGCAATAAGTAACCACTTTGGCGGCCGGGTCGATATTATACATGATATCGTCGGCAATGGTTAAAGGATTAATTCTGCGTGCACCTTTTACGTGTCCAAAGTTACCAAAATCAGCTTCGGAGAAGTAATTGTTTACAAAATAATTGTTTGGGTTATCAATAACATCCTGAGCAGCAACAGTTCTGGCACCGGCAGCAACAACAGCTTCTACGCGCGCTTCTAAAATAGCAGCACCATCGGTAGAATTTTCGTTGATAACAGGTTTTTCGTATTTTACATTTGCAGGAGCAGCGTCAAAAGACCAATTGGCATGTCCTTGAGCAATACTAGCTACACTTGCAGTCCATTTGTCGAAATCGGCATTCCAACCACTCATACCCCATTTTAAAGCCTGTGCATTTCTGTATCCGTATAAACGTAATAAAGAAGTAGCATAACAAGCAGTTTGTCCGGTATAGCAAACCATAAGAATAGGTTTAGCTCCGGCACTTGCAGCTTCGGTTAAAATATCGGCAAAAACAATATTTTTGGCACCATCTAAATGACCATTGGCAAAATCGGCTGCCGCACGGATATCCAAGATGTAATATTTGGCCAAAAATGCAGGCACTAAATCGGCAGTAGCAGGAGCACCAACTACAAAACCAATAGCTGTACCATTGGAGTTATACGTTAAAATGCTTGGTAAATCTAAATCGTTTTCTACCATATATTTTGTCATGGTTTCAAACGCAGGCTCAACTACTTCTTCGTCTTTACAACTAACAAAAGTAAAGGATGTGATTAAAAATAATCCTACAAAATAAATAAGAAACTTTTTCATTTGAATAAATTTAATTTGTGATACATTGTTTTTTTTTCAAAAACTCCACTGAGATTTTGTTTTTTTGATTAATGCAAAGTTGAACATAATCGAAATACTACACCAGAGAAATTCAGTGATATAGGGTATGGTAATAAACTGATACACAATGGCGAAAAACATGATATATATCAATACATATTATGACGGAATGCTTATATTTGCATTTAACAATCTCAAGAACAATGAAATTAGCAAGCACTCAAAATCAAGCAACTGAAAGAATCAACACTTGTACCGTTGGATTAAACCGGTGTAATTGTTTTCTTTCGCTCACCCCCGAGGAGCAAATATTACTTGACCAAAACACAGTTGAAGTAAAATTTGGAGCAGGCGAAATGGTTTGTAAACAAGGTACTTTTGCTACACATATTATTTATGTTTGCAAAGGATTATTAAAAGTATATATGGAAAGTAAGCACGAACAGCTTATTTTGAAAATTATTCCGGAGGAAAATTTGGCTGGGCTAAACTCGCTTTTTAGCGGAAATAATGTTTTTGTATATTCTATATCTACTTATATTCCGTCTGTGATAAAGATGATTGATATCAATGTATTTAGAAGGATTATCAATCAGAATGCGCAATTTGCATCAGATATTATCGGCATTTTAAATTCCAACATGATTCAAACTTATGGTAGATTTTTTTCTATCACACAAAGGCAGTCTTATGGTCGCCTTGCCGATATTTTGCTTTGCCTTTCGGAGCGCATTTTTCGCAAACAGGAGTTTATTTTGGAGCTATCCAGGAAAGAACTCGCCGAGCTTTGCGGTATGACTACCGAAAACGTTATCAGAATGCTGAAAAAATTGCGCGACGAGGATTTGATTCAAATAGATGGTAAAAAATTTAGCATCAAAAATGTTGAACAATTAAGAAAAATCAGGGAGCTAGGATAAGATTCCTTGCTTCTTGAATGATATGTTGATGGTCGAATGCCATAGGTGGCAAATCATCAACCGAAAACCAAGCTGTATCGGAAGCATCGTCGGCCGCTATGGCTTTTGGTTTTTCGTATGCAAAGGCATAAAACACAATAGAAACTGTGTGCCCACGTGGGTCTCTGCCCGGATTGCCATAGGCTTTAAATTGCAATAAGTCGATGCCCGAAACTCCGGTTTCTTCGAGTAATTCTCTTTGAACTGCCATATCAAGGGTTTCGTTTTGATCTACAAAACCACCCGGAATTGCCCATGCGTTTTTAAAAGGCTCATGTTTTCTTTTGATAAGCAAAAGCTCGAAATTTTGCCCGTTTTCAAAGAAAAGAAGTGCATCTACGGTAACTGCCGGCCTTGGATAATCATAAGTGTATGCCATATTTGCTATTTTTTTTGTTCATCTTTTTTTCGTGTCCATAAATAAACTGCTATTCCTAATAAAATCAGGAACAGAAATTCAATAATTGCTGCCCATTTAAACCACATTTTCGATTCTTTTTATTCCAATTAATTTATGCGAATATTTTTGTTTTTCGGCATTAAAGATGCCAATTTCGTCCCATTTATCAATCCTAACTTTTCCGCTGGCATGAATAATTTGTTCATTGTTTAGTAAAATTCCCACATGCGAGATTTTGGAGATAGAGGTACCAAAAAAAGCCAAATCGCCGGCCCTAATTTCGGTAAATTCGGTAACAAATTTTCCTTGCGAGAATTGCTGATAAGCATCGCGCAGTAGTTTTATACCACAAATTTTATATACAATTTGCGTAAAACCCGAACAATCTATGCCAAAAATAGTGCGTCCGCCCCATAAATATGGCGCATTTAAAAAGCGAAGGGCAACATCCGAAATGTCGAAAGCTGCAAATTTCTTTTCAATGTCTTGTTCCGAACTATAAAATCGGAAACTTGTATCGTTAAGCCTAAAACTTTTGCTTGTTTCTGAGTATATATTTAAACTGCTTCCGGCAGGAATAAGTTGTGGAAAATTTGCTCCTATCGGACTAATTATGCTTATAGATGCTGTAATATGTGGTTTCTCTTCGATACAGGAAGCCCAAAATTCGGGTTCCAAACCGGTGTGCATTAGTTCAGGAATATAGCCTTTATAATCGTCGTAGGACAATTGAACATACAACCATGCGTTTTTCTCTTCCAAAACCTTATATATCTCTCCGAACAAAATCTGGCTTATCATCTCACTTTGTTCGGCAGGCTCTTTTCTTACCGGAATTATGCTATGTCCGGCTATTCCATACCATTCTCTCATTTGCTTAATTTCTCTCCGCCATTTTTTTGTAAATGTGCAAAAAAAAACCAAAAAAAACTTAAAAAATGAATTATTTATGTCCTTTCCCCAAAAAAATATATAGTTTTGCGCTCTTAATTAAAAGATAAAAAAGTGTTAATTAGGGTTTAAGTTCTTATAAAATATTGTATTTTAAAAGAATTTATATATCTTTGTACCTAATCCTGATTAGGACTGAATGTTATTTAGAAATTGTCATTATGTACGAACAAATAAAAGAAAAATTAACTGCCCACGGATTAAAGGTTACTATGCAAAGAGTAGCTGTATATGAGGCATTACTTACAACGAAAGAGCATCCATCGGCAGAAATGATTATTGATATTGTATCCGCCAAATATCCGGGAATCTCAACCGGTACTATTTATAAAACACTAGAAACCTTGGTGGAAAAGGATTTGGTGCGCAAGATAAAAAACGATGGCGATAAAATGCGTTATGATGCTCACACAGATAGACATCATCATATTTATTTGGAAAATTCAGATAAGATTATGGATTATTACGACGATGATTTGAATAAATTATTAGAAGATTATTTCAAGAATAAGTCTATTCCTCATGTTCAAATTCAGGATATGAAACTTGAAATAATTGCAAAATATATATAAATGAGCTAGATTATTAGCAAATAGTTAGTTGTTTCATGGTTATACCTGCCTCTGCAAGGCAGGTATTTTTTTGTTTATTATGTTTGAAGCATCTTGCCAAATTGCCTGTTTCGTAATAGTTGACAATAGCGAATATATAGGTATTTGCATTACAAGGTCCAATCTGTAATTTTTGTACAGCATATACTTACCCACAAAACTCTCAAGCAAAATATAGATTTTCTTTAGCCTCATTAATTATGGACTGCTGAAATAGCGCTAAAAATAAGTTCATTAGCATTTTACTTCTATAAATTATAATTTCGAGAAAACTTGCGAAAACCTTTTGCTTAAATGTGATAAGGTAATAAGGTAGAAATTAAAGCTACAGTTTTTTTTCTACTAAGGTGGACCCCAAACATAAGGGCGTAAGAAACCTTATTTGCTATTTACACCATAGTAGAAAATATTGTAAAAGCAAAGTAAAACCTTATTACCTTATTAGTTTTTTTTTGAATTAGGCGTTTATTTATAAAATGTTTGATTTATGGTTGTTTAAGTATGTATTTGATTTTATTCGCGTTAGCGGCGATATCTTTGTAGTATTACCATTTTTTGCATCTTAAAGGGGCTGTATCAAAAGTGGTTGGATGATTTGCTATATGCCTAAATATCAGTAATATATATAAATCAATTGTATTTAATTAAGGCGTTGATTGTTAGTTATTTAAGTGTTTAGTGAAATACTTTTTATACAGCCCCGAAATTGCAATAATGTTTTAGATTTCGGTGCTACGCACCTTTGAGTTAGCGCCAGATTATAGCTTCTACAAAGATTTCACCACTACGTGGTTGATTATCTCTTGACTTTTACAATGCGACACTCAAACCAATCTTAAACCTTTGAGATTTTATAATATTGAAAATCAAATAATTTTTTTATCGATTATTGCATTCTAAAGCTATTAAAAACTTTGTGCGACACCCATTGTCAAAGTCAGGAAAAGTGGTTGGATGATTTGCTATATGCCTAAATATCAGTAATATATATAAATCAATTGTATTTAATTAAGGCGTTGATTGTTAGTTATTTAAGTGTTTAGTGAAATACTTTTTATACAGCCCCGAAATTGCAATAATGTTTTAGATTTCGGTGCTACGCACCTTTGAGTTAGCGCCAGATTATAGCTTCTACAAAGATTTCACCACTACGTGGTTGATTATCTCTTGACTTTTACAATGCGACACTCAAACCAATCTTAAACCTTTGAGATTTTATAATATTGAAAATCAAATAATTTTTTTATCGATTATTGCATTCTAAAGCTATTAAAAACTTTGTGCGACACCCATTGTCAAAGTCAGGAAAAGTGGTTGGATAATTTGCTATATTCCTAAATATCAGTAATATATACAAATCAATTGCATTTAATTAAGGCGTTGATTGTTAGTTATTTAAGTGTTTAGTGAAATACTTTTTATACAGCCCCGAAATTGCAATAATGTTTTAGATTTCGGTGCTACGCACCTTTGAGTTAGCGCCAGATTATAGCTTCTACAAAGATTTCACCACTACGTGGTTGATTATCTCCTGACTTTTACAATGCGACACCCAAATCAATCTTAAACCTTTGAGATTTTATAATATTGAAAATCAAATAATTTTTTTATCGATTATTGCATTCTAAAGCTATTAAAAACTTTGTGCGACACCCATTGTCAAAGTCAGGAAAAGTGGTTGGATAATTTGCTATATTCCTAAATATCAGTAATATATACAAATCAATTGCATTTAATTAAGGCGTTGATTGTTAGTTATTTAAGTGTTTAGTGAAATACTTTTTATACAGCCCCGAAATTGCAATAATGTTTTAGATTTCGGTGCTACGCACCTTTGAGTTAGCGCCAGATTATATCTTCTACAAAGATTTTACCACTATGTGGTTGATTATCTCCTGACTTTTACAATGCGACACTCAAACCAATCTTAAACCTTTGAGATTTTATAATATTGAAAATCAAATAATTTTTTTATCGATTATTGCATTCTAAAGCTATTAAAAACTTTGTGCGACACCCATTGTCAAAGTCAGGAAAAGTGGTTGGATAATTTGCTATATTCCTAAATATTAGTAATATATACAAATCAATTGTATTTAATTAAGGCATTGATTATTAGTTATTTAAGTGTTTGGTGAAATACTTTTTATACAGCCCCGAAATTGCTATAATGTTTTAGATTTCGGTGCTACGCACCTTTGAGTTAGCGCCAGATTATATCTTCTACAAAGATTTTACCACTATGTGGTTGATTATCTAATATATAGTGCTTATGGGCTATGATATATTTGCTTTAAATTGATTCCTTTACATGCATATTTTTTGCTCTATTACCTAAATGCCTAATTCAATATTTTTTTTATTTACCAATAGAAATGCAAACCAATTTCTGAAATTCTAGTTCAAAATCATTCTATTTAAGTTTTTCAGCAGACGTTAAATAACTTCTAGTGGCCCCTAAGTTATTATGAAACTTAATTTTATGCGAAATAGAAAGCTCCTTTTTACCTCCTGATAAAAATAAAATCACCACCCTCGTCGCCGGTATTCTGAATAGTACCGTATTGTGGCGTATTTGGGCTATTATTCATCACAGCAGTTCTAAACGAAGAAAACATATCAAGTGCAGGTACATACTTAGATGTGTTGTTGTTTAAGTTTTTGAGAAAATATTCCATAAAAACACTTTTGTCGGGTACTTCGGTAAGTGTTCCGCTGGTAATTGCTTTTCTACTGCTAAGATCGTATAATTTGTTAACGGCATCCGGAGCATCTTCGAAAGCTTTTCGGGTTTTGTATATACTGCCGCTAAAGCAAGCATCGGCAATTAAAAGGGTATGCTTTACCTTAATATCGTCTATATATTCCTGAATGGTCGAATTTCTGAGCCATCGGGCGGTAGATTTGCGTTGGGCATCGGCCGGCAGCCAATATCCGGTTTCGCGTTTTTCGTCCCAATAACCATGTCCGGCATAAAAAATAAGCAAATTATCTTCGCCCGAAAGGTGCTCTACATAATAATCCAACTGTACAATAATATCTTCCCTGCTCGGATTTTTCATAAACTTTACGTTTTCTCGGTCGAAGGTATATTGTTGAGTAAGTACGTTATATAAATTTTGTGCATCGCTGATAGGTTCTTCCAGATCGGTAATATCTTCGCTTACATAGTCCTGTACACCTATAATTAAGGCATAGTATTTTCCTTTTGTGGTAATAAGTTCGGGCACAATTAATTCGGTTTCTTCTACTACTTCTGCCGACAAACTTCTCTGAATTGTAAGATTCAAAGTTTGCTTGTTGGCTTTTCCGTCTATGGCTTCAATCACCACTAAATTATCACCCATTACCAACATTAGCTCATGAGTAAAAGTACCGTCTGTCAAAAATCGCACGTCAGCACCGTTCACTTTTACTTCGTAAATTCCACTCTCGTCGCTTGCCCTACCTTTGAGCGAAATTAATTTCTCTTCTACCACGGGCTTAAAACCTCTGGCCGAAGCCATAAGCGGATATAAAATTTCAATTACCGGCGGTTTAATATCGCTTAATGTGGTCTGCTTTTTTTGAATATTAAAAGAATAAATAGCACTAGTTGCTTCAATCACTTGGGCTTTGGATGCAAAATTTGCCATCAGTACAAATACGAGGAGCAAATATTTAAATTTAGTTATTGTTTTCATATTCAATTATTTATCTTTAATGCAACGTATTGATACCTGATAATCCTTCAACAAGGTTTTTGTGTAAACCTTGTCAAAATCGTTTCTTAAATAGAGCACATGGGCTTCGTTAAGCGAATTTTCGTTCAAGGACCAAAAGAACGACATTTCTCCGGCATTTTTATACATAAATGCTCCGCCAAGCGAAATTCTCATGCCACCTGGTTTGGCCGAAAATCCGGATATGTCTGTTCCTGCTCTGGGCGCCCATTCTGATGTGGTTTTCATGGCAGGTCCGGCCAACATAACGCCTCCCAGTTCTTTTAAAAGTATTTCCCATTCGGCATTTGTAGGCAAGTGCCAACCTTCCGGACAAGCATTTAAGGCAGCAGTATAGGTATATAGCAAACCATAATCACGAATATAAAATTGTTCGTTGTTATAGGATGAAGATAATCCGCCGATTTGATATCTAAGATTCTCTGCCATCCATATTTGATTGCCAATCTTAACCCATTTATAGTTATTCCCATCTCTAAAGTCAATAAAATCGCCTTTTGCTCCTGAAAACGAATTTGCTAATCCGGCCCCCGATTTATAGGCTCTAACTTTAAATTGTATATCACTGCCAACCAATTCGAGGCGGTCGCCAAAAACGTTCCAAACAATCTCTTTGTTGTATCCAGGCGATATCATGGCGCCAACCTCTCCAGAAACGCTCCGCAAGGCATCGCTCCAACTATGGCCGCCATTCAAACTTACAAATAATTCTACCGTATATTTGTCGTTGTATGAGGTAGAAGCTAAATCGTAGTTTATGATTATATTGTCGTTTAATTGCTCGGCCACTACATTTCTAAGTACCTGAGCATGCATCTGGGTAATAAATATTAAATTGATTATCAATAAAATATATCTTTTCATAGTAGTATTATTATGGAAATAAACGGAAACATTTATAGATTAATGATTCGATAAATAGAATTTTCCATACAAATTTAAGAAAAATAGCTAAACCATAAAAGATAGAAATACAAATCTCAAAAATATGGCCTGAAAATTGATTTATTACTAAAGTAGCTTACTTTGAACTTTGCAAAATGAACAAAATATTGATCATAATTGGTTTCAGTTTAATATGTGGATTATCGGCATCGGCGCAAGATTTAAGCACTAAATCTAAAAAGGCCGCCGAATTTCATGTTAAGGCATTGGAATATTATCGACAAGCTGATTTGTCTGCGGCCAGGGAATTTACAGCTAAGGCTTTAGAAAAAGACAGCCTGTTCACTGAATCGCTTATTCTTATGGCTCAAATTTATGAAGAACAAGAACAAATAAACCTAAGCATACTATATTATTCAAAAGCAATTTCTTGTGGATTAGAAGTTTACCCCCAATTGTTATTGTTTCGTGGCAATATTTATCTTAAAAATGGTAAGTATAAAGATGCTTTGCAAGATTACGATAAATTTAGCAGCTTTGTAACCGATGTTGGAACCAAGCGCCAAATTAGCGATAAAATAAAGCGGATGCAGGAAATAATGTTGATAACTGAAAATCCGGTGCTTTTTAATCCTATTAAATTATGCGATTCCATCAATAGCAATCTCGATGAGTACGCAGCGCAGATAAATTATCAAAACAATATGATTTTATTTACCCGTGCCTATAGTACGCCTTCAAATCATAGCGAAGATATTTTTATTTCATACCGGGAGAATAATCATTGGCAAACGGCTCAAAAAGCCGGGACTTTATTTAATAGCCAGGGAAACGAAGGCTCTTCGAATCTATCGGCAGATTTAAGATTTCTGGTTTTTGCGGCATGCAATCGTCCCGATGGACTAGGTCGCTGCGATATTTATATTTGCGAGTTCGACGGATTAAATTGGTCGGCACCCAAAAATATGGGTGCACCCATCAATTCAAAGGATTGGGAATCGCAACCCAGCATATCTAGCGATGGTAAAACATTGTATTTTGTGAGCAACCGCAAAGGTGGCCTTGGAAAAGCAGATATCTGGATTAGCCGGCAAAACGAACAAGGACAATGGCAAATACCCGAAAATGCAGGTGAAAATATCAATACCCCCGAAAACGAAAGCTATCCTTTTATTCATGCAAACAACCGAAGCTTATATTTTGGTTCTGAGGGGCATCTTAATCTTGGCTCTTTTGATATTTTTCTGAGTAAATCTGATTCGGCAAAACAGTGGGGAAAAGCACAAAACATAGGTTATCCGGTTAATAGCAATGCCGACGAAAACAGCCTATTTGTGCATCCCAATGGCAAAAGCGGATATATGTCAACAAGTAAATTCAGCCCCAACAAAAATCTGGATATCTACGAATTTGAGTTGGCTCCCGAAATTCAAACCGATGGCATATACGTATTCAAAGGCTATGTGCTCGATTCCGTAACCAAAACGCCTTTAAATGCGCAAATTGTGATAGAAAACTTCGAGAAAGAAATATTTCAGACAGAGAGTTTTAAAAATACCGGACATTTTCATTATCTTTCGGCCGAAACAAAAGAAATTACTGTAAATATTTATGCAAATACCTATACTTTTTTTAGTCAAAAGATTGATTTTCCATTTGATATAAAAGAAAAGTACTTTTATCTAAACAAAATACAAGAAAGCAGCAAAACCAGTTTTCATTTCAATTTTGCCTATAATTCGGATAAATTGCCAGAAAATGACATGAGCACGGTGAAACATCTGGCCGAATACTTAAAATTGAATCCCGGCGTTAATATATTAATTGAAGGTCATACGGACAATACCGGAAATGCAGAATACAATAAAGAATTGGCGGGAAAAAGGGCAAAAACGGTTTACGAACTGCTTATTAAATCGGGAGTTGCGCCCACAAGATTGCAATACAGAGGATACGGAGCAGAAAAACCAATGGTGGAGAATAATTCAGAAAAAAACAGGGCTATGAACAGAAGAACTGATATTTTATACCGAAAAGAATAAAACGAATTGTGAGCTATCTAAAAATAATCTAACCAGAAGTTTGCTAAAAAAGATATAAAAACTTATCTTTGGTCAAATAGATTAAATTAAAAAATAGATATTTATTTAGAATAAAAAATACAAACAAAAGCAAAATTTGAAAACACATGAAAGATTCAGTGCTAAAAATTACATTACTATCAATACTCAGTTTTTTCGTTTCGGCAGTTGCAGCGCAAACCAAACCAGATCTTATTTTTGTTGAAGGCGGAAACTATATGATGGGTAGAGACTATGAGGTTAAAGCCCAAAGCGGCGCAGATATTGGTTTCGATGATGAAGTGCCGTTACATAGAGTTACTGTAAGCAGTTTTCACCTTGGAAAAACTGAAGTTACTGTGGCTCAGTATAAAGAGTTTGTTAATAGTAATACTTATGGCATTACTATGCCACTATCTCCCGAAGATATTGACTTGGAGATGGAAATTATAGACCCAAAAACTAAGCAATTGCGCAAAAAAACATGGTACGACGAGTATCCGGAAGTAGCCAAATGGGTGTGGAAAGACGAAAACCCCATGACCAATATTACCTGGAGAGATGCTGTGCTATACTGCAATTGGCTTAGCGAAAAAAACAATTTACCGGTAGCCTATTTGCTAAAAAAAGTGGAAGTGGGTGAAAGAATTTTTGAAGAAGTGGCCGTTATACTCGACGAAAACGGAAAAGAAACAAGCGATATTACCAAAGTAAAAGGATATAGATTACCCACAGAGGCCGAGTGGGAATTTGCGGCAAGAGGCGGAAATAAATCGCAGAATTTTACTTTCTCAGGAAGTAATAATCCTGTAGAAGTGGCCTGGACCGACGAATCTACTTTAGGAAAAAGGCCAATGCCGGTGGCTATTAGAAACGCAAATGAATTGGGTTTTCACGATATGAGTGGAAATGCATGGGAATGGTGCTGGGATTTTTACGATAAAAATTATTATAAAAACTCGAAAAATGCGGTAAACCCTCTGGGACCTGAAAGAACGCTATTTAAAAGCATACGCGGAGGCTCCTGGTATTTTATGGAGAATGTTGCACGTTCGGTGGTTAGAGATGGCCCTAGAATTACATATACCGATTATAATTATGGTTTTAGAGTTGCCAAAAGTCAATAAGAAGCAAAGCAAATCAAGATGATGAGCTTAACCATTCTTTGTTAGCGTGGTGAATCTCGATAAATAAAGCAAATGTATATGAAGAAGCATATTTTAGTATTTCTCATATTTTTCTCATACTTAACATGTGCTAATGCACAAATTTTAGAGCCTGACATGATTTCTGTGCAAGGCTCTACTTTTATGATGGGAACTAATGATGGAGAAACGGACGAACAACCGGCGCATAAAGTACAGTTAAGCGATTTTTATATCGGAAAATTTGAGATTACTGTGAAACAATACCGCCAATTTTGCGAAGAAACAGAAAGAGATTTTCCTAAACCACCACCAAAAACATCCGATCCAAGAACTGGTGAAAATTGGTACTTCGAGCATCCCAATGTAAAGGAATGGGTTTGGCAAGATGAATGGCCTATTGTAAATATAACCTGGTACGATGCCGTGGCTTATTGTGAGTGGCTATCGGATTATACCGGCAGAAAATACCGCTTACCTACCGAAGCCGAATGGGAATTTGCGGCTAGAGGGGGCAAAAAGAGTAAAGGTTTTGAATATAGTGGCTCTAACAAGCCTGAAGATGTGGCCTGGTACGATGAAACAACAAACGAAGCGGGGCTAAAACCTGTTGGAACAAAGAGAGCTAACGAACTTGGTATTCACGATATGAGTGGAAACGCCTGGGAATGGTGTTCCGATTTTTACTTACAAACTTTCTATGCAAAAAGTCCGGTTAAAAACCCTATAGGGCCTGCAACCGGAATTTTTAAAGTGGTGCGGGGCGGATCTTGGTATTACTACGATTCTATGAGCAGGGTTTTCACCCGCGATAGTCCAAAAGCCGGTGAATCAAATTGGAATTATGGTTTTAGAGTAGTAATGGGGCTTTAGCTAAAAATTGCTACTTATTTTACCAATACCTTTAATCGCAACGAAATTCGGTTAAAGGTATTTTCGTTTATAGAATCTCAAGATTTTTTGATACAAATATAAGTACAAGCTATTTTTTGTGCACAGATATTATTTTGCACTTATGCAGGAAAAAGTGTGTCTTTTGTGTTTACTTTGTTTTGCTATGGCTTTGCCCGGAAATTTCTGCTTGGAGTTTCAAGTATTTTGATTCATAAACTAAGTTGCTTGTGAAGAATGCAGCTTAAAGTACATTAAAAAAAGCAGTTTTGGGCAAATCAACAAATTCTTTTTTTTTTGCAAAATGATGAAGCCAAATATGGAGTAAATCGTAAAAAAGCAAAAAAGTGAGCATGTTTTATACAGAACATACTCACTTATAAATTATTATAAAAAATTATCTTCTTCGATTACCGTTTTTTAGGCGCAATTGTTTAGTTGTCATTTTTTTGAATACTAAAAGATTCTTTCGCGCTTTTTGTTAAAATTTCTTCGGCCTCTTCTTTGCCTAAATATCTTTCTACCAGAAAGTGTCCTAGGTAAATAAGCGGTGTAAGCAGAACAGCAATCATGAGCTTTGCCATATAACCCGTTCCTGCGGTATTAATATAATCAACCAAACCTAGTTTTCCGGGTAAATAAAATGCAATACCTGTAACAATAAAGGAATCTATTAATTGCGAAACAACCGTAGAGCCTGTAGCTCTAAGCCATATTAGTTTTCGTCCGGTATACTTGCGAATAAACCAGAAAGTGAAAACATCGGTAAGCTGAGAAAACAAAAATGCAATGATGCTACCAACAATTATCCACATAGATTGCCCAAAAACAATATTAAATTGTTCGCTCGTAATAGGCGAAACAGGAGAGGCATTTACAAGCATTCCAAAAAGCAATAGAATAAAGGCATAAATAATAAGAACACTCGTTAGCAGGGTTAACTTTCGAACTCCTTCTTTACCATAATATTCGTTGATAATATCTGTAAAAAGGAAAACAAATGGCCACGGAATAATACCGATACTCATGGTAAAAGGACCCAATTGAATCAGTTTTCCGCCAATCATCTCACCGACTACTGCGTTGGTTATAAAAAATCCTGCAAGTACGGTAAATAATATGTCTTTTCTCGATTTAAGTATGGCTTTTCCTCCTTAGGTTATTTTAGTTTTACAATAGAATTACTTGATAAAGACACTAAAATAATGCCTTTTTTTTGTTTTAAATACACAGATTGTGCCTGAAATTTTTATTTTCAATGGGTATTTGATTATCAAATATACAAAAAAAAAAAAAACTGAGGCATTTTTTTTTAATTTTTCGTCGAAAAAATTCGCATATTATTATTTGTGCTTGTATTTGAGATGTTTAGCTTTTTGTAGTTTTTTCTATTGTAATAATTGTTAAAAACCAAACACGACCTAAGGTATTTAGCCTTAGGTCGTGATGATTATGGATAAAAGGATATATTACATTCTTTCAATAACAATGGCCGATGCTCCGCCGCCGCCATTACAAAGTGTAGCGGCTCCGTAACGTGCATTTTTCTTGTTTAACACATTAATTAAAGTTACAATAATACGTGCTCCGGAAGCACCTAGCGGATGACCAAGCGAAACTGCACCACCAAATACATTTACCCTATTTTCATCTAGTTTCAGCTCTTTTATGGCTGCTAGCGCAACAGCAGCAAAGGCTTCGTTAATTTCGTAGTATTCAATATCTTCCATCTTTAAACCGGCTTTTGCAACCGCTTTGGGAAGTGCCTTTGCAGGAGCTGTGGTAAACCACTCGGGAGCATGTGCTGCATCTGCATAACCTATTATTTTAGCTAGTGGTTTTAATCCGAGTTCTCTCATTTTTTCACCGCTCATAATAACCAAAGCAGCCGCTCCATCGTTAATTGTTGAGGCATTGGCCGCAGTTACAGTGCCATCTTTAATAAAAACAGGACTCAAAGTTGGAATACGTTCAAAATTCACATTTTTATATTCTTCGTCGGTATCTACCATTATCGACGCTTTTTTAGCTTTTACCTCTACTGCAACAATTTCGTCTTTAAACAGGCCATTTTCAACTGCTTCGGCAGCTCTTTTATACGATTGAACGGCGTAACGGTCTTGCTCTTCGCGCGAAAATCCATATTCGCGTGCGCAAAGCTCGGCAGCATTTCCCATGTGGTAATTATTATAAACTTCCCATAATCCGTCTTTAATTAATCCGTCTACCAATTTTACATCTCCCAGTTTGTTTCCGTAACGGGCAGTTGGTGCATAATATGGCACTTGCGACATATTTTCCATTCCGCCGGCTACTACCACATCATTGTCGCCCAGCATAATAGTTTGTGCACCAAGCATTACCGATTTCATACCCGAAGCACACACTTTATGTATTGTAGTACAAGGCACTGTGTTTGGCAATCCTCCAAAAAGTGCCGCTTGCCTGGCAGGCGCCTGCCCAACATTGGCTTGTAGTACATTACCCATAAAAACTTCGTCTACAATAGCAGGGTCTATTCTGGCTTTGGCTACTGCTGCTTTTATGGCTGTAGCACCTAATTCTGTTGCTTTAACCGACGATAATGAGCCGCCAAAACTTCCAATAGGTGTTCTTACGGCCGATACAATATATACTTCTCTCATTGTTGAATAATTTTTAAAATTGATGTGAAATTAATGTTTTTGTATGCGCTTTCAAATTTTTTTTTCGATTTTTGGGGTCTGACTATTGCGTTTTAGCCATAAATATAATTTTTGATTTTACTTGCCTGCTATATTTTTTATATCTTTAGCGAATAATTTTTAGAAGCCAATTTATGTTTTTAAAGTATCTAATACCAACTTTTTTTCTCCTTTGCTCTTATGGTTTTTCAAATGCGCAGCTTATTCAGCAGCAGATGCCAAAAAGCTTCGATTATAGTATCGACATAAATCAGGATGAGATAATTAAACTAAGTCCCCGCAAGGAAAAACTGCAACAGGTAGAAAAGCAAGCCACGGCCATGCAATTTGCATATCTTATAGAAACCAATATTTCGCCAACAAATAGTGGAAATTGGCATACAATTCCCGGCGGAAAAATCTGGAAAGCAATCATCGAAAGCGATTCGGCATTTTCTTTAAATTTCACACTGGAACCTTTTGTGCTGCCATTGGGCGCCGAGCTTTATTTCTACAGTGCCGATAGTAATTTTGTGATTGGCGCTATAACTGCCGCCAACAACCGTGATTTTAAAAAAATGGCCATTCAGGCCATTCCGGGAGATAAAGTTATTGTTGAGTATTTCTTACCCGAAGGTATTGATTTTCAGAATGATTTTGTTATTACCAAAGTGGGGCACGATTTTAAAAATGCTTTCGGACTTAACGAAGCAGGCCCTTGCGAAGTAAACATTAATTGCCCGGAAGGCGAAGATTGGCAAATAGAAAAAAGAGCTGTTGCCCGCATTTTAATTGCTAATTCTTTTTACTGTACCGGGGCATTAATCAATAATACAAATCAGGACGGTAGAGCATTTTTCCTTACGGCGGCCCATTGTATCCATACTTTTGGAGATGCTGAGAATTCGGTATTCTATTTTAATTACGAATCGGCAGATTGCGAAGGTAATTTATTGCCATTAAGACAAACCATTAGCGGGTCGCAGCTAATTGCGACCGGCAAAAACGAAAATCTGGATTTTAGTTTGCTCGAATTAACCGAAACGCCACCAATTGAATACGAGCCATACTATGCAGGCTGGAACAGAACGCCATCAGCGCCTGTGAATGTTGTGAGCATACATCATCCCGATGGAGATATTAAAAAAATTTCCAAAGACTACGACCAAACCATTGAAGGCGATTTTGGATACGGTTACGACGCTTTTTCTCACTGGCAAATTCAAAGATGGGATGTAGGAACTACTGAAGGAGGCTCATCGGGTTCGCCGCTTTTCAATCCGGAACATCTGATAGTGGGCGATTTAACCGGTGGCGAAGCAGATTGTAATAATCCTATAAATGATTATTACTCCAGATTCGACAGAGCCTGGAACGATTATCCTGAACCTTTGTACCAGCTTAAAGTTTGGCTTGATCCTTTGAGTTCGGATATCACCAAACTCGAAGGATACGACCCATACAAAATCCTGCTTAACTATGATATTGCTGCTTACAGTTTAAAAAACATCGACAAAGTAAGCTGCAAGGATACCATAATGCCCCAATTGCTGATTAAAAACCGCGGTTTAGAAACCATTACCGAATTTGAATACGATATTTTTATCGACAACCGCTTATTTTTATCAAAAAAACACTATTCCAATATCATTAGCGGTGCACAAGAGGCTATCAATTTGGGCAATATTAATGCTGATTTTGGCTTGCATCAAATAAAAGTAGTTGTAAAAATGCCGAATGGTTTGGCCGATGAAAATAATTTGAACGATACCATTAATACAGATTTCGAACTTTTAGACGGAATTTCGTTGCTTTTGGAATTAAAAACAGATGATTATGCCGAAGAAACAAGCTGGCAGATTTTTAATGCACAAAACGAAATTATTTTTGAAAGTTACCCCTATGCCGACACTTTGCGCTATAGCCACGATATTTGTTTGGATTATGGTTGCTACAATTTTGTAATCTCAGACGATGGTGGAGACGGAATTTGCTGCGCTTTCGGAAATGGATATTACTCGCTCTACAATGTATCTGATACGCTGAGTATTGTTTCAGGGGCACAGTTTTCGTCTAATGAAAGTACCGGGTTTTGTTTATATCCTGCCGACGTTCAAAAAGATCAGGATTTTCCTTACAGGTTATTTCCAAACCCCGATTTTGGCGGATATACCGGAATAGAAGTTTTCCATTATGAGCCATATTCTATCTACGTATACGATGCCCGTGGCAAGCTAATGCATAGTAGAATTGATATTTACGGAAATCAAACTTTAGAAACGGCCACATGGAAATCGGGAGTATACATTGTTCATTTATCAAAAGGTGAAGAAATGGTTGTGCTTAAGCTGATAATTTTGTAATTTGCTGCAATAATTTTTTTAGATACTGATTAAAATTTGCTTACATGAAAAAGTTTTTCAAAAGTTTATTGGTGGTTATTTTGCTGGGTGGCGCAGTTGCCGGCGGGGGATATTATTATCTGAATTATTTTAAAAAACCGGATTACCAGGAAATTTTTAATGCAGTGCCCGATAATGCCATTTTTGTGATTGAAACATCTAATGCACCTAAAGCATGGGATGAGTTTACACAAAGCGATATTTGGAAACATCTCAGCCTAAACCCAAATTTAGCCGAAATAGATAGCTACATGACTTATTTTGAGGAAATTTTGGCTTATCCTGGTGTAAATGCCCTTTTTCATGGCGGATTAGCCGATAGAAATATACTGCTTAGTGCGCATTTGGTGGGTGGAAACGATTATGATTTTATTTATATCGTAGATATGAAAAAAGCACCCAATGTGCTGGCATTTTCTAAAGCTTTAACCCTTGCCGGATACGATATTCAAGAGCGAAAATACAAAGGTGAAACCATAATAGAACTACACGACAATACAAGCACCGATGTGATTTATATGACTTTATACGACAATTTGCTTTTGGTTAGTTACGTAGGTAGTTTAATCGAAGATGCATTGCTGCACAGGCTTGAAGATAAATGGACATCGAAAGAATCATTTATTAAGGTGGCAGGTTCAATTAGGAATACGCAATTGGCCAATTTTTATTTCAATTTTAAACAGCTGCCTGGGTTTGTGAATGTTTTTGCCGGACAAGAGATTGCCGGATTAGATAATGTAGCCCAACAACTTGCATTTTCGGCCTTTGGTTTTTTTGTTGATAATACATTTTTGCGTTTAAACGGCTTTACAAGCGTAGATTCAATGCCTTCTTATTTTAAGGCACTATCAAACGTTAATCCAGGGAAATCGAGGGTACACGAGATATTATCAGACCAAACAGCCTTATACTTTTCGCTGGGTTTCGAAAGCTTTAATAGTTTCTATGCCGCTCTCACTTCTCAATACAGTGCATCTAGTCCCGATGATTTCGAAGATATTCAGGGAAATGTGCAAAAATTAGAGAAATTATTGAAAATCAACTTGCAGGAGAATGTTTTTAATTGGATTGGTCAGGAAATTGTTTTTGCCAAAATGCGTCCTCAGGCTAATGAGCGTGCCGAAGATGTTTTGGTGGCAATTCATGCACGCGACATACAATTTGCCAAAGATGGTTTTGCACATATTATTAAGCAGGTGGAACGTCGTTCGCCGGCAAAATTTTCTGAAACCGAGTATAAAAATTTTACCATAGCTTATTTGGATGTAAAAGGATTTTTTAGGGTATTTTTAGGCAAATTATTCGATAAACTCGAAAAACCATACATTACTTATATCGAAGATTATGTTTTAATGAGCAATTCATTGGAAACCCTAAAAAAAGCAATCGACGATTATGCGCTTGGACAAACCTTGCATCACAACGAAAAATTTGTGGCTTTCCGCGAGAATTTTGCGATAAAATCGAATATCTCCATTTATATACAGATGCCCAAGCTTTACGAAAGTTTAATTAGCTTTGCCGATGCCGACGATAAAAAAGCCATTGAAGAAAATAAGGAACTAATTTTGAGTTTTGCCCGAATTGGCTTTGAATTAAATGCCGAGAATGGTGTTTTCAGTAATTTATTTCTCGCTGAGCACGACACTTCGGCACTTGATGAGGATAAAATGGATTTAATAGAGCAAAATACCATGGATAGCAGTTCGGTTGTGAGTATTCTCGAAATCGACCTTTTAAATCAAATTAGCGATAGCTCTGTATTTGCCAACGGGCCTGTAAAAATTTATTTCGATTCCACACAAAACAATGTATTTATGGAAGCTATGGCGGTGAGTGGAAAACTTAATGGAATGGCCAAAATTTATCATCCTAATGGAAAAATGAATGCCAATCTCAACTATAAAAACAATGTTTTACATGGAGAATGCATTTTTTATTACGATGATCAAAATTTTACGAAAAAGATAATGGCCGCTTTTAAAGATGGTAAACTTGATGGCGAATTAAGGGAATTTTACCAAACAGGCGCACAAAAATCAATCTTACTCTATCAAAACAACTTGCTCGATGGCGAAGCTAAATATTTCTATCCCAGCGGAAGCATTAAAATGGAGGGGGAGTATGCCGACAGCCTGAAAACCGGAAAATGGAAATTTTACGATGAAAAAGGTTTAATAATCAGTAAGAAAAGATATAAAAAGGGTGTTTAAATATTATTTTGGCTAAGCGAATAATTTTAGAATGAATAGATTTGAACAAATTTTGTTTGATAACTGGGGTTACAAAGAATTTCGCTCTATTCAGCTGGATATTATTAAATCGGTGGTTGAAGAGCGAAAAGATACACTTGCGCTACTTCCTACCGGAGGCGGAAAATCTGTTATTTTTCAGGTGTCGGCGCTTGCTTTGGAGGGGATTTGTATAGTGGTAACACCACTTATTGCCCTGATGAAAGACCAGGTAGATAATCTAAAAAAACGTAAAATTAAGGCCGCAGCCATTTATAGTGGCATGACACAACACCAGATTGATATTACACTTGATAATTGTGTTTACGGCGATTATAAATTTTTATATGTTTCGCCCGAAAGATTGGGGACTGATATTTTTAAAGCGCGAATGCAGCGCATGAAGGTTAATCTATTGGCTATCGACGAAGCTCATTGCATTTCGCAGTGGGGATATGATTTTAGGCCTGCTTACCTTAAGATTGCCGATATGCGCACATTATTGCCTGATGTGCCGGTGCTGGCTCTTACTGCCACGGCAACACAACAGGTGGTGGAAGATTTACAGGACAAACTTCATTTTAAAGAACGTAATGTATTTAAAATGAGTTTCGAACGCAACAATCTTATCTACATGGTACGTTATACCGAAGATAAGCTGAATTATTTGCTTAAAATTGTAAAAGCAGTGCAAGGTACAGGCATTGTGTACGTTAGAATAAGAAAAAGAACCAGAGAAATTGCCGCATTTCTAAACGAGAACAACATTTCGGCCGATTATTTTCATGCCGGACTTTCGCTCGAAATGAAAGATAAAAAACAGGAAGACTGGAAAGAAAACAGAAACCGCATTATTGTGTCAACAAATGCTTTTGGAATGGGTATCGACAAGCCCGATGTTAGATTTGTTGTACACATGGATTTACCGGATTCTTTAGAAGCCTATTTTCAGGAAGCGGGAAGAGGTGGGCGGGACGGAAAAAAATCTGTGGCCATACTGCTGGTGCAAAATGCTGATATTTCGAATCTTAAAAAACGGGTGGATATGAATTTTCCGCCCATCGAGGAGATTAAAAATATTTACAATATGCTCGGAAATTTCTTTCAATTGCCTCTGGGAAGCGGGAAAATGCAAATATTCGATTTCTCGATGGCCGAATTTGCCGCTAATTATAAATTGCCCATTCATTTGATTAATTCATCCTTAGGAATTCTCAAAATGGGGGAGTATCTGGAATATTCTGAGGAAAAAACTTCTCAATCGTTTATTAAATTTACCATTGGACGCGACGATTTATACAAAATTCAGGTGGCAAATCCCAAAATTGATAGTTTTATTAAACTTATTTTGAGAAATTACACCGGAGTATTTACCGAGTATGCAGGTATAGACGAGAACTATCTGGCTAAAATTGGTAATACAAACAGAAATGCAATATATCAATATTTTAAGACTTTGGCTAAAGCGCAAATACTCGATTATATTCCACTTCGCCAAAACCCTTTTATTCAATATTTGATGGAGAGATTGCCCAAGGAGAGCCTTTATATTTCGCCCGAAATTTATAAAGTTAGAAAAGAAAGATACGAAAAGCTCATATCGTCTGTGATTTATTATGCCGAAACTGCTCATAAATGTCGCTCTCGCATTCTGATGGAATATTTTGGACAAACCAATGCCCAGGATTGCGGACAATGTGATGTATGCAAAGCTAATTCACAGCAGGATGCACCTGAAAAATATCTAAATCAGATAAAAAATGCTGGTTTGCATAAATTTACCCTGCCGGAATTGACCGAAAAAACCGGCAAATCTTTTGAAAATGTGCAATTTTTGGTTAAACAACTCATGGAGAAAGGTTTGATAAGCAAGCTAGGTGATGAATATACCCTGAACTGAGGAATTAATTTAGCTAGTTAAATGATGAGCTAAATGCGCTTATCCGGCAAAATAAGTTTGGCCGGATAAGCAATAAAATCTATAAAAATGCTATTTTAACAAAGATTCAACTTTAGCGCGTAATTCTTCACCCCTTAGGTCTTTAGCAATAATTACACCGTTGGTATCAAGCAAAACAGTATGTGGAATTGCCCTAACGCCATAAGTTTTTCCGGCAGCACAATTCCAGTATTTGATATCGGAAACCTGTGGCCAAGTGATTCCATCCTCTGCAATGGCTTTTTGCCAATCCTCTTTTGTTGCATCGAAAGCCACACCAAATATTTCGAAACCCTTTTCCTTATATTCGTTGTATAATGCTACATTACCGGGATTATCCCTACGACATGGTCCACACCAGGATGCCCAAAAATCGATGAGTACGTATTTACCTCTATAATCCGACAATTTTCTATTTACGCCATTGGTATCGGGCAACTCAATTTCGGGAGCCAATACACCAATTGCCACACTCTTTAAAACTTCAATCCGGTCTTGCAATTGTTTGTAGTATACCGATTTGCTTACCGATTGGTCGAAATTTCTTAAGAATGAATCTAACTCATTATATTGCAAGGCATAAGATAAATTGCGGTATAGGATATAAGGTGTTATAAAAGAGGCATTATTTTTCCAAACATAATTTTTGGTATACTCCTCTTGTTTTTCGTAAACAGCTTCGTAATCAGCTTCTATCTTTTTTATCATGGCCGGATTCTGTTCCTCTTGCGCTTTTAGATACTCCTGATACAAAGCTTTGCTCTGCTCCGAAAATTTAGAAATACTATCTTGAAATACCTTAAATTCGCTATTAACAGTTGAACCGCTTATATTTGCCATATCCAAACTATCGGCATTTGCCTGTATGACAATTTTTGTGGAATCAGTGAAAAAGCTGATGTTTTTTCGTTTTACACTTGGTAGCGAGATATAGAGCATTTGGGGTGTATCAAATGTATCGCTAAACTGAAAATTTCCGTCAACAAGCTTCATTGAATCAAGGCTAATCCATTCTCCATCAACATAATTGCGCAAATAAACAATCGAATCGGTACTACCTACAATGTTCCCTTCAACAGAAAACATAAGCGTTTTTTCGCTTTTCGAGCTATTACAAGCAGCAAGCAAAAAAGCTGCGAAAAAAATTAGGGTAAAATTTTTCATCATTTTCATTAATCTTTGTTTACAAAATTATAAATAATTATTAATCAATTTATTATAAAATTAAATAAATCGAATTCCGAGTGGCGAAGATAATGAATATTTTATGGAATTCAATTTTTAAAACCAATTTTTAGCCTAATTTTCAAGATATTAAATATTCTTTATAGGTAAAAAAGTTCAGTTTATATATATTTTAGGCTGCTGAAAAACAGTTGTGAAAAGTTTTATTATGAACATAAGTTCATTATTTTTGTTGAAAATATTTCTAAAAATGCCCCGAAAAGAAAAAAACAGAATTGTTAATCAACCGCCTATTATCAGCGAATTTAAGCCTGTTGGGCTGGCTAGTCGTTTTTTGAACGAAATTACTATTACACTCGACGAATACGAAGCAATCCGATTGGCCGATTTTATGCAGTTGTCGCACGATGAAGCATCATTGGAGATGGATATTTCCAGACCTACTTTTACCAAATTACTCGAACGAGCACGAAAAAAACTGGCCGAATTTATCGTTAGTGGAAAAAAGCTTAGAATTGTTAATGGAAACATACATTTCCGCAAAAATATCTATAAATGCTTAAATTGTGAACAAATGTTCGTAATTGAAATATCCGAAACTGTATCGCTATGCCCATCGTGCCATTCGGTGAATATTAGCAATCTTGCCGGTGGTTTTGGGCATGGACGATGTTGCTCTAATACGCAATAAATTTTATTATACAATAAATAATGGTTTAACATAAAATATTTTGATATGCCAAATTTTGATAGAAAAGGTCCGAAAGGTAATGGATCGAAAACCGGAAGAGGTTTAGGAAAATGCCACAAAACTGATGATGAACTTAACAAAATTAAGGGCAGAGGCATGGGAAACGGCAGAGGGAATGGTCAAGGACATAGAAGCTCCGGAAATGCAGGCAGCGGACGTGGAATGGGCTTTAGACATAGGGGAGGCGGAAATGAGATTTTAGATGGAAATGCAGATTAAAAAATACCGCAAATTATTTGGGGACTATATTTTATGTAGTCCCCTTGTATTTACGAAAGTTTTTGATAGGCCAGCATCAAAAGTAAAATCAAAAATAATCATTTATAGCCCATCTTTTTTTTAGATTTTCTATTCAAGATGTATCATTCTTCAAGCCTAAATAGACTATTTTCGCTATTTATTTAATATTCTGCATGTTGGTATTTGTAATTTTCAATAATGATTTCAGTCTAAAAACTATTTTTGAGACAATGCAAAAATAAAAATAAAAATATTACTAACTAAAGTTTCGCAGTTGTAAATAACTGAGCTACAAATATAAATTTTCTGAAACAAAATAGCTAACAAAATCTGAGAGCATTGAAATTGAGTAAGATACAAGCATGATTACCATGCTGCCAAATTATGCCGCATTATCATGTTGTTGTTGAAGCAATACCAATATTGCCCACAACTTTTGATTATTCGGATGTTCTGATATTATTTTTTGAATCACATCATCAATATCTATGTCAAACAATTCAAGTAATGTGTTGATTATTTCATAAAATAAGCCCCATAGCTTGTCCCATAAATTCAATTCTCGTAGTTGCCGGTTTTCCTGCCTAAAAAGTTCCCCAAATGATTCGTAATCATCAAATCGCTTTCTAAAATTAAGTAACATATATACGACAATACTAATTGAAGCATCTGCTATTTGTGCATCAAAATCATTGGATTGCGATTGACCTAGTTGTAAATATTGTTTCGCTTCTTTGAAAAATACTTCAATGGTCCATCTTAATTGATATAGCTTTACTGCGTCCATATATTTGAGTGATAAGTCTGTTGTAACAAGTAGCTTCCAATTATTTGATATGGAGCTTTTTGTGAAAAACAATTGTAATTTAACTTCTTTATAATCAACCACTAATCTCACATAGTGCGTTTTCATTGTTCGACTTTTTGTTAATTCTTTTTTTTGAGTAATTCACTGGCAGTGTAGTTTTTACCATTATAGTTGTATTTCCTTTTATCCATTTTACTCATTCCTAATAAATGAATTTTACCATGCTTTAATGCCCTAACTGCTTTTATCATTTTTTCGGTTACAAACCAACTATCCATGAGTACGTACTGAAATTGTATGCCATGTTTTACGGCGCGTTTAATCATTTTTATGGTATTACTGATTTTGTCTATATCCAGTTCTTTTACTCGTTTTGAACCTGCCGTAGTATTGTCCCTTTTTTTATCGAAGCGCAATGCTAATTCTTTGTTTTTTAATCCATAAGGTTTGCTTTTGTTTTTTCCTTTTTTGCGATGAAACTACACAACTACCAAGTAAATTTCGGCCATAACTCAGCAATTGGTACGTAGTATTGAAGTGGCAAGGGTTAGATTAAGAAAAAAACTGAATCTAACCAATACCGGCATCAATTTGGTTAGTTTTTTTAATGAGCTTTAGCCTTTGCACATATCTGGTATTTTTGGCCACATGTAAATCCGGTATCTTACTGCAAATAGGAATGGCTGGCTTAAAAATCTGGGCAACAACATCAAAAGTTTCATTTTTAATTGGAAATGCGGATTGGCAGAATAAGCTTTAAAGAGTATATTAAACCCAACGCTCGTAAATCCAGTAAAACAGGCTTAAGAATTATACTTCGGTATTGCGCAATTTTTTTTATGCAATTGATTTGCTCATGAAAATATTTTTTGAAAGTTTTTTCCGTTCTTAAATTGTGTTACCTAAATATTGGTTAAAATTTTGTTTTTGCTTGATTTTTTAATGCATGCATTGTATTTTAGACGGATTTAAATTTTTTAAACAAATAGATATGAAAAAAAGTATTTTAAGATTCATTCCCTTATTTTTATTGGCCATTGCAATCTCTTTTGCATCGTGTGCCGGTAAGAAAAAAACCACCAAGGAAGAAGGCGGCAGCAGTGGCGGCAGTATTGTGATAAATCCAGCAAATAAGACCGAAAACAATACCGAAAACAATACCAATGGTGGAACCATCAAAATTAATGACGAAACCAAGAAGGACGAAACCAAGAAGGAAGAAACCAAAAAGAAATCGAAAGTTACGAAAAAGTAAATCTTTTTCTTGTGTGAGTTATGGCCGGCGCCCGATTTTCTTATTTTTGAATCAATTTCCGGCCATTTTTATTGGCTATCTTGTATTTCCGCCTTTTTTTTCGGATTTTTTATCTATTGACAAATATTTGATTTTATTCCTTGTTTATTTTTGGTTATTTTTCATTTAACTTTCTTTGGTTTCAAATTATTATCCTTATTTTTGATTTCAGCTATCGTTTTGGGCGATGAAATAAGCGTCGATTTCTTATCAACATAAAAAAAAGGGAGATGAAAGAACTAAAAAAAGAGGATTTATCGCAAGATGTTTTTGATTTATACGACGATTATGCCCACAACCGCATTCCGCGGTGCTTATTTGTTGAAAAGCTGGCAGCTTATGCTATTGGTGGTATTACCGTATCTTCCTTGCTTAGTTTTATGCTGCCCGATTATGTAAATACCTTTACTGTAGATGCCAACGACCGCCGCATAAATTCAGAAACAATTGTTTTCGACTCGCCTAAGGGAGGTGGTGAAAAAAAAGGCTTTTTGTCAATGCCCAAAAAGCGTAAACAAAAATTGCCGGGCATTATTGTGGTGCACGAAAACAGTGGCCTAAATCCTTATATTGCCGATGTTGGGCGCAGGGCTGCTATAGAAGGTTTTATTTCGCTTGCCCCCGATGCGCTCTCGCCATTGGGAGGATATCCCGGAAATGACGACGACGGACGCGAGATGCAAAAAAAACGGGATCGTTTCGAAATGCTCGAAGATTTTATTGCGGCATACGAATACCTTAAAAATCTGGCCGATTGTAATGGTAAAGTGGGGGTAGTTGGTTTTTGTTTTGGCGGTTGGATTGCCAATATGATGGCCGTTAAAGTGCCCGATTTGGGCGCTGCTGTTCCTTTTTACGGCGGACAACCCGATGTGGCCGATGTGCCTTTTATCAAAGCTCCATTGTTGCTCCATTTTGCCGAGTTGGATTTACGTGTAAACGAAGGTTGGCCACTCTACGAAGAGGCTCTAAAACTTCACCAAAAGCAATATTTGGCTTACATGTATCCTAATGTAAATCATGGGTTTCATAATAATACCACACCGCGTTACGACCAAGATGCTGCCCAATTGGCTTGGCAACGCAGTACAGATTTTTTTCGTCATAATTTAAAGTAAAATAGTATCAATGAGAAATATAGCCCAAATTTGTATGATGCTTTTGGCTGTAAGCATGTTTAGCTTTACTGCCTGTAGCAGTCGCAGAAATCTTACTAAAACCGAAAACCAAACAAACGAGTTTATTCACATCGAAAGTGAACCGGAAAAGCCCATGGAACTTATTAAACCTAAAAACACCGAAGACCCAATTATTCTTGCCGAAATGGATGCTGCTGATGCCGGAAAAAAAGTGCTCGAAATTGGCCGTGGAATGGCTTTAGACGAAAAAACAATTGTAAAAGGCAGTTGTTGGGACTATATCAATGAGGTGTATCGTCGGGCAGGATATCAGACCGAGAAAACGGTGGTGTTTAAAAGTCCTAAAAGTGGACCTTATGCCGATGTAAGCATTATAAAACCAGGCGACTGGATATATTACGTTAATTATTCGTATAATATGGTGGAGCATAGCGGAATTTTTGTATACTGGGAAGATTTCGACAATAAAATCGGAGTTACCCTTAGCTATGGTGGCGAACACCGAAACGAGCCTGGAAGATACCGCAGCTACGATTTAAAAAGCGTTTATTATATTACACGGCCAGGAAAGTAGGCTGTGTTTTTATTGTTCAGCTTTTTTTAATTGAATGAGCTTTTCCGATAATATAATGAAATCTGGTAGTTTGATTACATAGTTCTTTTGCGATAATCTTGTTCTATGGGCTTATAAATGCAGAATTCAATTTTTTGATTTTGTCTATCAAGCTATCGGTGCATGATACTTATTCTCCAAAATGAATATTTTTTTTGCTTAAGAGCAGCCATACTACCACCGGAATGCCAATAAGCGATGTAACGGAATTGAGTGGAATGGTAAAGGCTGAGCCCGGAAGGCGAGAGATAATATCGCTAAAGATAAGGAGATTGGCTCCAATAAGGGCCGAGGCCGGCAAGACAATTCTATGCGAAAAGGAGTTAAAAAACGTGCGGGCAATGTGCGGAACGGCAATGCCTATGAATGCCACCGGACCCAAAAATGCCGTAACAATGGCCGTTAGATAGCCCGCAAGGCCGAGTAACAAAAATCGGGTTTGTTTTACCGGTACACCCAGGGTTCTTGCTTGCATTTCGCCAAGCATATAGGCATCAAAGAAGCGTAGACCGCCAATAGAGAGTATCATGGCCACCAATATGAGTAGCGACATAAGCATGGATTGCCGCAGATCTAAACCGCCCAGATTGCCCATTGTCCAAATGGCATAGATTTTTACGTTCGACGAATCGGCAAAAAATTGCAGTATATTTACTAACGACGATGTGGCTCCACTAAATAAGATGCCAAGAATAAGCAATGTGGTAATGCTTTTTATTTTGCTTGCCACAATAAAAACCAGAAGGAGCACAAAGGCGGAGCCGCTAAGTGAAGCCAATACAATTGAAAATAGGGAATTTTGCAGCGAAATAAATCCTAGACCTAAAAACTCGGCTCCCAAAACAACAATGGCCACGCCTAATCCTGCTCCGCTGCTTATACCTAATACATAAGGGCCGGCTAATGGATTTTGAAAAGCGGTTTGCATGAGCAATCCGGCCACCGAAATAGCTATTCCGGCAAACAACGATGCCAATAGCCGGGGCATTCTGATATCGTAAATTACCGTATGTAACGGACTATCTGCTTCTGACGTGCTTAAGGCATGGATTAATTCGCGCAGGCTTACGTTTATACTACCCAGTTTTAAACTTAGAAAGCTTAAAAGCATAAATAATATAATGAGTAGCAGAAATTTTGAATGCTTGCCTTTACTCATTCTAAAGCCGAATAAAAGTAGAGTTCCTGATAATCACCTGAAAATATGGCGTGCAAATCGGAGAGCAGCAAATAAGGGTGAGTTACTCCCTTCTCCCAAAAATCATTAGCTCCGCTAATTTCCATTCTTTTTATCGGGCTAAATACTTTTTTTGTTTGCCAGGCGCCGAAATGAATAAAGCGCATATCTGCATTTTTGAGATCATCCAGTCGGCTTATGTTTCCTGCATTTAGCCAGAAATCGGCTTGGGCACAATGAGCAAAAACGTATTCGAAATCGAGAGCCAAAGATTTTTTGGATAAGTCGTTTTCAAAAACGTATTTTCCGCCTGCATCGGCTATTAATTGTGCAAAATACGAATTTCCGCCAGGCATATACCAAACATCTTTAAAGGGAATATTCAAAAAAATAAGGGGCTTTATTTGATTATTGGAGATCTTGTTTTTTATTTGGAGATATCTTTTTTCGATGCTGTCAAATTTTTCGCGGGCTTGCTTTTCCATGTCGAAAAATGTAGCCATGAAAATTGTCCATTCTGCCCGGCCCAAAGGGTTTTGTTCCAAATAATCGTTGTTGAAAATTACCGGAATACCTATTGAGCGAATTTTCTCAGCTATTTGCATGTCTGATGCCTGTACACCAACCATAAAAACCGCATCGGGATTTAGTTTCGTTAATTCTTCTATGTTCATATTGGCAGCATCCGGAAAGGAGCTTATTTCGCCATTTTTATAACGTTTTTGTGTTTCGGCATGATAAATGTATTCTGCTCCAGAAACACCTACAATACAGCTTGTTTGGTTTATTTCGGCCAATTGGGCTACATGCGAGGCCGACATGCAAACTACTCTGCGTAAGGGAGTTTTTAGTTGAAACAGGTTTTTTTTGCCTGGCTCTGTTATCGTATCGCTAAGCAGCAAATAGTGTTCTGTATTGTGCGAAGTGCTGTTCCAAAGGTTATTAACTACAGCAACAGATTGGTTTTGTGTTGTTTTTCCAAGCGAAAAATGTTGGGCATACTTGTTTTTTTGTATTGTAAATTCCCTGTTTGATGAGGCTTCGGGTTTGTTGCAAGCGCTTATCAAAGAGTAAAACAGAAGCAAAAGGAGTATTCTTTTCATGTTTGGTAATCAATTTTTCGGCAACGGGTTTATTCAAATATATAACGGGCATTAATCTAAAAATCTTAGTTCTTAGCCATGATGCATTATTTCTTTGTGGGCAAATATACAATTCGGGCAGCTAAGAAGAAAGAAAAATTTTGACGATTTTTTAAAAATCAAATCTCCCTTAACTGAATTCTGTAAAAGCAATTTTTTGCAAATCCCAATTGCCTGATTTCAATTCACATCATCCAAAGACTCTCCGTCATTATATTTGTTGCTTTCCACAATTTGGCTAAAACCAAACAAAGTATTAAATACCAAAATCCAATATAACCTGGCATGCTAATGAGGTGGCTTAGCTGTGGAAATAGCCGAGGAATAGAAGGGATATTTGGAAGTTAATTAGCCTAATGTGCAGTATATTTTGGACAAGAGCTGCCAACATATAAGCCCACGCGTTAAGTAGGCCAATCGAAATATCCAAAATTATTTGGAAAAGCCAACTTAAGGAATTACTTTTATTTTGAAAACGAGTTGTGGTTTTTGGTCGCAAAAGCACACTATGTTTAAAGGTGTGGTTTTTGTTCCTTATAAAAAAATACACTTATAATAAAATACTTATTTACAAGATGTTAGAGAAATTTATAGTACGAATAAAAAAGAAATAACCACACCTCGGAGGTGTGGTTATATAAACGTTAGAGCTAATAAAAAGTGGGGATTAATTGCCTCATCACTGACAAAAAAAACTGAAATTAAACTTTAAAAAACTGACTGACACCTAAATTGAGCGATTTAATTTTATGTTGATTGAATTTAGGCCATTAAAAAG
>DYOH01000006.1 GCA_020720625.1 Acetofilamentum sp. | reverse complement strand
ACGCTGGCAGGGGTATAATCATTTTTTCAATCTTTTTAGACTGAACTCATAGATTCCTCACTGCGTTCGGAATCTCAAACTTTTAATCGGTCAGTTGTGATTTAAAATATAAAACAGAGATTTTTTCAAATCTCTGTTTTTATTTATTAAACCTATAAACTTAAAACTACGAAAAAACTACTAAAAGGGTAATTTGGTTTGATATGTTCGCGAGTACAAATATTCAACCAATTGATTCTGAATAGTTAACTGATTTGCTAACAAATTTTTCCCGAAAGAGTAAAACTCTCTTCCATCATAAAACAAAAAATATCCATCTTGGAAAACACTCTCCTGTAAAGCAAACTTTCGTTTTGGAGCATTCGCTTTGTTAAGACGATACTTAATTCGCTTTTCGAAATAGACGATATCTGTTTTTATTCTTTTCATCCAGCCACAATTTTATAATTTTTTTTTTTTATCAACAAATTCCTGTGGATAATTTTATCAACATAGGTTAGGCACTTTGCAGCTATTGGGCTAGAGCTATGTTGATAACTTTTTTTTTACAATACCTGCCAATTTGTAAATAATTACATATCAATACATTAATTATATATGTTAAACATTTTATTATATCTGATTATTATCATAAATTCACATAATAAATAATTGTAAGCAACAAAAAATTAATCAGACTGAAAATTAAGCCAGTTGCTATTTTGTCTATAAAATATTTTAGCATGAAACAAATTAAAGCCCATACTGTAATTATTGGAGGCGGAATTGCAGGAATAGCTGCCGCCATAGAGTTAATAGAAAACGGAATAGATGTAGTGATAATAGACCGCGACAAAGAGGAAAATTTTGGTGGATTAGCCAAAGAATCTTTTGGTGGAATGTTTTACGTAAATTCCCCTCAGCAAAAAAAAACCGGTATTAATGATTCAGTGGAATTAGCCAAAAAAGATTGGTTTAGTTTTGCCGAATTCACCGAAAAAGAATATTTCGGAAAAATATATGCAGAAAAATTCATCGAAAACACACTCTCCATTTATCAATGGATTACATCAAAAAAAATCGGATATTTTCCGGTAGTGCATTGGGTTGAACGCGGATTGTATTCAAATGGCAATAGTGTACCCCGATTCCACATGGTATGGGGAACAGGTTACGAGCTAATTACAAAACTAATTGAATACATCGAAAAACATCAGAACAAACATTTAGTTCAAATATTTTTTGAACACCGCGTAGAATCAATTTCAACAGAAAACAACAAAATATCGGGCTTAAAAGGAAAAACGGAAAATTTGGGCGAAGATTTTGAAGCCATAGCACAAAACTATATTATTGCCAGCGGAGGCTTTAACGGAAACATGGACAAAGTAAGAGCTAACTGGCATCATGAATGGGGCATTCCGCCCAAAGAAATATTAAATGGATCGCATCATTTTTCCGACGGTTTACTCCACGACGAAGTGGAAAAAATTGGAGGCGAACTTAGCAATATGGACTTAATGTGGAACTACGCTGCAGGTGTTCCACACCCAAATCCACGTAGACCGAATCATGGATTAAGCATAGTACCACCCAAATCGGCCATTTGGGTAAATTACAAGGGCGAACGAATGGGGCCTGTACCTCTGGTTACAGCATTTGATACTAGATACATGGTTACACGTATTTGTCAGGAAGAAAAAAAATATTCATGGCAAATACTCAACCACAAAATTGCGAAAAAAGAATTGGCTGTTTCAGGTTCTGAATATAACGATGCCATAAAAAACAAAAACTACATTGGATTTGTACTTACCCTTCTTATGGGAAACAAAAAATTAATAAATTCATTACAAAGCAAAACAAAAGATTTTATAACTGCCAATAGTATAGACGAACTCGTCGAAAAAATGAATCAATGCACCGGAAATAAAGAAGTGGATGCAGATTTGCTCCGAAAATCAATTGAAGAATATGACCAAAATTTTGAGAGAGGAAAAAATATCTGGAACGACGAGCAAATTAGAAGGATACAACATACAAGACAATACAGAGGAGACAAAATTAGAACCTTGAAAAACCAAAAAATTAACGATAAAAAGGCATACCCACTTATAGCTATCCGAGAACAGATACTTTCGCGCAAAAGTTTAGGGGGTATTCGAACAAATTTAAATTCTCAAGTATTGCATAAAAATGCAGTAAACCAAGATAGTAAAGCATTCGAAAACCTTTATGCCATTGGCGAAGCAGCCGGTTTTGGCGGTGGTGGTTCTCATGGCAAAAGAGCTCTGGAAGGCACTTTTTTAGCAACCTGCATTTTTACAGCACAAAAAGCAACAGAACACATCATTGAGAAAAAAAAATAGTACATTCTTTAATAAAATAATTATTGCCATGAAAAAAATACTTACTTACTTTTTATTATCGCTGATAGTCTTTAATTCAGATGCTCAGGATATTGATTTTTACCATGTTCAACAAGACGATTTACTAAAAACACCCTATTTGGCGTATGGAATGAATGTAGAAGAGTATCAGCTACTTTCAAGAAATTTAAGAATGAAAGACATGATGTATGCCATGGTTGTTCCGGGTTACGTGCACTTTAAAGCCCACGAAAATAAAACAGGATACTATTTATTAGGCATGAGGGCTACTTCTTTTGCAGCTTTTGCTACTGTGGGATTTCAAACTTCGGCAAAAATTAAGGATATCCTAAATCTTAGATTTGACGATGCATTAGATAAAACCAAAACTCCGGTCTTTATCATTGCTAACTCCACAGTAATTTGGATAAGCATCAGTACCATCATGGCCACTTATTTTTACGACTGGATACATGGACAGCATCTAATGAGCAAAAAGCAGGAACTTATCCGATATAAATACAACATGAAATTCAATATCGAAAAAACACCCGCATTTTCACCACAAAATCAGGTATACCCATCGATGAGCTTACAAATTAATTTTTAATTCCCCTATTATATTTAAAAATAAAAATTCAGAAAAAAAATCTATGAAAAAATATATATTTTTCCTGTTCATTTTTCACCCATTTTTGAATAACTTGTATGGCCAGTTTAGTTTATCCACAGAATATCAGTATATTAGATTAATAAACCAACAAGTAAAACCGGATTTAATTCAGGACAACCTTCGAAACGCAGAATGGGCGCTAAGGCCTTATTTGTTTTCCGATTCTGCCACCAACGAATTTGTAGTTCCATTACTAAGCCAACTTGCTTACAGCTATTTTCTTGTAGAAAATTTTCCAATGTCGCTCTGGTATATCAATCTAAAATTACATCTTTATCCGGATGCCCCCATACTTGATTTTGAGAAAAAACTGGCAGAGGCTAACATTCATAAACTAAAAATTTATGGGAAAACAAAAAATTTGTTTGAACCCAAAAAAGAAAAAAACCGTAAACAACAACACTACAACGCCCTACAAGATGCACTTCAATGGGAATTATATCCCTTATTTCCGCAATTGCTTGTACATGCAGATTTTTTAGCCCAAATAAACATGCAAAAATTGCCCCAATGGCTCGATAACTGGATATTTTTAAACAAAATAAAACTCAAATCAGAATATCAATTGCCCTTGATTTCGTTTACCTTAGTGGAGGGTAACAACAAAGATATTTTTCAAACCAAAGCTTCTGACGAAAAAAAATTGATGCTAAAGAAATCGTTTGATTACTTTATTGAAAATATGCAATACGAAGAAGCAAAATTTGTAATTGATATACTGAATACCTGTCCGGGCAAAATAGCAGGTTTGAAAAAAAGATGGACTAAAAAGCTCAACCGAAAAACAAAAAAAACTACAAGTCTGCATACAATTAATTGACAAAAATAAAACAATAAAAAGATGAAAAAAACCGGAGCAAAATTGGTGGTTCATGCACTCGAAGAAATCGGAATAAAATACACATTTGGCATTCCGGGAGTTCACAACACCGAGATATACGATGAACTGAATAATTCAGAAAAAATTACACCAATACTTGTAACACACGAAGGTGGTGCAGCATTTATGGCCATTGGCGTATCGGCCACATCTGAGCAAACCGGAACACTGGTGATTGTGCCAGCAGCAGGCACTACCAATGCCATGAGCGGAATTGGCGAGGCTTTCTTAGATGGTATTCCGATGCTCATTATCTCAGGAGGCACAAGAAAAGACAGCGGACGCAGCTATCAATTGCACCAAATGAACCAAGGAAATCTGGTAAATGAAATTACCAAGGGATATTTTTTAATAAGCACACACAAGGAAATAATCCCAAGCATCTATAAGGCCTATCAATTAGCTACCGAAGGCGAACCCGGACCAGTTTTTGTTGAAATTCCGGTAGAAATTCAAATGTTTCAAGGCGAAGTAAGCGAGATGCCCAGCTACCAAAAACCGCAAAAAGTGCAACGCTACACCCAAAGCGATATTGAAAAAGCTGTTGAATTGCTTCTAAAAGCAAAAAATCCGGGAATTTACGTTGGTTGGGGAGCTGCAGAAGCAACAAAATCTATCATTGAAATTGCCGAAAAATTAAATGCCCCCGTTTCAACAACTTTGCAAGGAAAAGCATCCTTTCCGGCATCCCATCCGCTTCATACAGGTTTTGGATTTGGCGCAAACTCAGTACCGGCGTCTCAAAAAGCTTTTAAAAACTGCGATGCAATGCTTGCTGTTGGTGTTAGATTTTCAGAAATTGGCACAGGTAGCTTTGGAGCTGTTGTACCCGAAAATCTCATTCACATCGACATAAATCCTGAAGTTTTTCACAAAAACTATCCGGCCAAAATAACTTTAGAAGGCGATTCATTTGAAATTTGTGAAAAAATTGCCCAAAAACTAAAAAATTCTCCAAATAAAAATTCTGAATCTATAAATAAACTGCAAGATTTAATAAAAACCGAAAAGCTTAACTATGTACAAACCTGGAAAAAAGAAAAGCAGAACCAAAAAGTAAGCCCCGGATTCTTTTTCGAAGCACTTAACAAACTTACAAGTAAGGATAGCATTTTTATTGTAGACGATGGAAACCACACATATCTCGCCACAGAACTTCTTTCAGTTGATAAATCCCGGCATTTTGTATCACCCACGGATTTTAACTGTATGGGCTTTTGTGTGCCGGCAGCCATAGGTGCAAAAATGGCAAATCCAAACAAACAAGTTATTGGCATTGTTGGCGATGGTGGATTTTTGATGACAGGAATGGAAATGCTAACGGCAGTAATGTATGAGCAAGAAGTAGTATATTTTGTTTTTAACGATGGCGAACTTGGGCAGATTTCCCAATTTCAAAAAATTCCGCTCAACAGAAAAACAGCCACAGTACTCGGACAATTCAACATAAAAGGAATAGCAGATGCTTGTGGAGCAGAATATTTACTTATGCCGAATGATTTTGCCATTGATGAAACACTCAAAAAAGCTTTTGATATAGCAAAACAACAGAAAAAAGTAGTTGTAGTAGACGTTGTGATAGATTACAGCAAAAAAACCAATATGACTAAAGGAGTTGTGATGACAAACTTGGGTCGATTTAGCTTTTCGGAGAAAGTGCGATTCATCTCAAGAGCCATAAAAAGGCAGATTTTCGGATAAAACACCTAAAACTAATCCTGATACGGATATCATTTTATCGGGATTAGTTTTTCATAGTCCGATATATCATATTAAAGTACAGTAATTTATACAAATTAAGAAATGGCACATTCAAAAATCTATAAACAGATAAATACCATCGCAAAAATTTCATTAAATAAACACCCCAAAAAGTAGATAAATTCAAAAAAAAATGAAAGCGTTTAGAATACCGGATTAGGTTAATATCCAATATTTCAGTCGGGGAGAGGTATTTCATCAAAATAGTTAAGTTTTGCACTGCCTGTTCCGTTTTATAGAGAAACTCACTATTTGTCTCAAGTTCATCATTCAAAACAACATTATCAATATGCTCCACATTTATATGGTTCCTTTTTAAAATTAGGGCAAACAATGTATCCTCATGTCCGTATTGCTTCAGTTGCTCATTAAATCTGTTCATGTCAAGCACATCCCTTCTAATCAAAAAATTATTAGTCTGAAAACTAAGATATGGACTTAATAACCTCTGCTGAAGTGATTTTGATTCTCTAAAAATCCCATACTTAAACCTAAGTATCCGGTTTGTATCAAAACATTCGGACGGGTAAACCCGACCTCCGAAAACAACATCAATTTCCGATAATTTTAATTTATCAATATATGTTTTTAAAAAATCTTTCTTGATTATTAACGAATCAGCATCTAAAAATAATAAATATTCATTTTGAACATAATTCAGAAACAAATTTCTTATAGCAGCCCGTCCTACATTTAACTCTAGTTCAATATACCTGTCTGCAATGGTCAAAATATCCTTATTTATATTTTTAAATAAAATCTCCGATGCATCATCAATACATATAATTTCAATTTTTTCGGAAATGGCATCTTTTTGCTTCTTCACTTCGGAAGCAAGATTAATTACACCCCTATTGTATATAGGAATACATACACTTAACATAATATATTTATCAAATTAAAACAGTATTTTTAAAACTCTATAAAATTAGCCATAAACTTGAAGAAAAAAATAGGGGAAATATAAACATTAGAATCAAAAAAAACATTTAAAAATAGCATCAAAAAGTATCCTCTCCCCTAAGCAAAACAATAAAAAACAGGCAACTTAACATAATATAATTATTTGCAATAAATAAGAAAGAAATTATACTTTTGTAATAAAAAACTTATACAATGGCCATAATAAAAACAATAAACGGAAAAGGACCCATATTTGGCAAAGATTGCTTTTTAGCGGAAAATGCCGTTATAGTAGGCGAAGTGGAAATGGGAAACCAATGCTCAGTTTGGTATAGTGCGGTTATCCGTGGCGATGTACATAGCATAAAAATAGGCAATAAAGTAAACATCCAAGACAATGCCACCGTGCATGCCACCTACTTAAAATCGCCAACAAATATAGGCAATAATGTTTCGATAGCACATAACGCCGTAGTTCACGGATGCACTATTCACGATAATGTACTTATTGGCATAGGTGCAATAATACTCGACGACGCCATAATAGAAAGCCATTGTGTGGTAGCTGCAGGCGCAGTTGTTACAAAAGGAATGCATCTTACCAAAGGTGGCGTTTATGCCGGAATTCCGGCCAAAAGAGTTAAAGAAATAGACGAAAACCTGTTGGATGGTGAAATAAATAGAATTGCCAATAATTATATCAAATATGCATCCTGGTACAAATAAATTAAACTTTTTTCTTGCTACGGACCAAATCCATGACAAGGCAAGAACCAGGCATCTTTTCCAGACGGCATAACAAAAATGAATATATTTTTTTACCTGCAAACTGGCCACCAAAAAAAGCCATAATCATTAGCGGATACCTAGACCAATGGTATCCCAATTGAAATGATTCGCGCATTATAATTACAAATGGAACAGGTAAATGAATTGCCAAAACCCATTGTAAGGAAAATTTTTTTACATTAGAACGCCAATATCCAAAGGGAATATTTACAAAAAAAACAAGCACAGCTACAATAACAAAGGAGAATATCATACTAAAAAGAGATAAAAAATAAACGACAAAAGTAGCAATTTTCAATAATTGAAACCTTCGGTTTTTGGTTAAAAATACCAAAAACCGAAGACCCACTTCCACTTAAAGCAGCCACATCGGCGCCAGCCAGTAGCAAATTATTTTTTATATGTTCAATTTCAGGATATTGTTTAAAAATGTAGCCTTCAAAATCATTTACCGAATCGAAACAATAATTACTCAAATTTTGCCAATTCGGCTTGGCTTTTTTTTCCTGAATTTGATTAAAAGCAGCGCCAGTAGAAACGAATAATCCGGTGAAAACGACAAAAATCCAATATCCTTTCAAAGAAAAATCTAAGAATTCTAAAATTTCGCCTCTTCCATACGCTTTAGATGGCCTATTATGCAAAAAGAAGGGAACATCGCTTCCCAAAGCCAGCGCAAAATTAGTTAAAGAAACAGAATCGAAACCCAGAGAAAGGTAGGAATTTAAAAAAAGCATGGTTGCTGCAGCATTGCCCGAACCACCACCCAAACCAGCACCCACGGGTATTTGCTTATGTAGATGAATACGAAAAAAGGGTATATCCGCATGCTTACGGAAAAGCACCAGAGTTTTAAATATAAGATTATCAGCATAATGACAGTTAGTACTAAACCCAGACTCAATTATTTCATCATGATCCGATTCAAAAAATTCGATAATATCAAACAGAGGCAAAGGATAAAAAATCGTTTCGATATTATGATATTTGTCCGGACGTTTCTCTTTAACCCTTAGACCGAGATTTATTTTGGCATTGGAAAAAACTATCATAAATTTGTATTTTAAATTACAGAATATGCTTTATCCGTTAAAATTTAGACCCATTTATAAAGAAAAAATATGGGGTGGACAAAAATTAAATACAATATTAAATAAAGACCTCCCATTAGACAAAAAAATTGGTGAAAGTTGGGAAATTTCGGCCGTAGAAGACAATATTTCGGTGGTTGAAAACGGATTTTTAGCCGGTAACGCCCTAAATGAATTGGTAGAAATATATATGGGTGACTTGCTAGGAGATAAAGTTTATGAAAAATACGGCATTGAATTTCCAATTCTTATTAAATTTATTGATGCAAACGACGATCTTTCCATACAAGTTCATCCCGACGACAAATTGGCCAAAGAACGACATCAGGCCTACGGCAAAAACGAAATGTGGTTCATAATGCAAGCCGAAGAAAATGCGGGCTTATATTTTGGTTTTTCTACGGGAATTAACAAAGATAATTACTTAAATGTAAGCAATATAAAAGATTTCATTTATAAAGAAGAATTAGAACCACGTAATATATATGAAATTTGTGCCGGAAGAGTTCATTCCATCGGAAAAGGAGTTTTATTGGCCGAAATTCAGCAAACATCAGATATTACCTATCGGATTTACGATTGGGACAGAACAGACGAAAAAGGTGAAACGAGGGAACTACATAAAGAATTGGCTTTAGATGCCATTCATTTTGAGTTAGCCCCAATAAAACCAATAAGCTATTCCCGAGAGACAAATGAGATAAATGAAATTAACCGCACACCCAATTTCTCAACAAACTATATGCAAATATCAAAAGCAATTACTAGGGATTACGCTGCATTAGATTCGTTTGTAATTTTCATGGCAGTCAGCGGCGAAGGGATAATTTCTGATGAAAATAATTACCATATAGAATTAAAGAAAGGTGAAACATTGCTCATACCAGCCGAACTAAGTATGATAAAAATAGAAACCTCAGGTTTAGAATTACTAGAAATATTTTTATAATAGAAAAATCATGTCATTAGGATTTGATAAACAATCTCTTGAAGATGTATTGATGATTGGCGATAAAGTGCTTATTCAACCAAAATCTCCAATGGAAAAAACAAAATCCGGACTATATCTCCCGCCGGGCATTCAGGAAAAAGAAAACATTTATTCGGGTTACATTGTGAAAGTTGGGCCGGGCTATCCTATTCCCAACAATCAGGAGTATGATGAACCATGGAAAGCAGGAAGCGAAGAATCGAAATATATACCACTGCAAGCCAAGGTAGGGGATTTGGCAGTTTATTTACAAACAGGCTCCTTCCCCATCGAAATCAACAAACAAAAATATGTTATTCTCCCACATTCAGCTATACTTATGCTTTTCCGGGACAAAGGCTTAATGGAGTAATAATTTAAGATGATTAAAAAAATCGGGATACGATTTAGCCACCGCATCCGCTCCCACTACCGTAATAGGATTTTCTGCCTTAAGGGTCAGAATTGCCCCAGCCATTGCCATGCGATGGTCGTTATGTGCATCAAAATTTTGTCCGCCACTAACTTTTCCGCCCCAAATAATCATCTCATCACCATCGATATGTACTTTTATACCCTGTTTTAAAAATTCGTTTGCAATAGCCAAAGCACGATTACTCTCCTTCCCGAACAAACGAGAGACACCTTTAATCGAAGATTTTCCGTTTGCATAAGCCGCCAAAACCGCCAATGGAGGAAATAAATCAGGACAATGCGTGGCATCAAAAACAAATGGTTTAATCTCAGCTTGCCTCACAATAAAGTCTTTATTTTGCAATGCATACCCAACACCGGCTAAATCTAAGGCTTCTAAAATACGCTTATCGGCCTGCATAGAATTATTATCCAATCCTGAAATTAGAATATCACCACTAATCGCAGCAGCCACAAACCAAAATGCGGCGCCACTCCAATCGCCTTCGACCCAAAAATTAGCAGAATCATAGTGCTGATTCCCCGGAATAAAAAAAGATTGGTAGTTTAGGTTTTCGGCCTTAACGCCAAATTCATTCATCACCTGCAAAGTAAGGTCGATATAGGGCTTGCTAGCCAAATTGTTAACTTCGATAAAGCTATCGTCGTTAAGTAAAGGCAAAGCCATTAGCAGGCCACTAATAAGTTGCGAACTTTGAGAGCCATCGATATAAGCCTTGGCAGCCCGAAGCTTACCTTTAATTGTGTAAGGCATAAAACCATTATTGGTATGCATTTCCACACCAAACTGAGCTAATGCCTCTACCATAAATTGCATGGAACGCTTAAGAATACTACCACTACCAGAGAAATGCATCTCATTTCCTGTCAAGGCAGCCAAAGGAGTAAACAAGCGAGTAGACAAACCAGACTCACCGGTATAAATCTTATTGCTTCGCCCAAATGCACTCCGGGTAATGCTCAATTGTTGATTACTCATTGTAACATCTGCCCCCAAAGAACGAATAATTTGAATGGCCACATCTACGTCATTACTATGAGTATAACCATCTAAAGTAGATTTGCCTCCGGCTAAAAAAGCGGCAGCCACAGCACGCTGCAAAACACTTTTAGAAGCCGGAGCAGCCACACTACCTTGCAAAAAACCGGAAATAGTTTTGTATTCGCTTGTATGCATTATTTACTTATTTTTGAGCAAGACCGAATTTAAAATAGCCGTTTGAATACTGATAGACTCCTCATGAATCGATTTAAAAATGATTTCGGCAAAATCTTCTTTTAAACCTATGTTCATAGATTTCAGACGAGCGGCATCCATGATACTTTCAAAACGAGCAGATTGATAAATACTAATGCCATGTTGTTTTTTCCATTCACCAATTTTTGCAACAATATCCATTCGGTGCAACAACACTTCAAGCAATTCATTGTCAAGGTAATCTATTTTTGCTCTCAATTCTTCCAAGGTATCGTCCATGAGCGAGCCATCGATATATTCTTTACGAAGCACCAAATTATTCAAAATCTCATGTAAACGAAACGGGGTAATTTGCTGTTTGGCATCGCTCCACGCTTTGGGAGGATTGCAATGAGTTTCAATCATTAAACCATCAAAATTCAAGTCCATTGCTTTCTGAGAAACAACTTCAATCAAATCGGCATTTCCCGTAATATGCGAAGGGTCATTAATTAATGGCACTTGAGGCAATTTCCGTTTTAAGTCAATGGCAATTTGCCAATGCGGCGTATTTCTGTACTTGGATTTATCGTAAGAAGAAAAACCACGATGAATAGCCCCTACCCTGCTAATTCCAGCCTGATGAATTCGTTCAATAGCACCAATCCACAATTCCAAATCCGGATTCACAGGATTCTTTACAAAAACAGGAATATCCACCCCACGAAGAGAGTCTGCAATTTCCTGAACTGCAAAAGGATTTGCCGAAGTTCGGGCACCAATCCAGATAACATCAATCCCAGCCTTAAGAGCTTCATACACATGTTTTACATTGGCTACCTCTGTGGCAGTTTTCAATCCGTATTCTTGCTTTACGAGCTGAAGCCAGCGAAGACCCACACTGCCAACACCTTCAAAAGAGTTCGGCCTTGTTCTGGGCTTCCAAATACCGGCTCTATATACATTTACCTTAGTTTTATCGAGTTGAGAAGCTATTTTAAGCACTTGTTCTTCAGTTTCGGCACTACAAGGACCAGCCATAACAAGGGGTCTTTGAGTGTTCAATCCCCAATCTTTCAATGGAATAATATCTAAATTTGTCATTCTTCTATAATTTTAAGGTTTTACAGTTAATTTTTCTTTTAAATTCAGTATAGGTTTAATATCATTAGCTTTATTCATCAAAAAAAGTAATCTCTCTTTATCCTGATTAAATATGGCTAATTTAAAATCGTATAAATAATTAATATAAGTGTCTAATACTTCGAGCACATTTTTTCGATTTTGCATAAAAATCGGTGCCCACATATCCGGAGAACTTTTGGCTAATCGAACAGTAGATGCAAAACCTCCACTGGCCATTTCGAAAATACTTCTCTCATCTTTCTCTTTATGTAAAACGCTCAAAGCCAATGCAAAAGAACTAATATGAGAAATATGAGAAACATAAGCTGCGTGAATATCATGGCTTTTTGCATCCATATCAATTCTTCTCATCTTAAGTGCGGCAAACATAGCATCGGCTAAGTAAACCAAATTAGTATCTGTCTCTTCGGCGTTACAGAAAATCACCGCTTTTTGGTCGAACAAACCGGAAATAGCAGCCTGTGGGCCAGAGAATTCGGTACCAGCCATTGGATGCGCAGCTAAAAACAGATGTCTTTTTTCATTCCCATTAACAGCATTAATCAAAGGCTCTTTTGTAGAACCAACATCAATAAGCAACTGATTATCGAGGAGTGGCAGAATATTGTTCAACAAAGCAATGGCAGCGTCAACAGGCACTGCAAGAATAATGATATCACTAAATCTTAATTGCTCGTAATGATCTACAATAGAATCAACCAAACCCAATTCTAATGCCTTAGCGGCATGCTCGGTATTTGCATCCATGCCTAACAAAGAATTAGCAAAGCCCCTTTTGCGCAGGTCAATAGCTATAGAGCCCCCAATAAGACCCAGACCAATTATTGAAACAATCATTTATACCCCTCCTTTAGCCATAAATCTTTTATACGCATGGCTGCGTCCGAAAGTTCTTTATCGTTTATACTCAACGAAATTCGGAAATATTGTTCTCCTTCCGAGCCAAATACTGCGCCTTCTGTAACAAAAACAAAGGCCTTTTTAAGAATAAAATCGGCCAAAGCAGCGCCAGAATCAAATTGTTTCGGAATTTTAGCCCAGACGAACATACCTGCCTGATTTTCAATAAATTCAGCATCTATAAAACGCAAAAGCGGAAAAATAATCTCTCTGCGACGTTTATAAATCGCTAATTGCTCGGCATACCAGTCGTCGGGCAAATTCATGGCTTCGATGGCAGCATGCTGTATTGGTAAAAAATGCCCCGAATTAGCATTGCTGCGCATTTTAAGTAGTAATTTTATATAATCAGGCGCCCCCACAGCCATTCCTACGCGCCAACCGGCCAAATTATGCGATTTACTTAGTGAATTTAGTTCAATTGCCACATCCATTGCACCCTCCACCGCAAAAATGCTTAATTGTTTATCATGTAAAAAAATATAAGGATTATCGTTTACCAACAGAATTTTATATTTTTTTGCCAAAGAAACAAACTTATCGAAAACTTCGATAGTAGCAGGTGCCCCTGTGGGCATGTGTGCATAATTGAGAAAAATAATTTTGGTGCGCGGCGTAATTTGCTTTTCGAGCAAATCAAAATCAGGATAATAGTAATTTTCAGAACGTAAAGCATAATAATCTACTTCGGCATAATGCAGCAAAGCAGCCGATGTATATGTAGGATAACCAGGATTAGGAATCAAAACTTTATCGCCAGGATTGATAAACGCATGTAGAATAAAGCTAATTCCTTCTTTAGAACCATTAAGCGGCAAGAAATGCTCATTTCCAATTAATTGTAAACCAAAAAACTTGTTGTACCAGCTAGCCATAGAATCGAGCAAATTTTCGTTACCCTTATATGCCTGATAACCATGTGCCCCTGGATTATCAAGACTTTCATGCATAGCATTCAAAACACTTACATGTGGAGGAGAATCAGGGCTACCTATGCCGAGATTAATTACCGGAATACCTTGTTTTCGCATATTGGCAATCTCACGCAATTTTGATGAAAAAAAATACTCTTCCACCCTTTTCACAACATCTGCTTCATCTATTATCATATATTCAATTATTACTTGATAAGCAAACAAAAAAACGGTTATTTCGTACAAAAAAACCCGGTCGATTTCTCGCCGGGTTCTTTTTGTAAATAATTTAATTAATTACAGTTCTTTTCCATCCCGGCAGTAATATCCAGATAAAAATAGAACCAATAATATAATGTAGATAATTTCATTTTCAGATTTATTTCAAAAGTCAAAGATAATTAATGCTTTTTAAAAACCAAAAAAAAGCCGGTAAAAAAATAAAAAAAGTGGTTATAAAATCATAACCACTTAAATAATTTTTAAATATATTACTCTCTTTTAATACCCTTACGAGTAGAATAATTTATTTTCAGAGCTTGTACTTTACGAAGTTCTTGCTTAATATCAGTAACTATTCCCATTTTTGCATCTTCATCCACTTTCATAGAAGTAGTCATCATGGGAACTTCATTCTCATCTCGTTGTTTTCGTTCAGCTTCTATAAAAGAACTGATATCTGAGACATTAGAAAGCTTGTCGTTTAACTGAATTCTGGGTTCAGTACCATAAATTTCACGAAACTGCTCCAATGGAATACCAACATTTATGTAACTAACCAGTGATTTTTTTTCTAACTTCTTTATTTCAGTAGCTTCGGGTACCTTTACTTTAATTTTAAGGTCGGTTTCACGCATAGTGGTAGAAACCATAAAGAAAAACAAAAGCATGAAAACGATATCAGGCAAAGAAGCAGTTGAAATAGGTGGTGGACTTCCGTCCTTTTTTTTACGAAATTTCATATTACTTTCCTCCAATATTTCTAGGTTCCGCTTCAGATATGCTCAAAGGATAAATATCTCTGATCAATTCCTGCTGTACTTCAGATGCATCGTCATACTTTTTGCCGAAGGCAGACAAAGATAATTCGTCCCTAAGTTCGTTAAAAGAAGCCACTAATTCGTTTTGTACCTTAATATACATTTTATAAGAAGTACCACGGTCATTCTGTAAAGAAACAACACCTTTCGATACTCTGACAGCCGACCCAAAAGTTTTCATTAATAGTTTAAATCGCTCAGCTTCTTTCTCTTTACCTTCGTCTAAAGCTTCCTGATACTTTTCGGCAAGAGTAAAATTATCGGACAAATTTTTATCATTACGTGGATTGGTAACAAAAAGTTTCGTTTTATCCTTTAATCGCTCAACGCTAAAAAGTTCACCTTCAACCGCCAATTGATCATCTTTATTTATAAGTACAATCAACACATTCCGTTCCCTGATAGGAGGCGGCTGATCTTCAGTAGTTTCTGGAGCAGGGGGCGGAAGTTTACGTGCCAAGCCCGAATCTACATCCATTGTTGTTGTTACAAGAAAAAATATCAACAACAAGAAGGCTATATCGGCCATTGAACCCGCATTAATTTCCTGCAATTGTCTTTTTGCCATAATTGATAATATTTTTAAATCAAAAGCTGCGAATACGACATCAACAGCAAATAAATTATCTTCTCAACTTAAATAAAAATGCACCAAATGCAACGACAACAGCCACAACAAATAAAATATAGGTTGTGTACAAAATCGTATCTGTAAATTTAAGCACAGATTCAACGTTGTCGGGGCCAGTATAGCCAACTAAATTTAATTTAGTACCGTCAGCAAGATAATAAGAAACCAATACAACTAATCCCATCACAGCGAGTACCGCAATAGACCTTACTGCATTTTTAGGATTTCTGATTACACCAATCACTGAAAAGACAACCGTAATTACCAAAGAAAGAACAAAAAGCAAATATGTCCAGTTTAGTAAAACAGAAGTATATACAGGCTCGGGATACAAAGAATTAATAGATTCTGGTGTTACTCCCCCTTGAAAAAAGAAGAAAGTAAGAACCACTGTAATTCCGAGAAGTGCATACAGAAATATATTCAATATTTTTGTTAAAGTGCTATCCATCAGAATTATTTTTTTGAATATTTGTACAATAAGTCAATTAAAGTAATAGAAGCATCTTCCATAGAACTTACCAATGAGTCAATTTTTGACACGATGTAGTTGTAAAAAACCTGAAGAATAATAGCCACAATCAAACCTGATACCGTAGTAATCAAAGCTACTTTAATACCACCGGCTACAAGGGCAGGGCTAATATCACCGGCTTCCTGAATAGCATCGAAAGCACCAATCATACCAATAACTGTACCCATGAAACCAAGCATTGGGGCAATGGCAATCATCAACTGAATCCAAGTCAGGTTTTTCTCCATTAAACCCATCTGAACGCTACCATAAGACATTACAGATTTTTCGGCCATATCAATTCCTTCGTGAGCGCGGTCCAAACCCTGGTAAAAAATTGATGCTACAGGTCCTCTGGTTGCGCGACATACTTCTTTAGCAGCATCGAAACCACCGGATTTAAGAGCTTCTTCAATTTTTGCAAGCAATTTATCTGTGTTTGTTCCGGCCAGATTTAAATAGATAATGCGCTCGATTACAAAGGCAAGACCAATGATTAATGTAAGCAATACGAAAGCCATAAAGCTTGCACCACCTTCAATAAATTTTTGTTTTACCTGTTTGTGCATAGGCACTTCTTCTTCTTCAGCCACTACGGCATCTTCGGCTACTTCTGATGTAGATTCTGCAACAGCTGTAGAATCTAAAGTTTCTGTTACAACAGTTGAATCACCTTCCATTTCTTGTGCAAAGGTGATAGTTGACCCCCAAAAGGTGAGTACCGAAAAAACAGTCAATAAAGCTAATAACTTTTTCATGGTGTGATTTCTGTTTTGATTAATAACGATTTTAATTCTCTCTTTTTTAATTAGTATTTGCAATTTGCGCGGAGAGAGTGGGATTCGAACCCACGATACCCTTTTGAGGTATACACACTTTCCAGGCGTGCGCCTTCGACCACTCGGCCATCTCTCCAAGAAATATAAAGCATTGCGCTTCTTTTTTCTAGCTGCCGAAATTAAGAAAAATTATATTATGGCTAAAATAATATGTCAATTATTTATTGCACGAAATAGAAGAAAAACGATTAACATCTAATATACAAACACTTAAGCCATCGAAAAAAAATCATTTTATGAAAATAAAAAATTTTATTAATAAAATGAGTTCATGATATTTGCATTTTATTTACAAATTTGGAAAATGAATAAACAAAGCTTACTGTATCAGAAAAAAATATTAAAAAAAGTGGCTTTATCTGTTAAGGAATATGCCATGATTACAGAAGGAGATAAATTAATTGTAGGATTATCGGGTGGAAAAGATTCGTTGGTTTTACTTGACCTGCTTTTTCTATTAAGGCAAAATCTGCCGTTTCATTTCGAGATGATGGCCGTGCATGTAAGGAGTGAATCTATTCCTTATGAAACTAGTATTGAATATCTGAAAAAATTTTGTATTCAAAGAGATATCAAGCTTGTTGTAACAAATACGGTAATTGATTTTTCGACTGATAAAAGAAAAACGCCCTGTTTCTTATGCTCCACCACGCGCAGAAAGAGCCTTTTTGATGCAGCCAGATTAGAGAATGCAAGCAAAGTTGCATTAGGTCATCACATGAATGATGCTGTAGAAACGCTGCTGATGAACATGATGTTCAATGGTAGTATTTCGTCAATTCCGCCAAAATTATCCATTTTTCGGGGAGAGATTGATATAATCCGACCACTTATTGGCCTCACAGAAAAAGAGATAAAAGAATACGCCGACAAAAAAGAAATCCAAACCCAAGCCAAAGAATGTCCGTTTGCTGAGAAAACGCAAAGAAAAGCAGTAAAAGAAATAATCAGCCAAATGGCTCGTATATATCCCTATAGTTTACAAAGCATCAACACATCCATGTCGCGGATTTTTGAAGAGTATTTAGTGCAATCCACCGAAAAGAAGCCCATAAATGAACAAAATATCGATTGAAATAAGCCTGTATTCTTTGCAAAACGAATATAGAACCGCTGTTATTGATTTTCTAAAGGACATTGAAACCCAAAATAAACTGGAGATACATTATAGTGCAATGAGTACTTTGATTATAGGGGATTATGAGATTATCATGAATTTGATAGTAAAAAAAATAAAGCTGATATTTGAAACCTACAAAGCCGTATTTGTATTGAAAATCTCTAATGCTTGTCTGCCCGATTAGAAGTTTGTTCGTTGAGTATGGCACCACATTTTTTGCAATATATAGCATCAGAATCGTGTGCTTCGGTTAAGCAATTAGGACAAACATCTGTTGATATCTCCTTAAGATTAAATTTCTCCCGACTCATTTCGGAAGTAACAATTCCGGTGGGTACAGCAATAATGGCATACCCTAAGATCATAACCAGACTGGCAATTAATTGCCCCAATGAACTCTGAGGGGCAATGTCGCCGTATCCAACGGTTGTAAGGGTAACTATAGCCCAGTAAATAGATCGGGGAATACTAGTAAAGCCGGCTTCCGGTGTTTCTATCAGATACATTACTGTTCCGACAATTATAGCAATCATTATTACAGAAAAAAGAAAAACAAAAATTTTATGCTTACTGCGGTTAAGAGCAGATAATATTACATTACTTTCGCGCAAATGGCGAGGCATTTTCAAAATTCTGAAAATACGAAGAAGCCTTAAAGCTCTTATCACAACAAGCCCTTGAGAGCCCGGGAAAAAAAAACTAAGGTATGTTGGAATCGTGCTTAAAAAATCTATTATACCATAAAAACTGAAAACAAACTTGATGGGATGTGCCACAATTGCTAATCTAAGAATATATTCAAAGGTAAATGTGATAGTAATAATCCACTCAATAACAACCAACACAGCTCCATACTTTTGATAAATATCCTGCACACTCTCAAGCATCACAATTACAATGCTGAAAGAAATTAAGCCAAGGAGTATGGTGTCAAATAATCTGCCTTCCATAGTTTCTGCTTCGAAAACTATTTCGTATAAGCGTTTACGAGTAAATTTCATAAAAAAAGCCCTTAAAAATAAGGGCTAAAATAATAAGTTTTGAAACAAAAAAGGCCAAAACGCGATTAATGACCGAAAATTTCTTTCAGTTTCTCGCCAAGGGCAGGCCCTCTAAGATTGGTAGCTATAACTTTTCCGTCTTTATCCAAAAGAAAGCTTGCCGGAATAGCAGAAATATTATACTGGCGAGCCGCTGCCGATTGCCAATATTGTAAATCGCTCACATGTATCCAATTCAAACCATCGTCTTTAATTGCTTTCACCCAATCCTCTTTGGTTTGGTCTAAAGAAACCTGAAATACTTCAAATCCATCTTTACTATATTTTTTATAATTATCAACGATGTTTGGATTTTCCATTCTACACGGACGACACCAAGCAGCCCAGAAATCAAGCAAAACATATTTTCCACGGAATTCAGAAAGTTTAATCACTTTACCTTCTGGACTTTCCATTTCAATTTCGGGAACTTCAGTACCAACGGCACCCACTTGCATAGGAGGATTTTTAAAACCACTAACCATTTCTGTTAAAGATTTAACTAACTCAGAATTAGGTAATTTAGTAGCCAAACTATTACTCACTTTTTCAAAAATGGGCATATCTACCTCCGGATGAAAAATGGGGGTTTGCTGTCCCATTTGTTGATACAATGCAAATAAGGCAACCAACGAAGAATCGTTTTTATTAATTACTTCGGTTAAATATTGCTTTTCATCTTCAATAATCTGACGATACACAGAATCAATCTGGTCTTTAATCTGTTCTACATTGCCAGCCATTGAATATTCCCTGTACATTTTCCCAAGGCTATCCACTTTTGCAACCATATCCATGTGGTATTTGGTAATTTCCTGCATTACAACAGACCCTACCGAACCACTAACTTTGTAGGTATTAGCCATATCGGTAAAATCGGCATTCAGTTCGATTTCTTCTCCGGGTGAGGCCACAAGTTGTACAAATTGAGATTGATCAAGGGATTGAATAATTAAATAATCTTCGAACTGAATTTTGCCTTTAAGTTTAAAATTACCATCAGCATCGGTAGAAGCAGAGTCAAGAGTAGCTAATTGATTGTTTTTAACGTATTTCAACAACAAAACCGTATTTGGAGCATTTTCCAATTTTCCTTTTACAAGCACAGCATCTTTATCGCCGGAATTATTGCAAGCCGCAAACAAAAAGCTTAATCCAACAAATAAACCAATAAATTTTCTCATTTTAACGAATTTAGTTTTAATATTGCAAAAATAAAGGCTCAAAAATATAAAACATTTTGTATTTCAATATTTATATTTATAAACAATTGTCAAAAAATGTAAAATTGTGGTAATACATTATAATTTAGACAATTTCAATGCAAGTAATGCAGTATTTACGATAGGCTCGTTCGATGGTGTTCATTTAGGGCATCAAAAAGTGATTGCTGAAATCATCAAATACGCTCACCAAATAAATGGAGAATCGGTATTACTGGTATTTTGGCCACATCCAAGAGAAATACTATCACCCTTAGGAAAGAATATTAGGCTATTGCAAACCATCGACGAAAGGATTTCTGCCCTTGAGCAAACAGGAATCGATCATTTAATCGTATTTCCATTTACCTTGGAATTTTCGAAACTAAACGCTTGTTCGTTTATAGAAAACATTGTTTATCAAAAAATTAAAGCAAAACATTTTTTCATTGGATTTAATCAGCGTTTTGGAAGCGACAGGATTTGGTCGCCCGATATTTTGCAGGAATGTGCCGGAGTTTGGAATATCAGGATACACCAGCTAAGCGAATTACTTCACCAATCGGTAAATATTAGTTCAACGCAAATCAGAGACCACTTGTTTAAAGGCGAGGTAAGGCTGGCATCTCAGCTTCTGGGCTATAAATACAACATAAAAGGAAAGGTTGTAAAAGGCAGGCAGCTTGGTAGAAAACTAGGCTTCCCGACAGCCAATATTTCCTTAAACGATTCAGTAAAAATTATTCCGGCAGATGGCGTTTATGTAATTGAAGGAAAAGTTGCACAAAAATACCATCAAGGCATGATGAACATAGGTATTCGCCCAACAATAAACGGAGTAGATAAAACACTTGAAGCACATTTTTTTGATTTTGACGGCGACATTTACGACAAAAACATAGAAATCTGTTTCGTGGATAGATTACGTAACGAAATGAAATTTAATAATTTAAAAGAACTGCAAGACCAATTACACAAAGATAAAGAAAAAGCCCGACAAAAATTTAACAAAAATTACCAAATCCTTATTTCACCCGACAGCTACAAAGGAACCTTAAACTCATTAGATGCAGCTCAAATTATTGAGCAAGCGCTAAAAAAAAGTCTTAACAATAGGGTACGAACAGTTATAGCTCCATTGGCCGATGGTGGAGAAGGTTCTATCGACATTCTTAAGCATCATTTACCCGATTTGCATAAGATACATGTTAAAGTAAGGGATGCCCTGATGCACGAAATTTCGACTTACTATTTCGCAGATTTAATTTCAGACACCGCTTTTATAGAAATTGCCAAAGTTATTGGACTGAACAAGCTTTCTCCATTAGAACAAAATCCTTTGTTTACAAGCAGTTATGGAGTTGGGCAATTAATTACCGATGCCTTGAAAAAAATGTTTGGAACCATTGTACTTTTTACTGGCGGAAGTTCTACAAACGATGCAGCACTAGGGATACTAAAGGCCTTAGGTGCCGAAATAAGCGGTGAATTCGAAGGCGAAATTCCAACAGGATTCGAATTAGAAAAAGTAAGAAAAATAAGCAACATACCTAGCTTAAAAGCCAGGCTAATAATTGCCGGCGATGTGGATAATCCATTTACAGGCCCCGAAGGTGCAGTTCGCACTTATGCTTTTCAAAAAGGTGCTACAGAAAAATCAGATTTAGAAGTACTTGAGAATGGTATGCAAAACATTCAGAATATAATTTATAAGCAATTTGGAATAGATTTGAATAAGGTAAAGGGAGCAGGTGCTGCCGGAGGTATTGCCGGAACAATGCACGCAGTATTTAAATCGGAAATTATAAACGGCGCCGATTTTATTTTTAAACTAACCCAATTCGACAAAAAATTTGAGAACATCGATTTAATAATTACTGGCGAAGGAAGTATAGATTGGCAAACCATGAATGCTAAACTTATTTCGCGACTAAAAACTTTGATTCAAAATAGCAATATCCCAATTTGGGCCATCGCAGGCCATTGTTTGGATACAAAAAAAATGAAAATCCTGCTCGACCTAAATCATGTTAGCACCTTATCAAACAATGAATTAGAGAAACAAAAAGCCATGATGAGACCAGATAAATTGCTATTTGAGCATGTATCTACCGAAATTTTTCGGCTGATACATCAGATTACGATTTAAATACATTCATCATAAGGCACATACTAACAAGACGTAGAAGTAAATACTTATTGAAAATCAAAAGCACAAGCAATAGCTTGGTATTGAAATCTAACTTGATAATAATAAAAACGAATAAATATTTGTTCAAAATAATAAAAACTATTTACACATGAAAAAAATTATCGCTATAACAATACTATTCACCACCTTAGGCTTATGGTCGTGTAATAATTGCGAAGAAGGAAATGGCATCAGAGCAGAAAAAAAAGTAAAAGTAGAGGCTGAAACTGTAAACTATGAAATCGAAATTTCTGCAGAAATCAACCTTATTCAAGGAAGCTATAACCAGATTGAAATTAATACGGACAGTAATTTCTTATCAATGATTGAAATAAAACAAAATGGAAATACCCTGGAAATTAGTTCTGCTCAATGCCTTGAATTCGAAAATAATATCACCATAAATATTACGAGCACAGATTTTGAAGAAATCACAATCGAAGGAATAAGCAAACTAAGCACTATCAATCAGATAAAGACAGAAGAAATGGAAATTAACGCCAGTGGTTCCGCTACAATTTATCTGGATGTTTTAACCGAAAAGCTTGAAATATACACAAGTGGCTCCTCCGAAACAAAGATAATGGGAAGTACCGAAAGATTAGATTTAGATTTAGAAGGCTCTAGTGTATTTATCGGCGATAAATTAAATTCGAAAAAAGCTTATGTGGAAATAAGCGGCTCTTCGAATGCATCGGTAAGATGCAGTAAATATTTAGATGCAGACCTATCAGGCTCATCAAGTCTAAAATATTTTGGAAATCCGGACAAGGTAAATACCGATGTTTCAGGTTCCGCCAGAATTTCATCAAAATAAATGATTTTTATACATTTGCCGACAATTTTAAATTTTTCAACATAAATTTCAGAAACTAAAGATTATGAATAGTTTAAGCTTGTTTGATTTTGATAAAATTGCATCGGTTTACGACCAATATTATGCAACAGAACAAGGAAAAAAAATTGATGATTTGGAGAAATTCAACACTGCATTATTTTTTAATGACTTAAATTCAAAAAATGTATTAGAAATAGGCTGTGGCACCGGACATTGGACACAGTTTTTGTCGCACCATGGTTTTGAGATAACCGCACTCGACACATCGGATGCGATGCTTGAAATAGCCATGAAAAAGAATATCAAAAACGCACAATTTGTTAAAGGCAGTGCCACCGAATTGCCCTTTGAAGATGAATCTATAGAAAATATCATGAGTTTCGCCACCCTTGGATTTATTAAAAACAAAGAAAAGGCCATTAAAGAAATGCATCGGGTTTTGAAAAAAAACGGATATATTCTTATTGGTGCGCTAAACAAAAATTCTGTATGGTATGAAGAAAACAAATCGAACGAAATTTATAAATCGGCCAATTTTTTCGATTACGAATCCTTATATAAATCACTTGCCGATTTTGGAGCGCCAAAAATGCAGAGTTGTATTTATATGGAAAAAGGCAGATTATTAGATGAAGACAACCTGTTTGTTCGCGAAAAAGAAAAAGGAGGATTTTTGATAGGAATTAGCCAAAAAATATTTTTGTAAATTTCTATTAAGAATAAAGAAAATGCCACGAATTTAGCTTAGGCCATCAATTCGTGGCATCAATATCTTATCCCAAAAAATTTAAAATTGGTAAAGCTACATCCCATCCTTGGTTTCATGAATTCAGACGCATAAACTTAAGTCTTTAGGAATTACGCAGCTTAAGATATTCATTTTTCATCTATCGGAACAAATTCGCCAGGCGCTAATTCTTTTCTTCCGTATAATCTTTTCCAATTTAAATCGTACCATTTATTTAATTCATAAGCCATATTACGAGCGGCTGCCTTCAACGACTCTGTCTGAATTTGAGAAAACTGCACACTTACTGCTCCTTTTGGATTTATCTGAACCATTTTTACCCTTATTGAATCGTATTCATCGGCATAATAGGAAGCAACGCTATCGAGATTAATACAGCGCGGATTAAACCCGTTTACGGTTTTTAGAGCAAGCAAATTATTAAAAGCAGGCTCACGTTTTAAATCAATGCCCGTAATTCGTCTTATCTCATTTAATCGCAATGACATCATTTTAATCATCTGATTTAAAACCACATCACGCACATAAGGTTTTTGAATATTATCCTTATAATATTCAAACATTAACTTTAACCGCGATATTTCGGCCAAATACTGAAAAGGATCGAAAAGGCGCAGTGCAACAGAATCTATAACAAAAGTGCGGAATTGGTTTATCGTATCAAATATCTCTTGATATGTCATCGGATAAGCCATTTCTCTAAGAAATTCGGGACTTGCTACGCCTAAAGTATCAATTACTTGTCTAACAAACGGACGCACAGGTAATTCGCGCACATCCTTCCACTTAAGACTATCATAGATAAAATAGGCGATTATTTCTTCTTCCTTAATATATTTCTTTTCTTTCAATGTAAAATAAAATGCCGAATTACCCGATAAACTGTCGGTATACATAAACTCGTTATATATATTCACATTTACTACCGAACGTGCATCATAATCGTCGTAAATCTCATTCTGATAAAAAACCAAAGCACTATCGTAGGTATAATCGTAAGAAGTAACAAAACCTTCTTCGTAATCGTCCATATACAAGTAATCGAACCAATAGATACTATCAATTAGAAAATATCGGGTAAAATTTCGCTCTGTAATAATATTTACCTTTGTAACTGTAACGCCGGTAATATTATCTACAAACTTTTCTTCTCCACCAATATAAGTTCTCTCTTCCACGTATCCATCGCCGCTAAGAGTATTCACTCTAACCAATTGCTGTGCAAAAAAAACATAAGGATAAAGTAGACTTGATATTAAAAGCAAAAACAATTTAATTTTCACACTCACAATACTTTGGGATTTTTCTGCATAAAGCATCTATATCATCTTCAATTTGCACCACAGCCGACTTTAAAATCAAATATTTATCTTCAATCTCATCGGCAGTAGCTTTGGAAATATCCGGATTTTTAATTAATAATTGTAATTTTTGTCTGTTCAGTTTAAACTCCTCCAATTCATTCATAAACATAATAATATAATTTGGACGCAAAGTGGAATCCGGAAATTCAATGTATACCTGCTTTTCAATACAAGCTTCCTTCTGTAATACATTAAACAAGAAGGCTCCGGCATACTTTTGTTGTATTGTCAAATTTGATACCAGATTTTGTTTACGGTTTTCTTCGTATCTCTCATTAAATTGCAGAATTGCATTATTTAATTCGGTTTTGCATCTGCTACAATAAGTGGCATTGGCCATATTTTTTGATTTCTCGAACTCAGGCAAATTCAAATCAACAGCATCTAAGGCATTAAGTTTTTTAACCTGCATGTCGTAAATATCGTTATATTGCTTCTGTTCATAAGTTTCAATCATATTTTGAATAGCCAAAATTTCTTCAGATTTCATTTCCGATGCAGGAAACTCAACAGCATATATTTTCCTGAGTTTACTTTCAATTTCATTTGGCGCATCATAGTGTCCGGCCAAATTTTCAAAATCGTACAAAACATTGGCAAGTTCTTTAATATTCTTGAGATTGGTGTTTGTTTCGAGATAAAGTTCGGCATTTAACAGAATCTCTTCGTAAAGCGCTTTAAAATCATTCTGAAATGATTTATTGTTAGCAAATTCAAGCTGCCGGGCGTGATAATTATTTTTAAGTTTTCTGAGTTCACTAAAAATAATGAAATAACTTTTGGAGAAGTCCTCTGTAATTTTATTCTTATAATTCAATTCAAAATTGTGAATATTTACCTTTAATTGTGCAAAGATTTTCAAAAAATCGAGCAATTTAATTTCTTGTTCGTAAGACTCAAGATTGATTAATTTAGCTTGATAAGCTTTCTCGATTTTAAGACGGCGCTCGTCAATTTTCTCAAAATCAATTTGATCTCCAACAATAGGCTCCGAAACGTAGCGCGATTTATAATTTACAATCACCATGATTGGATAGTTCTTAAAGTTGATAAAATTGTTCAGGGTTTCCTTGTTTAGACTAACAAATTTGGCCGTATCTACCCAATTTTCGATTTGTTGCGTAGAAACCGAAATTGCGGCATTTCCAGAAGGTTTAAAGACATATACGTTTACAGAATGTACCCTTTTATTAAAATCCTGAGCTTCGTAAATGCGAATGGTATTAGAAAACTGATAACTTTTACTTTCGATATTGCTCTCCATAAATTTTCCAAATTCGGCCACTAAACCAAGCGCTGCCACCGGCGACGAAAAAGAAGCAATATTTTGTAATTGCCATGAAATAATTCTGTAAATCTGACTCATTTCTCCGGCATGAAATGCTTCGGCTTTAATCTCGGCTTCAATAATATCAGATTTTCCGACCATGGGTAAATTATCCATCAAGCGAATTTGTTCATTGGTGCTGGCCAATATTGTTGTTTGCTTTTTTTCAGCATCTTCCTGTATCTGAAAACTATAAATAGGGTATACCACATTTGTTCCGGTAGCAGACTTTAAATTGGCAGTAATCAATAATTTATCCAAATCGATTTTTTCTTTTTTCTTCATTTTTTTCCCTTTTTCAAGATACGCGCGTTGAATAATATCATTAAGCAATGGGGTAAATTTCTCGGCATTCATTAGAAAAATATCGGTAGATAAATACTGCCATTCGGCGGTAAAACGAAAGGCAGACTGCTTTTTCAACACCGCTTCTGTTTCGATAGTGTATTGGGAAAATAATGGATAATAAATAAACAAAGTGAAAGTTAGAAGCAACAATTTTCTCATTTTCATTAATTTATACTTTTGTCTTGATTTTTTCTATTTAAACAAACGTAAACCGAAACAAAAAGTTTCGTAAACCGGATGAAACAAAAAATCAGACAAAAATATAAAAACTAAGCAAACCGAATCCGGAAATTGAAAAGGAAATTTCAAAGAAAGTTTTTCTTCATTGACAATACGAACTAAATTTCCGACTTTATCGGTACACAAAAATCTACAAAACGAAAATCCTTAACATACTTGATTCCCATATTTTCCATACATTGAATTTATGCACTCCTTAAAAAAAACATATCCATCATCTGCATCTTATGCAAATATTCATTACTATTTGAAAATAAATTATTATTATACAATGAATTAGGAAATAACAACTTCATTCGCATAGAAAAGTTTGTTAAAAATCATTTTTTTTCTTGATTATTTAAAAAGTATCCCTAAATTTTACTTGAAAAACTTTAACATGAACAATTATTGAGTCTAGTCTAAAAACCCTGCCAGCGTTGATTTTTATAAAATGCTGTAACTGTACTAAACAGTTTATAAGTCAATTAAGAAAACGCTGGCAGGGGTATAATCATTTTTTCAATCTTTTTAGACTGAACTCATCCTATTATCAAATTATTATAATTTATAGCATATCAAACATTTATTTGACAGGGGAAACTTCAGATGCCCAATCTTTGTCATTTAAAAAGAAAAGTCAATTCTTTTTAAATGACAAAGATTGGGTGTTTTTCCATTCAAATTCCACAAATGCATGCCATTTCCCTCACAATATCTAAACATAGAACAATTTGCACATTCACCGCTCCTCTTCCAATCATGGTTTCTAAAAGCATCAAAACCATTTAGCCACCTTTCCCAGAAATTGTCGTGGTAGATATTTCCCACCACAAATTTATCTCGAATGCTTGTGCATCCGGTAATATCGCCGTTTACCAAAACCGATGCCGAATAAATACCCGAAACGCAAAAGAAATTGTGGTCGCGCACCTGTTTTTCATATTTACCCAAAAAACCTTCGCAACCGTAGGAAGCGTTAATACCACCTTCGGAGCGTGTAAGTTTAATAAATTCCAATAATTGGGTAAATTCGGCATTATTTAACTGTAGATCAGCATTATGAAGCGCTCTTCCGGCAGGAAATATGGTAAATAATCGCCAATGCTTAACTCCGGCAGCCATTAATAACTCTTTTAATTCATTTAAAATTGGTAAATTTTTGGAATGTACGCTTGTAACCACATCAAACTTAATGTAAGAAACCTGAGCTAATATACGAATAGCATTGATAGCTCTTTGGAATGAATATTTTCGGTTTCGAAACCAGTCGTGAAGCTTCTCTGTACCATCCAAACTAACAGTTATAGCATGTAATCCGCTTTGAAGCAGCTTTTCAATTTTCTCTTCGGTCAATTCCCATCCGTTGGTAACCATTCCCCACGGAAATTCTCTATTATAGAACTCTTTTCCACACTCAAAAATATCCTTCCGCATCAAAGGTTCACCGCCGGTAAGAATAATCATAACCTGCCGAGAGTCAGTGTTTTGCTTCACCAAATCTAAAACTTTCAGAAAATCTTGGAGCGGCATATCTTTGTGAGCAGCCGAAGCAGTGCAATCGCTACCGCAATGCAAACAGCTAAGATTGCACAAAAGGGTGGTTTCCCAGCTAATATATTTTAATGGATGTAATGTAGCCTGCGCATGCCTGTACTGACGAAATAACTCAAGTTCAATGCGCTGTTTCAGTGATATTTGCGATGCATCAGTTTTTTTCATTTAAACTGATGTTGAGCGTTAAAGTAGCCGTTCCGCAATCCCAGTCGCCATCTCCGCCTTGTAAAACCGCCGGGTCGAATAAAATCAAAGTATCGCGGCCTTCGTACAATTTGTTTTCGGCACTGTCTGCATCCCAAAAGTACAAAGGTATACCCATTTTATCCGGAAAAATCTCTAAGGTCATCTGGAAATTTCCTTGAGCATCAGTATATGTTTGATTTGGGAAAAAATAAGATAAACTATCGCCGGCTTTCACCGAAATATTGGGGATAGCAAGTTTTGTATTGGAATCGAGCACTTTTCCTTTAATTATATAGGTAGCATGCGGTGTACCATATTCCATTCTCGGAATACAGGCACTAAAGAGGCCCAAAAAGCCAAGAATACCACTCCATAAAGAGGCTTTGATGTATCGCACTTTTTTCATTTTATCAAAGTTTATAGTAACAAGACGAACAAAAGCATAATTTCGTTGCAAGAATCTATTTTTTATTCACCAAAAAAATCTGTTCCTTTTCTATTACAATAATACCAGCTTTAGTACTAAATAATGCCGAATCGGAGCTAACACCATCAAAAGCAAACTGAGTAAGTAACGCAAAGTCGAGTGCACTTCTAACCTCAATAAAATCGTCTTTCGGAATAAAAATCAAATCGTTTGCTTTTGCCCCTTTCTGAACGGCAAAAGAATTTATTTCGTCCAGTTCCGATGCAAGCACTTTCGTTGAAAATCCATCAATTCGGGCAAAATAGTGTTTCACAACATTATTCTCTTTTCTATCAAAACTAAAATAATTCTTTTTTTGATTGATGCTCAGCACCGGGTAATCAAGTTTTATAGTGGTTAGCGAACTTACATTCCTATAAAAAACATTCTGAACGCCACCGGAATTTTGAACAAAGCTATTCATCAAACGTAATCCTTGTGAAAAAACCTCCACCCTTTCCATGCGTACATTATCAAATTTAATTTCGTTGATAAAAATTCTGAACATCGCACCTTCTTCCACAGAAAGTAATATTCCATCGTAATTCCATATTTTATTGGCGGCACTTAACTGAATGTTTTTGATTGGTTTTGCCTCGGCGTGAATATCGTAAAACCACTCATTTCCTTGCACAGCCACAACTGTAGATTCGGCCAAAAATAGTTGATCGAAATCGTTGATTGCAATGGTTTTTCGCAATACAATTTTTGATTTTTCTATTGATTCGAATATTAGCCAGGCATTGTTGGTTTTGACGTAAGCAAAATTATCGTTAAAGTCGAGCATTCGAAAAGCAGAACTATAAATAAGCTGAATAATTAAATCCTTGCTCTCCAAAATATCCATTTGCCGGGCAACTACTGCTTGCTCCATTAAAAGTGCAAAATTTGCGAGATATCGCTTTTTTAGTACAAAAAATTCTTCAAAAACCGAAAGAAGTTTTTCATTTTGTGGAATATAGCATTTAGGCTTTTTTACTTGTTCATGAAACACCGGAATAGCATTTATCATTCTGTCTTTTAAAGACTTAAACTGCAAATGAATACCTTTAAAAGGATGAGTGAAAGATAATAAATTAAAAACCAAGACACTAAATGCAAAGAAATCGCTATGCTGACTTACCGCACCGGCAAACTGATAATCGCGAATGTCTTCAAGCAATAGTCCACTATGCTTACGATAAGGTGTCTGATAGGAATCCACGTCAATCATTTTTGCAGAATAATCCTTGATGTTAATCATCACATTATAAGGATTCAAATCGCCAATAACCATGTTATTCTGATGCACAAATTGAATTGCCTGATAAATTTGTTCAATAATTTTGCTTTTTTCGGCAGCATTTATCTGGTGCTGTAGGCAAAATGCCTGATTAAATAATGCCGAAAGTGGCACAAAGTCATCAGAAAGCAAAGGCATCACAAATCCGGCGATTTGGTTATTCTGAAATAAAATATCTTTAGGCGCCAAAAAGAGTAATTCAGGCATTTTCATCAGAAATTCGAAATGCGGCAAAGAGTCGATTAGCAAAGCTTGATGAAAAATCTTGGCTACCATATTAGATTTCATCAAAATAATTCGACCTTCGCCCCCGCGAGCCAATTCTTTGTTTTCGTTGATGCTCAGTTTTTGATTCTGAAGATTATATACGCTAATCATATAAGTATAAATCAGGAAAGCATAATTCCGGCCACTTGACGGCCGGTAATTTTATCGCGACGTGCAGAAAAAAACAAATCTTTGTTCTCAAAAGTGCATAAGTCGCTGATTTGAATATTTTCCGGACTTATTCCGGCTTGATAGAGCAGAAACAGATTGGTATTGTACAAATCGAGATGAAACCTACCCGTTCGCGGATTTTTCACAAGAAAAGGCTCATCAATAGCAAATTGCGTAAAAACGGCCTTTACTACATCATCGCCTACTTCATAATATTTTACCCCAATTCCGGCTCCAAGCGCAACAATAATATGGTCCGGATTTGAACCAAAATGCTGTTGCATGGCCAGAATAGTTTTACCTACAATATTTTGCAAAGAGCCTTTCCATCCGGCATGTGCAACACCAATAACTTTCTTGTGGTCATCGTAAAACAAAATGGGAATACAATCGGCACCAAAAGCCCACAAACAAATACCTGGCTGATTGCTGATCATGGCATCGCAGTTTTTTATGGCATTTGTTTTATCCCCAAAACCGCTACCTCTCTGTGTTGCATGAATTACTTCCAAGTGAGTACCATGCACCTGATTTTGGGCAACCACATCATTGCCGCTAAAACCTATCAGATTGGCCAATTTGTTTCGGTTTGCCAAAACATCTGCCGCATTATCTTCTCCAAATCCAAGGTTGAAAGAATTATATGGCTCTTTGCTTTGTCCACCTTTTCTGGTTGAATGAAAATGCAATAATTTTGGAAATTTTGCCAACAAATCAAATTCAAACCAAACAACTCCACTTTTAGTTCTTCTTATCATAATTTGTAATTCTAATCATGGCAATATCATCGTAGTGCTGAAATTTGTGCTTCTTTATTAACTTAAAGTACTTTCTGGGCAACTTGGCATCCTTGGCAGGCGAATAATCAATCAGTAAAAATGCTAGCGGAGAATCCAATGGTTCTGAATTCTCATAAGAATATTTTTCAAAAGTTAAAATCCCATCTGTAGAGATAGATAAATCATGGAAATGATCAAAATCCCGTTTTTGGGTGTGCATTTCCCACCAAAGAAAAAATACATCAGAAGTGGCAATTTTTTCAATATCATAAATCAAATAATCAGGTTTATCATCGTGGTCAAATATCTCGGTTTTGCCATCGCACACAATCACCCCGTCGCCTTGCACAAAAACAAAAGCCCTGTTTGTATCTTTATCAACAATGGCTATAATGATGGTTGAGAGCAGCTCCATCTTACTAATAATCAAATCATTCATCACTTTCAACAAATCATAAACAAGCGATTGAATAATATTCTTAGCTAAAGAATCTGCCGAATTGTTATTTTTAGCATGATACCTAAACGCTTTACGCGCTAATTTAGCTAAAAGTGTAGATGCAAAATGCGAATCCGTACCAGAACTACAGCCATCAAAAACAGCCGTCATTAACCAATGTTCAGACTCTTCGATAACGAAAAAATCCTCGCAAAACACGGGATGAGACGTCCCCTTTTTAATCAAAAATTCAGTTTTCATGCAACAAAAATTAATATTTAAAGCCATATTCAAGAATTATCTAATCTGTCCAAAATATGACGTTTTTCCTTTATGCGATAACAAACAAAATCAAGTAAATAAGAAATTTAACCCAATATGTTTTTCATCACAGAAAAGATAAGGGACTTTTGTCACAAAATTAAAAGTCCCCGCAAATACATTAAAAATCGATAGGAGCAGGGAATCCGCCACCAGCCGAAACCGATGAAATTGACTGAGATATAAAGCCAATCATTTTTCGAAGTTCCTTACCGCTAGTTCCCACTTTTGCCCAATGGTCAAAGCCTAAGTTTTTTTGAATCTGACCAAAATTTGAATCCATTCCAATACCGAAAAGAATACTGGAGAAAGAAAATGCACTTCTTTCATCTTTACGCAAATCGTCCAAAACGAGCTTAATTTCGTGAGCATTATGCTTCGACGCATTGTCCCACCCGTCGGTGAGCACAAAAATAAGGGTTTTTGTATCAATACCAGAGTTTTCGAGATTATTCCTGTAATCCAAAGCATTTTTCAAACCAGTAATAATCGCATCATATAAAGCCGTAGCTCCTTTAATGCGCTTAGAAAAATCCATTACCGGAATATTACTGATTGGCTGAAACCCATTGGCAACATGTATATTAGAATTAAACTCAAGCACCGAAACAAACAAACGCTTTGCAATATGCGACTTTTGTAAAGTCGAAGTAAAATCGTTGAAAGCAGTATTCAAATCTTTCACATACGACTGCACAGAAGGCGAAGTATCAACAATAAAAACAGCGTTGATGGTTTCGTCAGTATCAATATCCTCAGGATTAAAGTTACCGAAATTTAAGTCAAAATCCAAATCTAAGAAGTTCATGGCTAAAAATTTTAGGGTTAATAAATTAAAGTAAATTGTTGTTGGTGCTTGTAAACCGCACGCCCATCCTTTTGGCTCTTTCGTAAATTGGGTCACCGAGCGTTTCGAAACCGGCAACATTCGACATGGCATCCGTCATCACAATAAATTTAGGAGCCAGCGCAGGAGCTTCGTCTAAAACCTGTTTTAAACTATTGGCCACGCAATGCGACTTAGCTTCTCCGGCCAGATATACATTCTGATAAGATTCGAGTGTTTTAATCAGTCCATGATTTAATTGCGTTTCGGGGCGTGAAGCATCAGGAATATTAGCGCGAAATGCACCAAAATGCTCGGTAAAAGGGAATGTACCTTTGGCCACAGTTTGATAAAATTTTCCACTCTCCGTCCATTTAATCATTGCGCTAAGCAATTTGGGATAAATGGCTGCCCCTTCGCTACCAATAATGCAATGCATAGGCCAAATTACGTGCGGATATTCGCCTTGTCGCTCTAGTTCTTTCAAATAGTCTAAGCATCTGGCAGGGTCGAAACGGGGAGTCCAAATACCATCTTCCACATCTTTTGATGTAATTTGCGTAAAGGGAGAAGGATATTGGCCATTTTTGTCCATCCAAAATTGCGGATGCGAAATATCGTTTGGTTGATGCGAATCAACGGTTACACCAATAAAATCAATATCCTTATTAAATTTCAGAATCCAATTGGCCAATCTGTTCATATCTTCATCGGCACCATTTACAAATAATGCTCCATTTGGGCTACAAAAATCATTTTGCGGGTCGATAATCAGTAATGCATTCTTTTTCATGATATTTACATTTTAAGTTGATACGTAGTTATTTAAATCTCGAAGTTAAAGCCTTTTTTACTCAATTCGTTGAATTTCTCCTGATTAAACTGATAAAGCTGCGCCTTTTTACGTGTAGATCGCATATCTTTTTCATTTAGTTCTATAAGTAAACCGGTACTCAGCATTTTGCGTCGAAAATTTCTTTTATCTAAGGGCATCTCAAGCACAGCCTCGTACAAATTTTGTAGCTGAACAAGCGTAAATTTTTCCGGTAATAACTCAAAACCAATGGGTTGATACCTAATTTTACCTTTTAAACGATATACTGCCATTCTCAATATTTCTGCATGATCAAAAGCAAGTGGCGGAAAATCCTGTAGACTAAACCATTGAGCTTTTTGTGCATCATCTCCGGCCATTGCATTAAAATGATGCAGATTGATAAGGGCAAAATAGGCCACCGACACTACCCTACCCCTCGGATCTCTTTCGGGAGCACCAAAAGTATAGAGCTGTTCCAAAAAAATAGAATGTATGGATGTTTCTTCTTTTAATTCGCGAGCGGCAGCTTCGTCGATAGACTCTTCCATTCTTACAAAACCACCCGGCAAAGCCCATTTTCCTTTGAAAGGCTCCACTCCCCTATTTATCAGCAGTACTTTTATACTCAATCCATCGAAACCAAAAACTACACAATCTACTGTAAGTGATGGCCTTGGATAATCGTAGCAATATTTGTTTTCTTTTGACATTTCTATTAAGTGTTATTTTGACACAAATCTACGACAATATATTTTTACAAGCAAACAATATAGTGTACAAAATACACTTTTAACATATTTTTACCAAATACATAAACTGAAACTCTTTTGATAATAGTATAAACTACAATATTTCAGGCATTTATAATATACAATGAAATAACGATAGAGAAAAAAGAATTTATTATACTTGCACTATGAAAGAGCAACAAATAATTTTATTTGATGGCGTATGCAATTTATGCAATTCGAGCGTTCAATCCATTATACGCCTGGACAAAAAGGAGAAGTTCGTATTTGCAGCCATCCAATCCAAAAGCGCAAAGGAATTTATGGAGCAATATCACCATATTAAAGCAGATTCGGTAATACTCTTAAAAAATAGCAAAGCCTATGTAAAATCAACTGCCGCCATAGAAATAATAGCAGCATTTGGTGGTGCCCGCATATTAATAAAACTAGCCTACTTAATTCCCCTTTATATTAGAGACAAAATATATGATTTTATAGCAATCAACAGATACAAATGGTTTGGGAAAAAAGATAAATGTATGATTCCAAGTCCGGAATTAAAAAAAAGATTTTTGGATTAAACGGCCTTTCCTAATTTTGTTGCATGAAAGAACTAAAAAGCTACATACCCTCCGATTGGAGCACTTTCTTGCGGGAAGAGATTCATAGCAAAGAATTTAATGAAATGGAAAAAGAAATAGTATTACTTTATAACACAAAAGAAATATTTCCTGCCAAACAGCAACTATTTCGGGCGTTCCACTTATGTGCATTAAACAAACTAAAAGTAGTAATATTGGGCCAGGACCCCTATCACAATACAGGGCAGGCCAATGGCCTTGCGTTCTCTGTCCCTGGCGGAATTTCACTTCCACCATCCCTGCGAAATATTTACAAAGAACTCCACTCAGATACCGGTGCAGCTATTCCGTTTCATGGCGATTTAGGCAATTGGGCCGAGCAAGGAGTTTTACTAATCAATGCCATTTTAAGCGTTGAAGCTCACAAAGCAGCATCGCATAGCAAAATAGGCTGGCAAAAATTTACTGACTCCATAATTAGCCGCATTTCGGATACTAAAGAACAGATTGTATTTATTCTATGGGGTAATTTTGCACATTCAAAACAAAATTTGATAGACGAAACCAAACACAAAATAATAAAAAGCGCACATCCTTCGCCCCTTTCGGCAAGAAATGGATTTTTTGGCTCCCAACCATTTAGCCAAACAAACGCCTACTTAGAACTGCATAAACAAAAAAAAATCAACTGGGATTTACCTATTTACCTTAAATAACACAATATGCTCATTTTGTACAACTTAGGGATTTATGTTTATCAATTAACAGCCAAATTGATAAGTCCGATACATAGAAAAGCTGGTCTTTTTGTTCAAGGACAAAAGGCTAGTATAAACAATATCTCGACAAAAAACCTGTTTGAGACCAAAACTGTTTGGTTTCATGTATCGTCGCTAGGCGAATTTGAACAAGGAAGACCGCTGATAGAAGCCATAAAAGCCAAATTTCCGGAGAAAAAGATTGTACTGAGTTTTTTCTCACCATCGGGATATGAAATCCGAAAAAACTATGCCCTGGCAGATTATGTTTGCTACTTACCCGCAGACAAGGCAAAAAACGCCAAAAAATTTATAGACTGGATAAACCCGGAAATGAGCATTTTTGTAAAATACGATTTTTGGTACCACTATTTAAACCAATTACATAAAAAAAATATACCAACTTATCTAATTTCAGGCTTGTTCCGTAAAAACCAGTTGTTTTTTAAATCTTATGGAAGATTTTATAAGAAAATGCTCAGCTTTTTCACCCATTTTTTTGTTCAGAATCAGGAATCAGTAGAATTATTGACTAAATATGGATTTACCAACGTAAGCAGAAGCAGCGATACAAGATTCGACAGAGTATTTTCCATTGGAAAACAAGCAGAAAAGATTGCTATTGCAGCCGCATTCAAAAATCATAAAAAGCTCGTTGTGGCCGGTAGCAGTTGGCCGCCCGACGAGAAGCACATTATCGATTATATTAATAATAATCAGGCAGATACAAAATACATCATTGCCCCCCACGAAATCAGTAAAAACCATATAATCCAAATCGAAAATCAACTAAAAAAAAGTTTTATAAGATATTCGAATGCCCACATAGAGAATGTAAAAGATGTAAGCATTTTAATCATAGATAACGTTGGCATGCTTTCATCGCTCTATCAGTATGGAGAAATAGCATACATTGGAGGTGGTTTTGGGTCAGGTATACATAATACCATGGAACCGGCCACATTCGGCCTGGCCATAATATTTGGCCCCAAATACCAAAAATTTGAAGAGGCAAAAGAAATGATTTCACATGGTGGTGCAGTAAGTATAAAATCGACAGAACAATTAAACACACAACTAAATTATTGGCTAGAAAAGGAAGATGCCCGAATGGCTAGCGGCGAAAAAAATAAGCAGTACATTGAGAAAAATACAGGAGCCACGCATCAAATCCTAAAATGTATATTTTCCAAGCCTGAATAATTACTATCTTTGCAAGAATTTTAGAAAGTTAAGAAACAAGAATATGCAGAATCGAAGAGTAAGAGTGCGATTTGCGCCCAGTCCAACAGGTCCCTTGCACATAGGAGGCGTTAGAACAGCCTTATTTAATTATTTATTTGCCAAAAAACACGGTGGTGATTTTTTATTGCGCATAGAAGACACCGACCAAGGCCGATATGTTCCCGGAGCCGAGGAATATATTGTAAATTCACTAAACTGGCTAGGTTTGGTTCCCGACGAATCGATAGTGAAAGAAGGAAAATATGGTCCGTACCGACAATCGGAACGAAAAGAAATATATCAAAAATATGCAATTGATTTGATTCACAAGGATAAAGCATACTATGCGTTTGATACCCCCGAAGAACTCGAAATCATGCGCGAAAAATTGCAAAACGAGAAATCAGCAATTCAACAATACAATGCACATACCCGTGGCGAAATGAAAAATTCGCTCACTTTAAGCAATTCAGAAGTATTAGAGAAACTGAACTCCGGCGAAAATTATGTAATCAGATTTAAAATGCCGGCAAACGAAGATGTAGTTGTGCAAGACATTATTAGAGGCCAGGTAACCGTAAATTCGTCCTTATTAGACGATAAAGTGCTATTCAAATCAGATGGAATGCCCACCTACCATCTTGCCAATATTGTAGACGACTATTTAATGCAAATAAGCCATGTAATCCGTGGCGAAGAATGGCTACCCTCTTTACCTTTACATGTAATGCTATATCGGGCCTTTGGCTGGGAAACAGTGATGCCCGAGTTTGCCCATTTGCCATTAATCCTAAAACCCGAAGGAAAAGGCAAACTAAGTAAAAGAGACGGCGATAAAATGGGATTCCCTGTATTTCCGCTTGAATGGCAAGACCCCGAAACAGGAGAAATATCGTCGGGTTACCGCGAAAGTGGCTATTTTCCGGATGCCGTTATTAATATTTTAGCCCTTTTGGGATGGAATCCGGGTATTGAACAAGAATTTTTTAACGTTGAAGAACTTGCGCCACTTTTTAGCCTGGAACGAGTTGGAAAATCAGGCTCGCGATTTGACCCCGAAAAAGCCAAATGGTTTAATCAGCATTATTTGAGAAAGAGAGAAAATAGAGAACTTGCCCAAGAATTTTCGAAATTGCTTAAATTAAAAAACGTAGATGCAGACATAAATAAACTAGAAAAAATTGTAGCCTTAGTAAAAGACCGCTCTGTTTTTGTTAAAGATTTTTGGGAACAAAGCGATTTTTTCTTTGTGGCTCCAATGGCCTTCGACGAGAAAACCATAAAAAAAAGGTGGAAAGAAGATAGTTCCGCACAAATGCTTCAAATGATAGAAATCTTAGAAAAATGCCAGGATTTTTCGGCCCATTTACTAGAATCGGAAGTAAAAGCATATATCGAACAAAATAATATGAATATAGGAGCTGTAATGAATGCATTTCGTGTTGCTATAGTTGGCGAATCAAAAGGACCCCATCTATTTGACATATTAGAAATCATCGGAAAAGAGCAAAGTATATCAAGATTAAACTATGCAATAGAAAAATTAAAATAATACAAATTTCCGAATATCGGATTAAACATTGTAACTTCCTGTAAGCTATTTAGCTTAAGGAAGTTTTTTTTTTGCCGATAACATAAACGCAGCATTATTGTTAATAGCAAGAATTTTGGATGATAAAAAAATAAAGATTAAATTTGGAAATAAACAGAAATATTGCAAACGATGGAAAACAAGTCGATAAAATCATATATATTCTCAACAATTTTTGCACTAATAATATTACTGCTTGCTTTAGATTATGTTCCTGAAAACAAACAGCGTAGCCCAAATTATAGTTTCAAACAATACGAAAGGCCATTAATTATTGCCCACGGTGGCAGCAAATTATTGTTTCCCGAAAATACCCTCTTAGCCTTTGACAGTTCACTTGCCCTTGGCGCAGATATGCTCGAAATGGACGTAAGACTTTCGCGCGACAGTCAGTTGGTTTGCATTCATGACGAGAGTTTGGATAGAACATCAAATGGGAAAGGAGAAGTAGCGAGATACTCACTTTTAGTACTCAAACAGCTCAATTTTGCAAAAAAATTCAAAGATTTAGATGGAAATAATCCCTATGCTGATACCACAATAAAAATTCCAAGTCTGGAACAGGTATTTGTACGCTATCCATTGGTAAAAATATTAATTGAGATAAAAGATGATGGAGAAAGCGGCTTAAAAGCATCACGAGAATTAGCCTATCTGCTCAAAAAATACAAACGAACAGACGACGTAATAATTTCATCTTTTCATCAAGCTACATTGGATTATTTTCAGAAAATTACAGCCAACAAATATATTTGTTCTGCGGCCAGCAATGAGGCAAGAGAATTTCTTATCAAAGAAAAACTATTTCTATCTAAATTTCAGTTTCCACAAACCAAGATATTAGCCATACCGACAAATGAATCGTTTTTGTCGCTTGATAAAGCTTCGCTAATTAATAAAGCACAACAAAAAGGATATGGCATATTCTTCTGGACAATCAACAGCGAAAATGAAATGGAATTACTGATAGAAAAAAAAGTAGACGGCATTATTACCGACAGACCCGATTTGCTGATAAAAGTATTGCAAAAAAAAGGCTTATACCCTTAAGCAATTCTTTTTACCAAACTATCATTGCTTACTCTTTTGCGCTTGAAATCAAAGTTTTGAATAAGATTAACACCTGGTTTTTTCCCTTTTTCAAAAGTACCATAATCGTTTTGAATATTCAAGGCTTTTGCTCCATTCAAAGTAGCCCAGCTCAAAACTTCAGAAAAATCGAACTCCGGAAAATGATACATAATGGACTTTATTTCATCGAGAATAGAAAGCGAATCATTAGAAGCAAAACTATCAGTTCCCAGGCAAATCGGTAGTCCGGATGCATAAAGTTGGTCAATAAGCGGAATTTCATTTTCAATAAACAAATTGGAATTAATACAAATAGCCAAAAAGGTATTTTGCTTATTAAAACCCTGTAAATCGCAAACACCAGCAAAAGTATTATGCACCAAAATTAATTTTTGATTCGAAATTTTGTGTGATATAAAATCGGAAACTGTATCAGATAAAGGTAAATCGTTAAGATGATACTTTCTGTGGTTAAACACCTTGGCCAATAATCCGGCTCTTTGGGCAATAATCAGATTCTCATGAATACTCTCCTGATGATGAATACTAAGAATAGACTCAGATAATGATGAGTGCCGAAAAATCAATTCGAAAAGTGCCTCCGAAACAGAATAAACAGCATGCGGCACAATAGAAGAATTAGAAAAATGTGCAAATTTTGATGCAAGTTCAAGCCCAATATTAAAAACACTATCGGCATGAGAAGCAGCAAAACCAATTAACTCGACAAAATTATGGAAATATAGCTGAGCGTAAAACTTTTTCTTTACATCCAAAGTATCTGGTGTGTTAACGATATCTCCCACCGCCACAATACCATTTCGCCACATTTCTTCAATCGCCATTTGCAAAGCATTTTTGCTAGCATCAGTTATAAGTGCGGCTCTTTTTGCATTCAATTGCTCAAAAAAACCGGCTAAACCGGTATTTTTTTCCATTTTATTCTTCAGACCGGATAACTCTAAATGGCTATGTACATTAATAAATCCAGGAACAAGGATTCCATTATAAAATTCGGTAAAAGCCAGTTCCCGATTATCAGCATTAGGCAATACCTGAATAATGCGGTTATTTTCATCAAGCTCTATAATGGCATTTCTGAAAAACTCGTTTACTTTTCCGGTATAAACGTAATTTGCACTCAATCTGCGCTTTATCATAGGCTACTACTTTTACTATTATCCTTCGTTTGATAATGAATATCGCTATTTTCGCGGGAGACAGAATAATCGGAAAAAAAACTCTTCTCATCAAGCCCAATTTCGGTGCTTAAGTTCTCGGGGACAACAAATGCCATTGCATCGTTTATCAAACGCTTAGAATAAATTTTTAAAATCGAAAAGTTAATCAGAAATAAAACTACAATTATAAAAAAGCTAATGAGTATATAATGCTGAAAACTCATTTTACCCAATAAACCAACAACAATAGCTACCAAAGAAAGCAAACGCAAAAAATTATCCATATCGAAAGTAATTTCGATATGAATCATTGGCTTAAACTGCCACTTTAATTGCATAAATGTATGAATGCCAAATAAACTATTTCGCGAAACAAAAGAAAGTCCCGATTCAGCTTCAGACCAATCGCTCACAGAAGCCATGTTAATCTTTTGACGGAAAAAAGTATACAAATCGTTATCCGATACCTTCGCAGTCACATCAATATTGTTGCTACTAACTATTTGTTTATAGTTAAATGGGAAAGCCATTATTTTGATGAATAGATAAGTTCGATATCCTTAATATCGGCATGCTTATGCCCCTGAAGTTGACTATGATCGAGCACCCAACCGGCAATTCTGTTGAGCACCTTTCCTTCGTTAGTTCTCACTTTTGCCTCATGATCGTGCCATTGTCCATCTTTAACAACCCCATAATCATAGCTGGCATCATAAGTTTCATCGTCGTAATAAGCTACCACAGTAATTCTAGGCACAGTAGAACCATCATCAGGATACATTCGTATTTTGGCTTTCAAGGTGTAAACGCCATGATTATTAGTAATAATCTTATAAAAAATCATATTATCATGTCCATCTTCCGGAATTGACCATTCCGATTTTTGACTCCATAGATTCATTTTATAACCTTCCTTCACGAGTTCCACCTGGTCTCTGTCTCTAACGGAATCGCGCATGTGAATCAATCGGGAAATCACACTATCATAAATAATATTCAATTCAGTGGTATTCCGTGTATAATAATTGATGGATGTTTTAAAATCCTGATAACTAATATTATTTTTCACCCAAACATGATCATAATATGATGACATGGTGTCTTTTATATTTTTATCGAAAATACGTTTCTCATTCAGGATCGCATCCGTAATATGAATATCAGTTAGAACCTGAACCATTTTTTCATCACCAAGCACACCATCGGGCTTAGACTCACAAGCAATAAACGCTACGCTAACGAGCAAAAATACGGCAAAATATTTTAATTTCATTTTAATAAAAAAGTTTTATGCAAAGATAAGTGAAATGCAAATGAAACAAAACTAAAGTTCGTTTTTATAATCCCCCCTTAATAATCTTAATCTGGCTCTGGCTTCCTGCACAAAAATACTATCGGCATAATTCTGAATTATCTCGAGATAAGCCTCAAGAGCCAAATCAGTTTTGCCGTTTCTTTCGTAAATCTGAGCTAACATAAACCATGCATTATCGGCCAAAATTCCCCATGCATATTCTTGGGTAATTTTCAACAATTCAGGTAAAGCCTTATCGTACAAACTCTTGCTATAGAAATATTTTGCTCTACGATAATATACATCGTCGATAATAAGATGCGAAAAATAGAATTTTGTTAAACTATCTAATGAAAGCAAAGCCAAGGAGTCGTTATTTTGAGCAAAGTACATTTCAGCCCGAGCAAAAATTTTCAAAGGCATTGAAACCGAATCTTCATTTAGATTGTCGCTAATTAAAAGCGATAATTCTGTAGCATCGTTTGCAATAAGTTTACTTGTAGAAGCTTTTAAAACATCAAGCTGAGCTTTAGCCCACTCGAATTTGCCGGTATAAAATGCAATTCTGGCTTTTCTATATTTAGCCTCATGCCCATAAGGATTCTCACTATTTGCTTTTTCCACCTGTCCATAAGTAAGCACAGCTTCCCATACATCCCCGGTAAGCAGCTGAATATCTCCAAGTTCTAATTTGCAGATGGCCATAAGTTCAAAAGGTAAATTTTTAATTGCCAAAGCTTTGTTAAGTAAATCAATTCCTTCGTTGGGCTTATCTAAAAAAAATGCTTCTATATGCGCTAAATCACGAATAATTTGAATGGTGATATTACTAAGACCAAATTCGTTTATGGCATCCAAATATTGCTTCTCCAACTGCTGTATCTGGGCTTCGTCACGAATAAGTCCGTTTACTAATTTTTGATAAAACGTATTAAGCAGTCCTAATCGGGCATTCTGATTATTCGAACGTTCTGAATTCTCAATTGCGTAAGAAAAAGCCTTTTCTGCCACATCAAAATCTTTATTTTCGAGCGCCATATTTCCAATTTCAATCACTCTTCGGCTATTTTCAGAAAGTCTTTTATCTAGTGCTTTCGCCTGAATTAGGGCCGCAGCATAATTTTTTTCCTGAATATAAAACCAAAGCAATAAATCGTTGTAAACCGGGTGATTTAAAAATTTTTGAACTCTTTTGAGTAAGCTATTATGAAATAATACCTTAAAATCCTGATCGGCAATATTAACGATGTAATACTGCAAGCTATTTTTGATATTAGGCAAATCAGATGGAACTTCATAAATTTGCTCCATATATTCTTCAATCATCATTTCATAATTGCGCTGTGCAGCATAAACATTAGCTAACTCGTAATGAAATTTCTGACCAAGCATTTTATTTCGAGCGGCCAAGTAGGTTTGCTCGGCATATTCATATTCCTGTTTCGACATAAAAGCATTTGCAATGCGCGAAATCATATTTCTATCTGCCGGAATTTTTTGCAATACACTATTGTATAACTCCTTAGCCTTATCAAAATTATTTTGCATCTGAAAAATATAGCCAAGGTCCACAAGCAAACTAATATCCGACTTGTTGTTTCTAATTTCTTTTTTTACCTCTTTTTCGGCCAAATCAAATTGTTCGAGCTTTAGTAAAGATTTGAGATAATAATCAAAATAAAATTTAGCTTGAGCCTTATCGTAAAGTTTCTTGAATAAATCTGCAGATTGTTCGTATTTACCTTCATTATAATAAGCCATAGCCAACTGAGTTTCCGAAGGTTCCTGAGCGTGTAAGTTTACCATCAAAACGCACATCCAAAGCAGGGTTAAAACAAAGATTTTCAAGTTCATAGCGTAATGCATAATAATTTAGACAAGATATAAAAATAAACGAAATATTGTAAAAGAAATTACTAATTTTGCTCAACAAACAAGTTAATAATCCACAAAATAACGAAAAATAGATGAAAGTAGCAGTTGTGGGTGCCACAGGATTGGTTGGCACAGTGATGTTAAAGGTATTAGAAGAAAGAAATTTTCCGGTAGATGAGTTATACGTAGTTGCATCGGAAAAAAGTATTGGAAAAGAAATTCAATTTAAAAACAAAGCCTATAAAATAATTTCGATGCAAGATGCCATCGATAAAGTAGCCGACGTAGCCATTTTTTCGGCCGGAGGCAATACATCATTACAGTGGGCACCGAAATTTGCAGAAAAAGGCACCGTGGTAGTTGATAATTCATCGGCATGGCGAATGGATAAAACCAAAAAGCTTGTAGTTCCGGAAATAAATGCACATGTGCTTACTTCAAACGATAAAATAATTGCCAACCCAAATTGCTCTACAATACAAATGGTTGTGGCACTGAACGAACTACACAAAGCATTCAAAATAAAAAGATTAGTTATTTCCACCTATCAATCGATAACTGGTACTGGCGTAAAAGCAGTAAAACAAATGGAAAACGAAAGAATGGGTATCGAAGGCGAAATGGCCTACCCCTACCCAATAGATAAAAACTGTATTCCGCAATGCGATATATTCGAAGAAAATAATTACACCAAAGAAGAAATAAAACTGGTAAACGAAACCAGAAAAATTTTCGACGATTACAGTCTGGGTATCACAGCCACCGCCGTAAGGGTTCCGGTAGTGGGCGGCCACTCCGAAAGTGTGAATGCCGAATTCCACAAAAGCTTTGAGATGGCCGAAGTATTTGATATTCTGAATAATACAAAAGGATTGATTGTGCTTGATAATCCAAAAGAAAAGCAATATCCGATGGCTAAATATAGTCAGCACAAAGACGAAGTATTTGTAGGCCGAATAAGGCGCGACGATTCGCAAGCCAATACAATAAATATGTGGGTTGTAGCTGATAACCTGCGAAAAGGGGCCGCCACCAATGCTATTCAGATTGCCGAATATTTGCTGGCTAATGGCCTGATAAGCAGATAACATTTTTAAAAAAATTTGAGCGCCTTGTTTAGAAATTCAATAAACAAGGCTTTTTTTTGGTAAACTATTTACCAAAATTTTATTTTAGATAAGGCAAAACCAACCATCCTAAGTAGAAGCCAACCATGCTTAAAACGCGAAATATTGGTGGTTCCATAAACCCTTTCCTGGTATCTGACAGGTAAATCCACAATTTTAAGATTTAGCTTATAGGCACCAAAAATTAAATCAAAATCTCCAAAAGGATCGAAATCTCCAAAAAAAGACCGATTTCTTTCTAATTTGAGGTAATCTTTCCTAAACATAACTTTTGTGCCACACAAAGTATCTTTAATTTGCTGTTCGAGAAGCCAGCTAAATACAGAACTAAAGAAACGATTTCCAAATTCGTTGAGTGTTCGCATGGCATTTTTTTCCATCGGATACATTAACCTCGAACCATTAATAAATTCGGCCTTCCCCTCGGCAATAGCTTCATAAAATTTAGGTAATTGTTCTGGTTCTACAGTTAAATCGGCATCCAGAATCATAAGAATATCGCCCGATGCCTTGGAAAAAGCCTCTCGCACAGCATCACCCTTGCCTTTGCCGGGTTGCTTAATGGCCAGAATATTCCAGGAATGCTTATATTTTATCACCATTTTGTTTATTATTTCCCAGGTATCATCGGTACTATTTCCTTCCACGAAAATAATTTGTTGTGAAGTTCCAAATCGAGGCATTCTGCTTAAGGCATTTTCGATATTTCCACTTTCGTTGCGGGCAGGAATAACAATGGAAACAGAATAATCAGTTTTTTGAACACACGAATTTCGGGCAAAGATAAACTGATCGAGGCAAAAATGGTTGAATAATGGCAAACGAGCAAGGTACTTATTTACAAAAAAAGAAATCAACGGAATATTCACAGGAAGAAGCATTCGTTTGGCTTTACGAAAAACATCAAAACCTTCGAGATACAACAAATTCTGAATATCATGAACAGAAAGCCAGTTTTGTTGCCCGCTCTTCTTCTTTAATCCAAGCCATTCTACAAATTTGAGTATCGGCTCCCACGAATAATTATAAGCGGCAATTATAATGCGTGTTTGGTTATGCGAAACAGATTTTAAAGAACGAAACACCATCTGAATGTCGTCCATATAGCCTAAAACATTTGACAAAACAATCACATCAAACTTTTCATCTATGCACAAACGAGCAGCATCAAGAAGCTCAAACTGCAAATCGGGGAAGTTCTTTCGGGCTTCCATAATCATATTCTCACTAATGTCTACGCCAAGTTTTCTGTTTCCTTTTAAGGCATTTAGGTTATCACCAACACCACAACCAATTTCGAGCACAGAATCGCTCTCACTAATAAAATAATTAATGTATCGCGAAATATGACTCCAATAATAGGCAAAACGCTTTTTATATTTGAGATAATCGGGTGCCAGATGATTAAAATAAGCTACAAAATTAGCTGAGCCATTTACCATAAAAAAAATTTAAACAAAGCTATAATTTTTCCTGAAAGAAAATAGCTTTTCCGCTTTCAGATATACCTTCGATTCTAATAATCGCCCCCTGAAAATAATTTGGAGCTTCCATTTCAAATTCGCCCGATGCCGAAACCAAAACCATGGGATTCCAAAATAAAGTATAAGCTTTTTGTTGCTTTATTTTAGATGCATGCGGCGGCGTAATCAGGAATTCGCGCATTTGTGCAAAACCGGGAAGCGAAACATGATAGGCAAATGAGGTATTTAATTCGCCCTGTTTAGTAATAATTGCTATTACACCATTGCCACCTCGGGAGCCAAACATGGAAGTATTCGACGAAGATTTTAACACCTCAATTCGCTCAACTTCAAAAGGCGAAATTTGGGTAAGAATATCCACCGAAACAGGCGTATTATCGAGCAAAACTAATGGTGCAATACTGCCATAAAAAGTTGATATTCCTCTAATTACCGGAATATTTCCCATCATGGTAATACCTGGCACGGTTACCAAAACATCGAGTAAACTTGTGTAATTTTCGAATCTTGTACCTGCCACTTTTATCACGTGGTCCGGTGTACCATAAATTGTAGAACTCTGACTTCGCAATTGATTTCGCTTTTTTATCATAACTTCCATTTCAGAATTTGCGATTATCCATGCATTTTCCTTGGTTTGATTATTTACCCGAAAATCATTAACTTCCAATGGAATAGTAAGTACAGAATTATACTTTGGGTATAAAGATGCGATGGTATCGAGTTGCACCGAAAGCCAGTTAGAGCCACTTTCGCGAACAGCATCAATCAATAAATAAGCAGAATCTATCATATTTACTGGATCAAAAGTAAATTTTCCCCAATTTCCGGAAGTTTTTTCCTGGGTATTGAAATAATCTTCGGAATTAGACAAACGAACAATCTTGTCGGCCACCCCAATATTGGTAAACCGCACCACTTTTCCACTCAAAAAAATTTCGTTCAAATCATCAATCTCTTGCACTTTATAATCTTGAGAAAAAATTAGTTTATAATTTGTTTTAGGCTGATGCGTATAAGTTCGCTTCCATAAAGGGTTATGGTAATGTACAACAGCCTGATCGTAAGCTAATGAAAATTGAATAGAACCAAAATAATTCAAGGCTGTTTGAGGCACTCCAAAAACCGAAACAGACAAATAAGCCTTTTCTTTCAGTTTCAAGCGAAAGTAAAGTTTATCAAGCTTTTTTTCGAGAATCAAATTTTGCTCAAAAGGCTTAAAGTAATGCTGTTCCGCCAAAATATCATAGCTTTGAGATAATAGAATAAAGCTATTCAATCCTTCGGGGATTGAGTCGATATGCGTACGCACATCTGCAAGATTAAGCTCATGTAAGTCGTAAAGGGCAAGTAATTGTGCATTTTGTAAATGTAAGAGAAATCGATGTTTAGGATTATCGGAATGCGTAATAAAAGATAATGCCTTTTTATCCAAAATAATACGAAGATAAGGATTTGTATTTTCAGCTTTAATTTGATATTTTTTTCCTTTAAGCTGCAAATCCAGATGCTGATTTAGAGGTAAATCCAAAATTTCGGCATAACCAGAAACATCAGTCTGAAAAGGAAAACTACCGTTGCGACAAATAGCAAGCCCCTTGCCAAGCGATGGTTTCCCGAGTTTGTTATTCACCTTAACCAACATACTAAAATTATTGTCATCAGGTCCTGATTGAAGGAAAAAATCAGCGGTTAATCTTTTTTCTTTTCGCTTTTCGGAACGTAATTTATAAGCCGGAGGCAAATATTTTTTTGCAATAGCTGAATCATTATCAAAAGAATTTATCAAAAAAATATTTTTTCGGAATAAATAATCTTCTGAAAAGTTCTTCATGCTCAATGTATATGCCACCAATTGCCAATTACCGGAATGCAATTTTGATTCGCTAATAATACTTCCCTGCCCCACTCCATTTTTACTGTTGATAAGAAAAGTGTTTGTGATACGATTGTGTTCATCAATAAAATCAAGAAAAACGATTCGGGATGCAGTATCAAGCATTCCGGTATTTGCATTTATCAGATAAGAGCTAAACCAGATGGTATCGCCAACAAAATAAAAATTTCTGTCCAGATGCAAATAAACGCTCAGATGCTCGTGTTTTGAAAAGTATTTTTCGAGAATAAGCCTAATTCTATTTACATGCTCATTCTCATTATTTTGAGAGAGCGCAACGGAACAAAAAAATAGAAAAAAAATTACAATAGAAAAAAATAGTTTTTTCATTTGATTTGAGATGTATTTACCCAAAAATAATTCTTTTTAAATATCTATCAAAAAAAAGAAAAATTTGTATTTATAAAAACGAAGAAACCACTGCATACAAAATACACAGTGGTTAAAAATATAGTTTCAAGGAAAAATATTCTTACAAAAAAAAGTTATGTCCAGCGTGCAATTATTTCACAAAAAAGTTTATTATTCTCGGCATCGGCAATAATTACTTCAGAATGAATTGTTTTTCTGCGTGTGGCTTCAAGAGTGCCTTCCATCCATCCGGCAATTCGGTGCATAATGAGTTCATCTTTCTTTTCGAAATCCTTAATAGCGAATTTAATAGAAGTATCGTTACGTTCGGTAATTTCAATAGAGCCGGGTTGATAATAGGTGGAAAACACCTGAGTAGCCCTTGAAATAACAAAATCGGGATTACTAATTCGAATAAAAATTTTATACACACCACTAAGTGCCACTTCGGCGCTATATTTACCGAGTTCTCTGGCTGTATCGATTTTAGATTTATTAATAACTCTAGCCACAGCTTCGGTAGGAAGAATAACAGCTTCGAACAAAGGGTACCATTTAGTAGCATGAATAAGATTTCTAAAAAAAACTTTTGACTCTGCAGGTAATTCTCTCTTCCAATCTAGATATAAATCAGGATACCTGTCTTTCATAAATTGCTCGGTGGTTTTAACCGCCGTACCTTTAATTTCCATTCTATTAAATTTACGTGCACTAATATACTAAAAAAAACAAAATAAACAATATGTTACTTCCACTTAACGTCAATTCTGGTAAAAGAATCACCTTTGGCGAATGATTTTAAAACCAAGACTTCCACATTTGTGCTATTGGCCATTTCGAAAGCCCTTTGCGCCCATCCGGCAATTCGATATTCAATAATTTCGCTGTGATGTTCCATGTCGAATATATTGAGATAAATATGGTTTGCAGAAATCTTATCTACGATTGTAGTACTTGGTTTATAAAAAGTACCAAAAAATCGCTGAGATTTTTCCGTTAGCATTTTTGGCGAAATAATGTTTAGCAGCATTCTAAAAACGCCATTAAATGCCCTCTCTGCGGAATACCTTCCGGTAGCAAGCGCAGCTTTAGCCAAATCATTGTCAAAAAATATTTCGGCCACAATTCTGGTGGGCACTTCAGCACCAAAGTGAACATCCTGCCATAAATGCAAAGACAATTTACGATCCAGAATAGTTAGCGTTTCAATGGGAAGTTTAGTTTCCCATTCCACATAACGTTCAGGAAAATTAGCTTTTACAAATTCGGCTATTGATTTAGTTACAATTCCTTTTACTTCCATTTTTTATTATTGTATTACTTTTCTAATACGGTAAACTCCACCCTACGGTTTCGTTTTTTTCCACTTTCTGTATTGTTATCAGCAATCGGCTTGGATTCGCCGAAGGCCTTAATTTCAAGTTGCGCCTCTTTCACTCCTTTTGAAATGAGATATAAATAAATAGATTCCGCCCTTTTACGAGAGAGTTCTAAATTGTACACATCCGACCCAAGCCCATCCGTGTGCCCTTCTATTCTAATTCTAAGAGAAAAATTTTCGATGAGTAACTTCGCCAAACGATTCAGTTCGGCAAAAGATTCAGCTAATAAATTAGTACTGTTGTTTGCAAAGAAAATATTATTAAGCCTGATTGTAGTGCCAATTTCGAGATTTTTTATCCGAATGGTATCCTGAATAACGAATAAACTGGTATCCTTTGATAAATCGAGATATGAACTAACTGAAAATGCACCTTCGGCATCAAGATATATACCATATTTACTGCCAAAAGGCAAAGAGATTTGAAATTCGCCAGTAAGCGGATGCGATAAGGCAGAGCCTACCCTTATCCCTGACTCCAGATCTTCGAAAAACACGCGTGTACCAACAGGAGCGTTCTTCTGGTCCAAAACAACAGATTTTACTAAAATTACTTTCTCTGGCAATAAAGATGCCTGTAATTGCACCTTAAAAATATCACCTTGTCCAAAACCACTTCTTTCGGAGTTAAAATAGCCGAAATTACCCGTTGCCGGAATAAAAAATCCATCGTTCCAATGTTCGTCGTTAATAAAAGCACCAAGATTAATTGGTTTTGACCAATTTTTCCATGTATTATCCAGTCTTTTCGACATATAAATATCATTAAATCCAAATCCATCAGGCCTTTCGCTCGAATAATAGAGCGTTTTATTATCTGATGCCAGAAAAGGATTTAAATCTACGCTGGTATTATTGATAATGCCGCCCAAATTTTGCATTTTAGACCAAGCATTATTTTCTCTTAAAAATGCTACATACAAGTCTTTATCACCAAATCCGAATTCCGGGTTATTGGCATCATCATAAGAAAACAATAACATGGAACCATTATCGGATAAGGCAAAAGTAGAATTGAGTTCGGGAACTTCAAAACCAAGCATTAAAGTATCAGGTTCAGACCAGCCTTTTTCAGTTCTATAAATTTTACACAAAATTCTGGTAGATGTTTCTCTATTTAGCAGTGTAATTGTAAGCTGGTTGTTGTCGGGGCTAACGGAATAAAGATAAGGCCCAAATTCGTCGGAATTATATTTAAAATCGAGCGGCCTTGCTAGAGACCATTTTCCGTTTTTATCTATTTCCGAAAAAAACAATTTTCCTTCGTAATGCTGTAATTCGGTTGGACATAATATGCGAGTAAAATACAAAAAGCGCCCATCGGCAGTAAGTTTTGGCCTATAATCGTAGCAAAGTGAATTTATGTTCTCCCCCAAATTTTCAGGCTCTGCAATTTTTTGCGCCCAAGTATTAGAAAAGCTAACTAAAAGTATGAAAATGAGCATCAATTTGGCGTTAATCATGAGTATATTATTTAAGGCAATTAGAAACAATAATGAAAAGCGCTTTCCAAAATATTTATATCTATATCAATCATATCATTATGCCATAAAACATCAAAATACGAGTAAGAAGTTACTTTATTTTTTTGGGGGCAAAAAAATACAATAGGCTCATTTGCACAAGCTGATTATTTCTATAATCAAAATCCAATTCTTCTAAAGAAGCAGTAAGAGAGCTATAGCTCATAGAATAATTTACATCTAACTGAATATCAGAAGCCCCAATCGCATAAACGAAAGTAGCTCCCACCGTTATTCCGTAATCCCAAGGAGTAAGCATTGGATAATTGTCTTCTTCGGGAACAATTCCAATAAAACCGCGGTCGGCCCAAAGCATATATGAAAAGAATGGTCCGGCATGTATACCCGATTTAAAATTCTGCTTTCCAAGCTGAACATGCGATAAAAAGTTAAATTGCAGGTTTTTAGAAGAAATGGTCTCAGTATAAAAATCACCAGGCAAATCAGTTTTCGTATTTTCCCAAGTAAACTCAAGATTTTTACTCACATAATTTAGTTCCATTTGCAAAAACCACCAAGAAGGATATTTGGCGAATTTGTATGCCAATCCCCCGGAAATTTTAGGGTGTATAGTTTGGTATTCAATAGATTGAAAAAAATCTACAGTAATATCGGTATTTAGCTTTATGCCAAAATAAGATTGAGCAGGCAATAACTGGTAAACCGAAAGGAAAAAGAATACAGATACAAAGAACTTCATCACTCAATATATTAAATTAAATTAGTATCAAATAAATATAGGTACAAGGTAAATGAAAAATTACCAAAAGCCTAAATAATTTGCGTAAAACAAGTCCAATTAAAGAAAATCGGACAATTTATTTACAAGAATATATATTTCTGATGGAAAAAGAAAGGGGAAACGTACTATTTACCATTAAAAAGATTCATGGTTCGATCAAGTCCAATAGTAGCAAAACTATGTATTGCTTCTATCATTTTATCAATTCTATCTGGCAAAGCCACCATTTCGTCTTTATTCCAATGCTGCAATACATAATCAACCTGCCTACCTTTAGGAAAATTATCGCCAATGCCAAATCTTAAACGCGGAAAATTTTGGTGCCCCAGCTTAAGAATAATATCCGCCAAACCATTATGTCCCCCATCTGAACCTTGCTTTTTGATACGAATGACTCCAAAGTTTAAGGCTAAATCGTCTACAATGACCAGCATATTTTCGGGAGCGATATTTTCTTGCTGTAAATAATATCGAATGGCATTACCGCTAAGATTCATGAATGTTGTAGGCTTAATCAATATCAGCATTTTAGCTTTATATTTATAATTGGCATAAAAAGCATAACGCTGATGCTCAAAAGCAATATTGGACGCTCCAGCCAGAGCGTCCAATACATTAAAACCAATATTATGACGAGTATTTATATATTTTTCGCCAATATTTCCGAGACCCACAATTAAATACTTCACGCAATAAAATTATTCGGTTCCTTTAGCACCTTTGGCGGCACGTGTTAATTTAACTGTTGTTACCACAGCGTTTTTAGGATCAAGAAGCTCAAGATTTTCGAAATTTAACTGACCAACTTTTACACTTTGTCCTAAACCAACGTTAGTAACATCAACATAAAGTACATCAGGAATGTCTTTAATTAAACCTTTAACTTTTAATCTTCTGTAAGAAATCTGCAATTTACCGCCTTGTTTCACACCATCTGCTAATCCAGAAGTAGCCACAGGAATTGCAATAATAATAGGTTTATCTTCTTTCACCTGATAAAAGTCAACGTGTAAAGCTTCATCACTAACAGGATGATACTGAACATCTTGAAGAATAGCTTCAAATTGATTTTCGCCTAAAATTAATTTAGCCAAATATACATTTGGTGTAAAAACCAACTGACGAAATTCTTTGTCGGGCATGAAAAAATGAATAGTTTCATTACCACCATAAAGAACGCATGGAACGTCGCCATTCTTTCTCAATGCTTTTGTACTACTTTTACCAACATTCTCGCGTAAAGAACCTTTTAACTCTAATACTTTCATAATTTTTATTTTTGTGCTACTCAAGATTATTCAACACCCTGTAAAAGAACAATCTCCCATTGCACGATTATCATATTTTCAGGGCCTGCAAATGTAATAATAAAAATTTAGGAGTGCAAAGATAAAAAACATAATTTATTAACTCTGCACAATGCAAATGTGATTTAGTAAACCAAGAAAAATTGAATCAAAAAACGCTTTTAAATTGCTCAAGAAACCTTACATCGTTCTCAAACAGAATGCGTATATCAGTTATACCGTACTTAAGCATAGCTATTCTCTCCAGACCCAGTCCGAAAGCATAACCTGTATATATTTTACTATCAATTCCACTGGCATCCAATACATTTGGATCAACCATGCCAGCACCTAAAATTTCGAGCCAACCGGTATATTTGCAAACATTACAGCCTTCGCCCCCGCATAACGAACAAGACACATCCACCTCTGCCGAAGGTTCGGTAAATGGAAAATAAGATGGTCTTAGCCTAATTTTGGTATTCTGCCCAAAGAATTCTTTGGCAAAAAAGAGCAAAGTTTGTTTTAAATCGGCAAAAGAAACATTTTTATCTATATATAAACCCTCAATCTGATGAAACTGACAATGAGAGCGTGCTGAAATAGCTTCGTTGCGATAAACTCTACCAGGGGCAATCGTTCTGATTGGCGGCTTAAGTGCTTCCATAGCCCTAACCTGCACTGATGAAGTGTGCGTGCGAAGCAGAATTTGATCCTTTTGATTCACAAAAAAAGTATCCTGCATATCGCGCGCCGGATGCTCCGGGGGAAAATTTAATGCACTAAATACATGCCAATCGTCTTCGATTTCGGGTCCATTGAAAACAGTAAACCCTAATCGGGAGAAAATTTCAACAATTTGATTATGTACCAAAGAAACCGGATGCCTGGAGCCTAATTTAAAAGGGTCGGCAGCCAAACTTAAATCAAGATAAAACTGCTTTTTATTATTAGATTGAAGTAAATCCTTAAAAGAGTTAATTTTATCCTGTGTATTTGTTTTTAAGGTATTAAGTATTGCCCCCATCTCTTTTTTTTGTTCAGATGGAACATCCTTAAATTGTGAAAATAAAAGGGTAACTTCACCCTTTTTTCCCAACATCTGAATACGAAATTGTTCGAGTTCATCTGCCGATTTCGGGTCAAAACGATCGAGCAATTCTGTAAGTTCTCTGATTTTTTGTTGCATATCAATCTCCTCTGTTGCCAATATTTGGGCAAAAGTATAAATTTTTAGAATAAAAAAAAGCCCTATTCGACAAGCTTTACTGTCATTTTTATATCCTTGTTGGGTCTGTCGCGACCATCGCAAGGAACTCCGGCAATTTTATCAATCACATCAAGTCCTTCAACAATTTCTCCAAAAACAGTGTATTGCCTGTCGAGAAAAGGAGTTCCGCCAACGGTGGTATAGGCAGTTCTTTGCTCAGCCGAGAATTTGAAGCCCAAACGGCCTTCAAACATAGTTAATTGCTCGTTTGTATATGTTTTTCCCTGTACAATATAGAACTGTGAGCCCGACGAAGCTTTTCCCGGATTCATTTGATCTCCCAGCCTGGCAGCAGCTAATGCGCCCTTTTTATGAAAAAATTCGGCTTTTAATTCAGCAGGAATAGTATATCCGGGGCCACCACTTCCCAGAGGAGCACCGGCTTGGGCATTTTTTGATTCGGGGTCTCCGCCTTGAACCATAAATTCACGGATTACTCTGTGAAAAATAGTTCCATTATAAAATCCGTCCTTTGCCAATTTAATGAAATTTTCTTGATGCAATGGAGTTTCATCATAGAGTTTTACTTTCATATCACCAAACTCAGTAGAAATAATTACGTATTTTTGCGCCATGCTGGTTAGATTAAAAAAAACGATTAAAACCAATAAAATCAATACTGTCTTTTTCATTTGTATCAGATTTGAGTTATTTTTATATATACAAAATTTTGCGTTTTTACAAGCATTTTGCGTTATACTTAAAAAACAATTTCTCAGTATAACGCAAAACTTTCGGATTCAAATATACTCAATCTCGATAAAATACCGAATTATTCCTTCCATAATAAGTACATCCTTTTTTTCCTGTGAAAGATTTTCGGTAGATTCAATTTGTTTATATGCAGGCCATCCATTTTCTTCCGTTCCTGCCTGCCGGTAATACCCAAAATAGCTCATCACTTTATTATTTCCAATTGTTATCAAACTAGTTTTTTCGTCTTTGGAATATTTATCGAATCCCGCACCACTTTCCTGTATTCCAATAAGATAAAGGGTATTTACGGTATCAATATCTGCACCAAACTGCGTGCTAAGTTTGGCTTGCAAATAACGCCATTTGCTATTTATTGTTTGTTCGTCTATTATCATCATTACATCGTATTTCTAAAAAAATTAATCATTAACAATCATTAGATTTGCCATCAAATTATCGCCCAGGTGAATCCCTTTGCGACTCAGCCTGTAATGCTCCTTTTCGTTTATAATCCATCCTTCGGCCACCATTTTCTGCAATTTCTCAAGCCATTTTGTTCCGGGATTAAAAATGGAAAATAATGGCTCAAGCGATAGGCCATGCGAAGTACGCAAAGATGTAATTATCATATCATTAAATTTATCCAAAATGGATAATTCTTCGCATTCAAAAGTAAGTATATCAGCTATAAGTTTTTTGATATAGGTATTCAAATTTGGTGGATTCCAGCATCTTTTATCCAGATTATATGAATGAGCAGAGGGGCCAAGCCCAAGGTAAGGTTTCTGATGCCAATACGCAGAGTTGTGTTGCGAATATTTGCTATTCCTGGCGAAATTAGAAATTTCGTATTGCTCAAAACCATGTTTGGATGCCAAATCCATTAAAATTTCGAATTGCTGATAAGATAATTCGTCGGAAATTACGCTTATTAATCCACTTTTAACCTGCTTATGCAGTAAAGTGCCTTCTTCCACAGTTAGATGATAAGCCGAAAGGTGCGAAACCGGCCATTGCATTGCCGAATTGAGCGATGCTTCCCATTCCGAAATTTTTAACTCTGGCAATCCATAAATAAGATCGATGCTGATATTATCAAAACCAACTTTTAGGGCACTGTTCACCGATTCTTGTGCCTGCTGAACCGTATGTCGTCGTTGCATGAAGCGCAATTGATCCGGAATAAGGCTTTGAACTCCCATACTTAGCCTGTTAAAGCCCATTCTTTTGTAATCTGATAAGGAATCAAAACTCAAATCGTCGGGATTGGCTTCTAATGTAATTTCGGCATTCGGAACAACAGCAAAAACCTGATGAATTTGACTTAATATATTTTCGATGTGATTTTTTTCGATAAAACTAGGAGTTCCGCCACCAAAATAAATACTGGACAATTTGGTTCCAGGCAAAAAAAAATGCTGTTGAAGCAAAATTTCATTCAGAATGGCCTGAAGAAACTGTTTTTCGTTTGACTTATTGATTACACTGTAAAAATCGCAATAGTTGCATTTGGTTTTACAATAGGGAATATGAATATATATGCCTGCCAGATTGTTTTCCATAGTAAAATATAGCGCCAAAATAATAAATAAAAAGCGTGCTTAGTTCCTGTAATTTAAAAACAATATAAAGAGAAACGCTCGAAGTATGCATAAAACCAGGTAGACTAACCAGATAGAAGCATTGATAATGTTCATAAAAAAACTTTTGACATTTAATTATGTCAAAAGTTGAAGCAAAAAAAATTATCTAAAATTATTTTTTTGTAAACTTTTCAATGGAGTTATCAAACTGCAAAAAATAATCACCTTTCTCGAGTTTGTCAATATCTACTGAAAGTCCAAAACCTTTAGCCCGAAGTTTTCCGAAATAATCATAAATTTCAAAATCGGTTTCAGCAGAAAAATCAATAGATTTTTTAGATTTATTCATCGCATAGGTAACTGTAGGCATTAATCGGTTATTATATTCGGCTTCGAGGGAATATCTTGGCTGATTATTATAATTTAACTGCATAACTCTAAATTTATTAATGCCGCTATGCAAATGTACGTTATAAGTATAGGAATTACTTCCTGGAGTTCCTTTACCTTGCACAATTCCAACTCTTACCCATTTATTCCACCGGAATTGCTGCACATAAAATGGCAATGATGCACTTTCCTCTATGGTTGTCCAGCTAAGCAAACCGTTTCTGTCGACAGTAATGGCAGTAGTGGTAAAGGTAGCTGCCGGCCTTAACACGTGCGGATTAACAATTTTAGGAGTACAACCTTCTTTATGCTTAATGACTACTTTTACAGGATCGCCTTTTTGCAAACGAAAGTAAGCCATATCTATTTCAAAAGAAGTGGAGTTAATTTCATCGGTAATGACATTTCCGTTAACGGTAACCTCATAAATACAAAAACCTACGCCAGTTGCAGCAAAAGGATTATAAATAATCAGATTCTTTCCCTGAAAAACTCCTTCGATAACTATTTCTTTAGCCTGTATCTGATACAATGGTAACGCTACTATTAGCAGCGATACGAGTATTTTTTTCATTACAATTCTATTATTTGGGTATAACTTTTTCGTAATCGTAAAATTACTGCCTAATTTTTTAATTTCAAAATATATTTAAAAAATGCTTTCAATGAATAATCATTCTAATGTATTTGGAACAATTTTCCTGCCAGAATTATCTTTTTCCGGGCTTTTCAGGAAATAGTAATTGTAACCCCATATTTCTTTTCACTTATTCCAAAAAAATTTAATGCCCCCCACCGAAAATTAAACTAAGTTAATTATTCTTCTCAAATTCCAAAAATAATCATTTATTTCAGATGATTATTACGAGATAATATTTCGAGCATGGCATCCATAGCCTGAGATGCCAGAATATTTTGCTTCACCATTTTACGCTGATAAAAAATGTTTACCCGATTTTTACCAGCCCCAACTATTCCGTAATCGGCATCTGCCATCTCACCCAGGCCATTTACAATACATCCCATAACGGCAATTTTAATGTTGCTGATTATGTCCATGTGTTTTTTTACATCGCTTACCACAGTTTCTAAATCGAATAATGTACGTCCACAGCCCGGACAACTAATTATTTCTGGAAAACTAAGTCTTCTGCCGGCAGCCTGCAATATCTGATACGAGAGCTTAACCAGATTATTTGCAGAAAAATTCTCATTTTCAATCCAGATGCCATCTCCAAAGCCATCTATAAATAAGGCTCCAAAATGCACAGCGCTATAAATTAAAAATTTTTCCCAATCAGGCTCATCACTCCTATAATGAAGTAAAAAATCAGTCATATTTTTTTTTTCATCAGCATCAGAGATTTGTTTTTTAATGCTACCGATTTTAGTCGGCAAATCCATTGAAATGTCAATAATTACTATTTCTATATCATCACTGATTGACTGACCATACTGATTCGTTAAACGGAACTGATCGAAATAATAATCAGGAAAGCGCTCAAACCCGTTTTTAAAACGACTTACTACGTATGGAATTTTCGCCGTTAGCCTTTTGGAAGACACAAAAGCTTGATGCTTCTCACTTTCTACGCCCGCAGCTTGTATTATATATTTCGCCGGATTAATTTCATTTTCAGGTGGTTCTGTAAGAGAAACCCGGATAGTATCACCTATTCCATCAAGCAAAAGTGTTCCAATTCCAATGGCCGATTTAATTCTACCCTCGTCGCCACTGCCCGCCTCAGTAACCCCCAAATGCAATGGATAAATGAAGCCATTTTCGATCATTTTACTCATAAGCAACCTATTAGCTTCAATCATCATCAACGGACTACTTGCTTTTAAAGAAATAACTAAATTTGCAAAATGAGCATTTTCCGCAATTTCTAAAAATTCCAAAACAGATTCCACCATACCAACAGCAGTATTTCCGTATTTTTGCATCATACGTTCCGAGAGAGAGCCATGATTACTTCCAATTCTGATTGCCGTATTATTTTTTTCGCATTTTTTTAAAAAAGGAATAAACTGGGCTTCGATTTTTTTTCTCTCGGTAGCAAAATCATCATCAGAATAAATCTTAGTAGAAATATTCCTATCAACAAAATTGCCAGGATTAATGCGCACTTTGTCAAAAACATTGGCTGCCAGTTCGGCAACCACCGGGCTAAAATGGGTATCGGCGACAATGCAAATATCGGGAAACTCAAGTTGCAAAAGTTTTCTATATCCGGCAACTGCTTCGATTTCGGCCGCACGCTGTGTGGCAAAGCGAATTATTTTGCATCCCATTGAATATAATAATCTGCACTGCATTAAATTAGCGTCCATATCCAGCGCAGGAAAATTGGTCATGCTCTGGATTTGAATACATTCGTTTTCGCCAATCAATACATTTCTAATCTTAGCTATCATAAAATAAAACAAACTACTAGTAATAATTTATCGGTATTTGCCAGCTTATACCAGAATAATATTCGTGATGCAAAGAAAAGCATTTTTAAGTTAGTTTTGAAAAACATTCTGCATTCTATCAAAAAAAACTAAAATTCATTTATTTAGATTCAAAAAACCTATACATTTGCGCGCTTTTTTTAATAAGGAAAATGAATACACTTTTTAAGCCTAAATTCTTTACTGTTCTAAAAGAGGGCTATGGAAAAGAACAGTTTACCAAAGATGCCATGTCGGGCGTAGTAGTTGGAATTGTGGCACTACCACTGGCTATAGCTTTTGCAGTAGCCTCAGGAGTATCCCCCGACAAAGGCTTAGTAACGGCAGTAATAGCCGGATTTTTGATATCTTTTTTGGGAGGCAGCAGGGTTCAGATTGGTGGCCCAACAGGAGCATTTATTGTTATTGTTTATGGAATAATTGAACAATACGGTTTAGGAGGCTTATTAATATCTACCGTTTTAGCCGGATTTATTTTAATAGCCTTTGGATTACTTCAACTGGGAAATTTACTCAAATTTTTTCCCCGACCACTTGTTGTAGGCTTTACCAGTGGCATTGCTTTGGTTATTTTTTCTACACAAATTAAAGACGCTCTAGGGCTTGATATTGTAAAAGTACCAGCCGATTTTACTCAAAAATGGATGATGTTTGCGCAGGAAATACACACCCTAAATCCATGGTCAATAGTCATAACACTTTTAACAATAGCCATAATCCTGCTTAGCACCAAATACAAAAGTATAGTGCCCGGTTCTTTCATCGCAATTATGCTAATCACTCCCGTCATACAAATATTCAGTATTCCGGTGCCCACAATAGAAACGTATTTCGGAGAAATTTCGGGAAAGCTAAGCCTTAGCATACCAGATTTTGAATGGGGCTCGCTTGGCAATTATCTGCAACCGGCCTTAACAATAGCCCTTCTTGGAGGTATAGAATCTTTGTTATCGGCCGTAGTAGCCGATGGCATGATTAGCGGAAAACATCGTTCCAATACTGAATTAATAGCTCAGGGCATAGCCAATGTAATAACACCTTTTTTTGGGGGAATTCCGGCCACAGGCGCCATTGCACGTACAGCAACCAACATAAAAAACGGAGGCAGAACCCCGGTTGCGGGAATTATACATGCCATTACCTTGCTATTTATTATGCTATTTTTTGGAAAGTGGGCCAAACTAATACCCATGTCGGTTTTGGCCGGGATTCTAATTGTAGTTTCCTATAATATGAGCGAATGGCGCTCTTTTAGGTCGATTTTAAAAGGCCGCTCTTTCGATGTACTTGTGCTTTTATCCACTTTCTTGCTAACAGTATTTGTGGACTTAACCGTAGCTCTTGAAATAGGAGTAGTTTTAGCTTCGTTGTTGTTTATGAAGAGGATGTCGGATATTCATTCAATGCAAGAACCGATTGACTCAGATTTAATAGACGATTATAGCAACATACCACACGAAATAGGCATCTACGAAATCAGCGGCCCTTTGTTTTTTGCCTCCGCCAAAGAGTATTGCGAAGTGATAAAAAATTTAGGAATCCGAAATAAAATACTCATAATTCGTATGCGCCATGTGCCATTTATGGATAGCACAGGAGCACATAATTTAAAAGATACCATTAAAACGTTAAAAGCAGAGAATGTACAAATAGTGCTTTCCGGAGTAAATAAGCAAGTAAAAGAATGTATGCTAAAAAATCAATTCGAAAAAATTATTGATTTGAATAATATACATGTAAATTTTGACGAAGCCCTAAAATATGCAAATGAGCTGATAAAATCGCCGAAAATTAAACTACATAAATAAGTTTTAGAATCAAAATTTAACCGAAAAGATATCCTCTTGCTTTCAAATAATAATATCAAATAAAAAAACATCTCAAAAAAGCACAATTCAAGAGATGTTTTTTTTATATATTTACTCGAAATTTTCATCCAACTATGAACGCAAATCCATGTATATTTTACTCACTCATAATATTGCTGTTTACAATATCAGCCAATGCCCAAAACACCAATAAGAATATATATTTTCAGGAAGACAGCACCATACAATGGATAAAAAGAGCAGATTCGCTCAGGAAAGTGGATTCCATAGCAAAACAAAAACTGATAGAAGAGCTTGAACAAATTTCGGCCACTGAAACAAAAAAAAGAAAAGAGGTGGAAGCCAAATTGAATGCCTTGCAGCAGCAAGATTCTATTACCAAGGAAAGGATGAAAACCGAAATAGACAGCCTAAAAAAAATTGCCAAAGGTTACCCGATAGCGCCTTACGAAGATACCTTATTTTTTATCTTTACGAAGTGGCAAAAAATATCTTCGGGCGAGCGAGCACAATTAATTGACTCCAGATTAAAAACCACATACGAACAATATATCCTTGATTTTGATACCTTGCAGCTTTACGATTATGGTCAAACAGTAGATATTCTATTCAAAGACCGAACATTAATAAACATAACCGATTACGATGCACTTTGGCATGGAAAATCGAAAATGGAATTGGCGAGCATCTACAAGCAAAAAATTGAGAATGATATAGTTTACTACAAAGAAAACAAAAGCTTGCTTACACTGCTAAAACAAATTACCTTAGTAATTTTGGTAATCTTTATTCAGATAATTCTTATAAAACTAATTAACCGATTTTTTAAGTACAAAGTAGACAATTGGATTTTAAAACAGAAAGGCACAAGAATAAAAGGAATAAAAATAAAAGATTATCAGTTTATTGACGACGATACGCTTACTGATATTGCCATATTTGGTTCAAAAATAATGCGTTGGGCTCTAAATCTATTGCAATTATATCTAACCCTTCCGATACTATTTAGTATTTTTCCACCCACACAACGCTTAGCAGAAACATTGTTTGGTTATTTGTTTTCACCAGTTAAATCAATAGGATTAAGTATATTAAATTATCTTCCGGATTTATTCACAATAATTGTAATCATTATTGCCACCCGGTATCTGATAAAATTTTTGCGATTTTTAACCAACGAAATAGAAGAAGGAAATTTAAATTTCCCTGGTTTTTATCCGGATTGGGCAAAACCTACTTTTAATATAATTCGTTTCTTGGTATTGGCATTTATGTTCGTAATGATTTTTCCCTATCTCCCCGGCTCCGAATCTCCTGTTTTTCAGGGAGTTTCGGTTTTCCTAGGTATCATGTTTTCTTTGGGCAGCACAAGCATAATTGGTAATATGGTGGCCGGATTGGTTATGACTTACATGCGACCATTCAAAATAGGCGACAGAATAAAAATAAATGATATTGAAGGCGATGTTTTAGAAAAAACACCATTTGTAACCCGCCTTCTGACATCAAAAAACGAATATATTACCATCCCAAACGCCAACATACTATCATCGAGCGTATTAAACTATAGCACATCAAAAGAAAACGATGGTATGGTATATTACACTACCGTAACTCTTGGTTACGACATTCCCTGGCGGCAAATACATGAACTTTTGATAAATGCGGCACTTAAAACCGAAACCATATTAAAAACACCTGCACCATTTGTTCTGCAAACCAGTCTCGACGATTTTTATGTATCTTACCAATTAAATGCATCATCGAAAGAAACAAATAGACAGGCCAAAATCTATAGTCTTTTGCATCAAAATATTCAGGATGTATTTTTTGAAGCAGGCGTGGAAATTTTGTCGCCCCATTATAGGGCTCAACGCGATGGAAATTACACGACAATTCCGGCAAATTACCTACCAAAAAACTACCAAGCGCCTACATTCAAAGTAAATAATATAAATAGTAATGGAAATGAAAAGTTTTAAAATTATGGCTTACCAAATTGCAGACAATATTGATTTAAAGAAATTTAAGCAAGATTACTCAGCCAAAGCAATGCATTATTCAATTTCTGAATTATTTTACAAAAGCGAGCAAGACCAATATTTGTATATATTATCTTATGGAGTGGCTGTTTTGCTTGGCTACGACGAAATAAAATCGACAGAATTACTGGATTTGATTAAGCAATACGCACAAAATACGCTTGAAGAAAGAATTACCGACGAGTTTATTATTTATGAGACTGATGGCGATGATAAGTTTAAGCATAATGAAGCTCATTTAAAAAAAACCACTTCGGATGTACTGAAAATTGTGATGCTAAATGTTGGGCAATCGGTTGTTTTGGATTATTATCAATCGCTTACCGATAAAATATTAACCGAAACCAATGGTTATACTAAAAAACTGGAAAAACAAGGCAAACTATCCATGTCGGCAAAACAGTTGTTGATTGTAATAGGCAAAACCTTAAATGTAAAAAACAATATTGTAGACGAATTATATGTAATTGATCAGCCTGAAGAAACATGGGACGATGAGTATTTGAGCAAAGTAGACGCAGGAATTAGGCAAATTTTCGATATTCGTATAAGATTCAAGAATATTGATTATAGTTTGCAAATAGTGAAAGAAAATCTGGAGCTATTCAAAGACCTTATTCAGCACAATAAGAGCAATTTACTCGAAATAATCATTATTGTACTAATTTTGGTTGAAGTAATCAACATGTTTTTAGAAAAATTTATCTAAGAAAATCGCAAAATCAAACTTTTAGCTTAGCTTTATCACCTAAAATAAAGGGTAAAGTTTTTTTCACCCATTTGTGTGGAATCTCAAACTGTTTATTTTTGACCACCAAATAGGAATAATTATTTACCAGTTTATTCACCCATGGCTTTGTAGTTAGAAATTCTTCGTAACAAAAAAAAGTATTATCAAACTCATCTTTCAGTATTTTATACCCAAGCACGGTTGCCAGCGTTATATCCGATTCGCCAATAAGCCTGATTCTAAACTCCATACTCCTGTTATAAGTATTCAGCGAAACTGATACCACCTCGGCATAATCCTTGATAAAAGACTGAATATAAGATGCCACAATATATTCACGTCCGGAATTGATTAACTCGCTAAGCATAGCCTATATTTAAGAATTATTTTCAAAATCGAAACTCAACTGATCATTTCCCATAGAAAAACTTTTTCGGTGCAAAGGCGAAATACCATGCATTTTAATCCTTTCGCGATGCAATTTGGTTGGATATCCCATATTTTTATTCCATGCGTATTGCGGAAAAAGCATATGTTGATTTTTCATAAAATCGTCGCGGTAAGTCTTGGCCAAAATACTGGCAGCGGCGATAGATTGATACAATGAATCGCCCTTAATAATGCACTTATGCGGAATTTTATTGTATTTATTAAATCTGTTGCCATCAATAATCAATAATTGGGGCTTTATGCTTAATTGTTCTATTGCAATGTGCATAGCCAAGAAAGAAGCATTCAGAATATTTATCTTGTCTATCAACTCATTATCGACACTCCCAACCGCAAAAGCAAGGGCATTTTGCTCAATGTATTCACGTAGTAGATATCGGTTCTTCTCGCTCAGTTTTTTAGAATCGTTAAGCAGCGGATGAAAAAAATCGACCGACAAAATAACGGCAGCAGCAAATACAGGGCCAGCCAGACACCCGCGTCCGGCCTCGTCGCATCCGGCCTCAATAAGACCCTCTTTATAATACGGAAAAAGCCTGTTTTGCATCGCACAAATGTAAAAAGAAAAAAGGCTTTAGTGCAAAAATTGTGCAATCTCCTTCCAAACTTTTTCAGCACTTTTATTCCACGAAAAATATGCAGCTCTTAACAAACCCTTTTTGCTCAAATCAGCCCATAAAGTTGTATCTAGCCAAATACTAGTCATTGCGGCGGCAACAGTTTGCACTTGAGCAGGCGGCACAAAAATTGCGGCATCTTGAGCTACTTCACGCAGCACATCAATATCCGAGGCAATTACCGGAATGCCCGAAGCCATAGCTTCGACCAAAGGTATTCCAAAGCCTTCGTAATAAGGAATAAAAACCATCGCCAGAGCATTCTTGTATACATCTACTAAATCCTTGAGTGGCAAACGACCTAAGAAGCGAACATCATTTTTGTATTCCATGTCCAGAAAAATCTTGTTCATTTGTTTATTTAGATGCATTTTTTCGCCCACAATAAGCAAACTTACATCAGCATTTGATGACGCTTTAAAAGAATCGAATGCCCGAAGCAAAAATTCAATATTCTTTCGTGGCGATAATGCACCAACAAAAAGAAAATAGGACTTCATATTCATTAGATTCTCTTGCTTACCCGAAATAATATACTTCTCATTTACACCATTATAGATAACCGAAATTTTATCTTCATCAATATGATAAAACTTAATAATCTCATTTTTAGAAAATTCTGATACAGTGATAATTATACTGGATTTAGCTGCAAACTTGGGAAAAAAACGGCGATAATACCAAGAAGTAAGAAATGGTACAAATTCGGGATATCGTTCAAAATTAATATCATGAATAACTGCCACCGTTTTAACCTTAGCGTACAGAGGGACAAAACCATCGGGCGAAAAAAATACATCTGCTTTATACCTTCTAAGCACCCAGGGCACCATTATCTGAAACCAGATATGCCACAAAACCGGATGTCGCGCCGGTGGCGGCAAAACCAGAGGAACAATATTCCTGGCAAAAATAAACTCCTCATCAAACGGCCTGTCGAAAAGAAATAGAAATTGATGTTCGGGATGAGCAATCACGATTCGTTTTAAAACTTCGTAGCTGTACCAGCCAATTCCTTCGAGCTTATTTTTTATTAAAAACCTTGCATTTACCGCTATTATCATAAAAAAAAGTATAAAATTCAGACAAAAGGTAATGTAGTTAAAATTTACAGAGAAAAACAAAAAAAAGGAGAAAATTTCGTAAATTAGCAAAAAGTTTGACAAGAAAACCAGAAATCAAATATTGTAATACATTAAGGTAATGAAAAATTTAGTATTTTTTATTGTTGAAGATGATGCCCTTTATACCCAATTATTGGTAGATTTTCTAGAGAGATTAAATTCTGAACTAGAAGAGTATAGCATAACTTATCATACATTCTACAGCTTAAAAGAAGCAAAATACGAATTAAGTCGCATGCCTGATTTTGTGCTACTCGATTATCTTGTAGAAAACGACAACGCCCAACCAGAAACCGCCCTACCCCTCATCGATTTCATTAAAGAAATTCATGCCAACATAGAACTAATAGTAGTTTCGGGTTTTGCCGACGAGCAAGATAAAATAATGCTCGAAACCCATGGCATTAAAACATTTGTAGAAAAAGATAAAAATACATTTATAAAATTAAGAGAAATCATATTAAACAAACTTTAGATGAACGAAATTTTAAGTTTTTTATACGACTTACAGGAGAACAATAACAGGCAATGGTTTCAAGAACATAAGGGAGAATACGAAAAAGCCAAAGAGCAGTTTCATAAATTGATAAATAGATTATTAATCGAATTAAGTAAAAACAATGCAGGTTTTTCAGGTTTAGAAGCAGGCGATTGTGCATTCAGGATATACAGGGATGTAAGGTTTTCAAAAAACAAAGAGCCTTTCAAAACGCATTTCGGAGCTTATATGGCTCCAAGCGGAAGAAACTCCGACAAAGCAGGCTTCTATATACATATTCAGCCGGGAGAAAGTCTCGCAGGCGGAGGTTTATATTGTCCGCAACCCGACTTTTTAAATGCCGTTCGCACAGAGATTTATAACAACGCCAAAGAATTTAAAGGCATTATTCATGCCAAAAGCTATACTTCAGCATTCGGCGAACTAAGCGGCGATCAACTAAAAACAGCGCCCAAAGGTTTTCCGAAAGATTTCGAAGATATTGCATTACTCCGGTATAAAGAGTATTTATCTACAAAAAAATTTAGCGACAATGAAGTACTTGAAAGTAGCTTTGAAAAAAAGGTTTTAGCACTATTTGAAGTACAAAAGCCATTAAACGAATACATAAATAAGGCAATTAACGAATTGACAAAATAAGCGCCACCTGTTTACTCAGGAACTTACTTCAAACAGGGTATAGCGCAGGTAAGTTCCAAGAAAGTTCGAATCTTTCGATTGCAATGGTTGCAACGCAGACAAAAATCTGCTCCAGAATGTTAATCTGAAAAAGAAAGGCGAAAAACTGGGTTAGACCCAAATTTATTTCCGGTATGCAGACATTCGGATACCGCATGTTCAAAAATTGAACCTGCTCAAGAATGTCTCCCCTAAAATAGATGGTTTTTCTCCTTTCGACTTTCGAAAGCCAGAAAAAAATGCATCACAAAAAAATGGCTAAATAAATAATGAGTCCGGTCTAAAAACCCTGCCAGCGTTGATTTTTATAAAATGCTGTAATTGTACTAAACAGTTTATAAGTCAATTAAGAAAACGCTGGCAGGGGTATAATCATTTTTTCAATCTTTTTAGACTGAACTCAATAATGCACACAAAATATAAAATTCTAAAATTTACCCACATGAAATATAGAAAAATATTCGACGTAAAACCCAATACTATAGGTTTTTTATACAAAAAAAATCAATTTCAACAAAAACTTGAACCCGGTATTTACCGCTATTTCGATTTTAAAAAAGAACTAATGCTAATAACTGTGCCAACAACATCGAGCTTCATAAGTCTGATAGGCCAGGAAGCCCTTACAAAGGATAATATTGCACTACGTTTTTCGGCCGGATTGGTATATCGAATAGATAATCCGGAATTATTTCTGACGAAATTTCCATTAGACCGACCTATTTCTTACATTATTTCTGATGCAGTTTCGCATCTTTACCACCTTGTACAAGTAGCTGTGCGTAAAAAAATTGGCCAAATAGATAGCGAAAGCATGATGGAATCGCGCGATTCGCTCTCCGAAATAACCAACAACGAACTTACCGAAAGTGTAGCAAAATTAGGAATTGTAATTGAGCAAGCCCAAATAAAGGACATCAATTTCCCAAAAAATATCCAAGAGCTTTTTGCCAAACATTTAGAAGCCAAAATTAAAGCCAAAGCCGATTTAGAAAACGCAAGAACAACAGTAGCCGCAGCCAGAGCACTTAAAAATGCTGCCGAATTAGTAAAAAACGACCCAAGTATTCAGTTTATGCAGTATCTTGAAACAATTCGAGAAATTGCAGCTAAAGGTAAACATACATTTCTCATTGGAGATATTCAAGGAATAAAACCAATAGTATAATTATCTGATTATTCTAAACAATTTTTAAAATATTAGAACAAACTTTGGATAATACCTATGGATTTGGATAGCCTGTAACTGCGCACTTTCTGGAAAGTAGAACAACGAAATGCTCAGTATTGTTTTGGGCATTAGTAGAAGGCATAAGCACAATTAGGTATAATACGCTTATTACCGTAGCATGCTATTCAATTTTAATTTGATAGTATTCCAAAAGTCCCATGAGCATAGGCCAGGAAAAAAATGCATTTTTAATTTTATTCCTTTCCGGATGAATCCGATAAAACCTAGCAGATCGAAAATCGGCCTTTTCGAGATTGGTGTTTTCAAATACTGCATTGCTTAAATCACATTCTTCAAAAAATGCATCCGAGATGTCGCAATCTTCAAAATCAACATCCTTTAGAGAACAAAACGGAAAATGCATTTTCTTTAGTTTTAAGCCCGAGAATACAGATTGATCGAGCCGGCAATGCTTAAATCGAAACGAAATACCCGAATTGTGGCATTGGTTAAAAAGCAAACCAAGCATTTTACAATTTTCGAACAAAACATCACTAAAAATGGTTTGGTTTAGATTAGCCAAACTAAGATTAGAATCTACAAAACGACAAGAAACAAAACGAGCCCCAGCTAAATTAGCCTTTTCAAAATTGCATTGCGTAAATACACAATCATCATAAATTTTGCCGGAAAAATCAGTAGCAGAGAAATCAGATTGAAAAAAATTCTGGTTATCTATATAATCAACATCCATATATTTTATCTAATTTTTTAAGCTAAATAATGCAAGGATATTAAAAATTTCTAACCTCCCTAAAAACATATTTCCACTAAGCACATATTTCCCCAAATCAGGGATTGTAGAAAAATTACCCAGAGAACTAACGTTTTCGAAACCGGGACCTACATTTCCAATGGTAGCAATAGATGCAGAAAAAGCAGTCATCGCATCCACGTCGAGTGCTGTAAGAATAAAAGTGCTTGTAAAAAAAGTAACTACATAAAGAACCACAAAAACCAAAGTTTGATATTCCAGTTTTTCATCCACAGGCTTATCGTTAATTTTAACGACAAATACCCCTCTTGGATGTTTTAAAAGGCGAACTTGCTTACCAATAGATTTGAACAGAATATATACCCTGTCGAACTTTAATCCGCCCGAAGTAGAACCAGTCATGGCGCATTGTATTGTAAAATAAATGAGCACTATCTGAGTAAAAATAGGCCAATTAGCAGTATCAATAGTGGCAAATCCGGTGGTAGTGCCCAAAGAAATTACCTGAAACGACGCATACCTCAAGGCATTAGGAAAACTAAACATTCCAGAAAGGTAAAGCTTTATGCTGATAACAATAATACCAACAAACATTACAAAAACAAAAGCCCTAACCAAGGATGAAGTAAAAATGTTATTTGATTTTAAACTAACTGTATTAAAAATAATACCAAAATGAATCCCGCTAAGCACCATAAAAACCATAATAATAATTTCTATGGTTAAACTATCGTAAGCAGCCACACTCAAATTTTTTGTAGAAAAACCACCAGTGGCAACTGTGGCAAAAGAATGGTTTACGGCATCGAAAAACGACATACCTGCCATCATCAAAAACGCTGTTTCTAAAACCGTAAGGCTTAAATAGATAAGCGCAAGAATTTGAATAATTTTGCGAGCCCTGAAACGAAAATTCATTTTAGATAAATCAGATACTTCGGTATGAAATATATTGATTCGGGCACCTTTCGATTGCGGTAATATCAACAATACGAAAATGATAATGCCAATACCGCCAATCCAATGCGTGGAAGAACGCCAAAAAAGCAATCCTTTTGGTAAAGCTTCAATATCGTTTAAAACGGTAGCTCCGGTGGTAGTGAAGCCCGAAACACTCTCAAACCACGCATTTGCCAAGGTAAATTCTCCGCCCCACATTAAATAAGGCAGCATTCCGGCTACACAAGTCATAAACCACCCCAAAACCACTATAACCAGACCTTCTTCGAAGATAATATTTTCTGTACGTTCGACAAACAAAACCGGAAACAATCCAAAAATTCCACAAATAAAGGCACTGTACAACAAAGGAATAGAGCTGGTTTCGTTTAAATAGGCAGAGATTAAAAACGAAATAAACAAAAAAATTCCGTTTAAAAACAACACATATCCTAAATGCTTAATAATAATTTCGGGTTTCATCTGGCAAATATTTTTAATACACTATAAATCAGTAACTTTTATTTTTCAAAAAAGCTTTTTGTACCAAATATTCATACTACCGATACTATTTGGTAACTATACTATTTAATTGATGATTAATGGCTTCTTCTAACTGCTTAATTTCATCTTTAGAATTTATTTTCGTTCTTAAAATCTTATCCTCGGGTCTAAATGCCTTAACAGCCATGGCCAAATCAATAATTGGTTTAACAAAATATCGATTAATAAAAAAATGGAGAACAAAAGAAAAGATAACGGCAGAAATAATGGCCACAATCCCGGGCATCATAGCTCTGCGACTTCTCTCTCTCAAATGAGTAGCATTTTCGTACATACTCGATTGATTCAGATTCATTAGATCGTTAATACTTCGCTTAGTTTCGCTAAACTGATGATGAACAGTATTTTGATACCACAAAATACTGGCTTCCTTATCGGTTTGTAGCAAAGGTTTATTCCAAAAATTCTTATACAACAAGTAGTTATCTTCAATAGATTGAATATAAGCATTTTCGTTTGGTTCTGTAAGATTATTTTTAGCGATAGATAAGGCCGCAATAAATGCACTATCGGCAGCAAAAAATATTTTTCGTCCGGATTCCATTTCGCCTAAAAGCACCAATAAAATACCGCTATCTTCTCTCTCCAGCGCTTCGAGCATAGTTTTACTGGCCTCTATAGATTTATAATTATCCTCTACTAATCCGTGCAAAGAATTAATTAACCACCGAAACTCGACGATAGAAATTACTCCGGCAAGCGCCAACATCATAACCAACAACATAAAACTAGCAAATATCTTGTTCTTTAGTTTTTTCATAGCTAAGGATTATTGTTTTATTTATTTTCAAGCAATTAAATGACAAACATATTTTGATTTCCAATTAATATTGTTTCTAAAGAGGTAGAAAAAAATCTCAAAAAATTATTTTGGCTTACAAATTCAAAACAAAACTATAAAAATCTATAGATAAATAGAGCTACTCCTTACTATTATATTTTTAAAATATTTGGTTAATAAAAATGATGGTATGTGAAATAAGCTTAAAATGAATATATTAAACCCAATCAAGAAAATAAGAATTTCTATTTTGGCACTTTAAAACGAACTATAAACCCAATGAAAAAACTAAAAATGATAGTAATTTATATTAGCGTCTTTCTCTTCTTCATGGCAATAAGTACCATGCTATTTCTCAGAATAAATCCGGTATTTGGTGGCAAAGCCAATAAATCGCAAATCGCTCAGTACGAAAAAACAGGAAATTACCAAAATGGACAGTTCCAAAACCAGATACCTACAGAAATGCATGTGCAAGGAGCTAAGCTCATGCGCGAAATGATGAAAAACGATGTGGAGCGCAAACCTAAAACCAACATTTTAACCAAAAAAATTAGTAAAGAAGCCATTGATAGTTTAGACAACAGTCTTACCCACATACTTTGGTTCGGTCATTCGGCACTGCTACTAAAAATAAACGGCAAATTGCTGCTCATCGACCCCATGTTGGAACCAAGCCCCTCTCCTGTTAGCTTTGTAGGCACCAAAAGATTCAGTAAAGAGCTGCCCATTAGCGCCGAAGAATTGCCAAATATCGATGCCATATTAATTTCACACGACCATTACGACCATTTGGATTATCAAACGATTTTAAGTCTAAAAGCCAAAACCAAGAGATTTTATGTTCCCATAGGTGTTGATAATCACCTAAAGCGATGGGGAATCTCCCCAGATAAAATTGAGATTCTGCAATGGTATCAGGAAACATGGTTCGATAGTTTACAATTTATCTTTACTCCTTCGCAACATTTCTCTGGTCGTGGTAGTGATAGAAATGCTACATTATGGGGAGGATGGATAATCAAGCACAAAGAAACGGCCATTTACTTTAGTGGAGACGGCGGTTATGGACCACATTTTAAAGAAATTGGTGAAAAATACGGACCATTCCAACTGGCCTTTATAGAATGTGGCCAGTATAACCATCAGTGGCAAGCCATACACATGTTGCCCGAAGAAAGTGTGCAAGCCGCCATAGATGCCAAAGCCCAGTATATGATGCCGGTGCATTGGGGTGCATTTACACTTGCCCTGCACGGATGGACAGAGCCTATTGAAAAAGCCACCACCAAAGCCAAAGAATTAAATATGCCGATAATCAGTCCGGAAATTGGACGAATTTTCACCATAAAAGAACCCATGGAAGAATTTGCCCAATGGTGGAAATAGCTAAATATCAGAAGAAACAAAGCGATTTTTTTTGTTCTTCCTTCTATGTTTTCTATGTTTCTATGTTTCTATGTTTCTATGTGGTTAATTCTTTCTTTTTGAACCACATAAGCGATTTTTTTTGAACCACATAGACACGTATGGCACATAATTTTTTTGCTCTTCTTTCTATGTGTTCTATGTTTCTATGTGGTTAATTTTTTTTTCTGAACCAATTAGTCAAATAAGATTTGTTGCTTAAAGTTTCTTCTGATAAACCCGGTATCTTTTATAAATCTTGGCGCTCAGGCGTTCCATTTCCGCGCGCATAGGTCGGTTTTCTTCCATAATTAAATGCGAATCTATAACTTCCAGTCCAAGTTCTTTAGCGCTTTCGAGCATTTTAATGGCCATTAGCGTATCAAGCCCTTTGTGCCTAAATTCCGGCTTTATAGCTCCCAAAAGCAAATTAAGCTGTAATGTGTGCTTTCTCGATTGGAGAATCTTTATAATACCAAATGGAAATAACCTGCCTTTTGCTTTTCTTATACCATCGCTAATATCGGGCATGGCTATCACAAAACCCAAAGGCTCGTTTTGCGGATTTACCACCACCTTTATAAGGCGCGGGTCTAATAAATAAATATAGCGATTGGCAAAAAAATCCATTTCCTTCTCGTCGAAGGCAGCAAAACCAAAAATATGGGTATATGTTTGATTTATAAGATGAAAAACCGGATGAATATAGGGCCTAACTTCCGATCGCTTAGTAAATTCTTTAACGATATAGCCGTTTTTTGCCGAGCGTTCCGATGCACGTTTATATATCTCAGGCATTACATCGGGTACGCGCACTTTATATTGCACCAAATCTAATTTCGGGAGATAGCCTTCAAGTTCAACAAAATCTTTGAGATAGGCAAAACTATGGTTTGTAACAATTACTGTAGGTTCATCAAAACCTTCTATTAATAAACCTTGCGGCTCTTTATCACTAAAACCAAAAGGTCCCACCATTTCGGCCATTCCCTTACTCCTTGCCCACTCTTCAACCTTTTGCAAAAGAGCCTTGCTAATTGCCCTATTATTTTCACACTCTAAAAAACAAAAGCGCGCCTGGTTTACATTGTTTGCCTCGTTGTATTTTCTGTTGACAATCCCCATTACCCGCCCTACAGGCCTGCCGCCATCGTAAGCCAGAAATAATATTGTATCTGAATAAGAATACACTTTATTTTTGGGCGAATAGAAAGTCCACTCGTCACTGTAAATAGGATGCAACCAATTTTTATGGTTTTGATGAATTTTTTCAGGCAAATAGATATAAGTTCGAAGATCGCGACGGTTTTTAACCGCTCTTATTTGAATTTCCATAGGTGGTAATTGGTAATTAATGCAGGTTTAATTTTATAATAAAGCAAATACGAGATACGCAAAAGAATAGGCACAAATACAAATCCTCCAATTACATCAACAACATAATGCGCCTTAATATACACCGTTGATAATGTGAGCAAAAACACAAAAGGAAACACAAAACAAGCAGCAGTCTTGCTATGTTGCCAAAGAAGTGATAAGATAATCCAGGAAATGGCAATATGCGAGCTAGGAAAAGCCCCGGTAGGTGTTTCTCCAATATGTTGTACCCATTTCTGCAAGCTGCTAAACCATCCGCTATCTGGCATGGAAGCAAAATCGGGGGGATAAAAAAACTGAGGCCCTACAGAAGGGAAAATCCAAAACATCGTATATAAAAAGTATAAAGAAAACAGAATTTGAAAAGTAACAGCTTCAAAATTTATCGTTTTATGAAAATAACTATATAGCGCAAAGCCAAAAATAAACAGATAAAAAGAAAAATAACTGAAATACATGAGTTCGCTAAACCAACACTGCGGAAAAACATGGCTGAACATAAGTGCCGGCTGAAACCCAAAAATCCATTCATCGGCTCGTATCAGCAAAGAATCGAACAGCGGAAACAAAACCTGATTAAACAATCCCGTTTCGCCATAAAAGTATGTGGTAAATGCAAAAGGATAAAAATATCGAAGAAATCGAAGTATTTGATTATCGAACTCCCTGGATAAAATCAATATAATAAAAAACCCTATTCCACGCGAAATAATCAGTTGAGGGAAATTCGGTATCTGACTACGGTGAAAAATGATAAACAATCCCGAAATAAACAAATACAGAAATACAATTCCGTCGTTTGCTTTCAATGAAAACTGAGCTTTCAATGGTTCAAAATAAGCACAAACTTAACAAATATTTAATAATTTGGAAAGAATATCTTTACCTATCATTACAGAACTGAAGCATTGTGGAAGTGATTATTTATGTATTTACCTGATTGTCTATTTGTTTATTGAGTCTAGTCTAAAAACCCTGCCAGCGTTGATTTTTATAAAATGCTGTAACTGTACTAAACAGTTTATAAGTCAATTAAGAAAACGCTGGCAGGGGTATAATCATTTTTTCAATCTTTTTAGACTGAACTCTTTATTTAATTACAGAAAACTTTTATATAAAAAAAGAAAAATAGAAGCCAACGGATATTATAGCTTATGAAGCTAGCAGAGAATTGATGTATGAAAAAATAGAAGCCTCATCAATAATCCCAACTGTAGAAAATTATGAAACTAAACTTTCATTTAGTCGCGCAATTTTACAATACGCTTGGGCGCAAACCAAAGCCAAAATCCTGTAATGGCATAAAAAAGCATGGCCAAAGCACTTACAGTAGTATAAAACAATTTAAACGCCCCACTCCCCCATCCCATCAAATCGTCTACAATAGAGCCATCGTGTAATTGCTCAATAAAATCGGACCGACGTTGCTCAACAGATAAGATAGCCCCGGTTGTTAAGTCTATCTGAAAAGCTAAATAAGTATCTTTAAACAAGACTTTGGCCATTCCTTTCGTAGGTCTCACATCAATACGATCAATTTGCGCATTTTGGATAGGTTCCGGCAAGTTGCGGGCATGCTGCAAAGCCAAACTGACAATACTGTTTATACTTCTCCATTGATCCGGATTGGTAGAAACACCAGTAAGCGTAGGCGCTTGCAGATAATAAAAATTCTTTTTCCAGCCCAACAGTAAACCCGTTACGGACATAGTAAAGATAAAAAACAAAAGATATAAGGTAAAAAAACGGTGTAGTTTTCTTACAATTTGCAGGTTAATAGAAACTTTGCGTAATTTAGTATCTGCTTGCATAAAAAAGGTTAATAAGTGGCGAAAATAAATGTTTTAGGCCTTTTGAACCAATTTTTAATATTTTTTATATGATTTGTACATCAAACTACGTTTCACTAAAAACCGGATGCTCATGACAAAGAAAAATATATTCGTATTAATACTATTGGCTTTTATCACCGTTTCGTTTCAGGGTGGATTTAAACAAGAGCAACTTAAATACGCCCGCGTAAGGGATGCATACAAAACCACGGAATCGCAGGTAAAAACGCGCTTAGATACGCTTAAGCTCACCACAGGGCAGCTCGAAATTTACATCAGAGCTTTTAAACTCGACAAAAAATTAGAATTATGGGGGAAAAATAAATTGCAAAAGACTTATGTGCTCATAAAAACATTCGATATTTGCGCAATTTCGGGAGAAGTGGGACCCAAAAGAAAAGAAGGCGATATGCAGATACCCGAAGGTTTCTATTACATAAGCCGATTTAATCCGGTGAGCAATTTTCATTTATCACTTGGCTTGAACTACCCAAACCAATCCGACCGCATTTTCAGCGATAAGCAACACCCCGGCGGAGATATCTATATTCATGGTTCGTGTGTTACGATTGGCTGTATGCCCATCCGCGACGAATATATCAAAGAGCTTTATATATATTGCACAGAAGCCCGAAACAACGGACAGACTAAAATACCCGTAACAGTTTTTCCGTGCTACCCCGATGGCGAAAAATTTGCCCATATCAAAACCCAGTTTACCGAAAAAGCAAATACACTGCTGCTTTGGGATGAGTTATCATTGGCTTATCAATCATTTCAGCAGACAAAGCAATTGCCAGTAATAAGCTTTCTGACGAATGGCCGGCATTTGGTAAAATAGAATATTTGCCATTTATGCTGTAACACCTGATTTTTACAGACCTAAAAATACTCAAAAGATGTGCAGCTTTGTTTTTACATGCATTCTTCATACACATTTCGGATTTTGAATAGCGCATAAAATTCTAGCTTGATGTAATTTCCGGATATATAATTTTTTGGAAGTAGTTGCATTATTTTTTTTGTCGATTCAAAAATATTGTTGATGCACAAGGTTTCTAAATATACTTTTTTAAACACTATCCTTATTGATTCCAATCGAAATAAAAAAATCAAAGCACAACGATGCTCCCAAAGCAGATATTTCTCTGAAATAGCCAGCCCTGCATCTTACCATATTAAATGCACAAGCACCAAAGTAATAAACAAAAATTATCCTGCACATAAATTTATTCACCGCAGAATTTGAGATAGTTATTTATAAAGAATTACAAGTATAAGTAAAAACATAAAACAAATCATTACCTTTACAAATCAAAAATAAAAGCAGCATGATAACCCGAATAAAAATAGATGGATTTAAAAGCTTACTTCATACCGAATTATTTTTAAGTCCTTTTACTTGTATTGCAGGTGCAAACGCCATAGGAAAATCGAATTTTTTTGATGCTATTTCATTTTTATCGCATTTGGCCGATGATACCATCCTACAGGCAGCGAAATCAATAAGAAGCGAAAATCTAAGGCATTCCAACATAACAGATATTTTCTTTAAAAGTGGAAATAATCACTATAAAAAAATGTCTTTTGAAATAGACATGATTGTTTCCTCAAGCGGCATTGACGATTTGGGCCAATTAGCTAATGCCACCATCACAAGTTTATGCTATTATCTTGAACTAAAGCTCAACGAAGAATCCCCAGACAAAGAATTAATCGAAATTGTAAAAGAAGAACTAAAACCCATTACCCAAACCGAAGCTAAAAAAAGAATCCATTTTGCACATTCAAACGAATGGCTTAATAGCGTAATAATTGGACGACGCTCAACAAAAAATCCTTTTATTTCAACAGAGAACGAAAAAATAAAGCTACATCAGGATGGAGGCAATAAAGGACGTACAGCAGAATTTATTGCAGAAAAAATGCCTCGGACCCTCCTATCTACTGTAACTGCCGAATCGCCTACGGCCTATTTGGCTCGAGAAGAAATGCGCAATTGGACAATGCTACAATTTGAACCTAGTGCACTCCGACAACCAAATTCCATATACGAAATAAAAAACGCAGAAATAAGTGCACATGGAAACAACATGCCAGCTACACTTTACCGATTGAATCATCAAAAAAAAATAGATGTTTATCAAACCATAACAAACAAATTAAAAGCTTTAGTAAGTGATGTAGACGAGATAAGTGTAGATAAAGATGAAAAACGAGATTTACTCACATTAATCGTTCGATTTAAAGATGGATTAATTCTACCGGCTCAATCTTTATCAGATGGCAGCCTTCGCTTTCTTGCATTGGCAGTAATAAACGAAGACAATAGCAATAACGGGCTAATTTGTTTAGAAGAACCGGAAAATGGCATTAACCCCCAAAAAATAACAGAAATGGTTGAATTACTAGAAGATATGGCCATGGACACAACTTATGCAATAGACGAGGTTAACCCCATGCGTCAAGTTATAATCAATTCGCACTCTCCGCAGGTAGTAAGTTCCGTTAGCGAAGACAGTCTATTTTTAGCCATCCAAAAACAACTTTATTCAAAAAATTTCGACAAAAAAATAGCGTACACAGGATTTTCATGCCTTACAAACACATGGAAGGCTAATCTTATGGAAACAACATCAATAGGAGAAATAATGGCCTATTTAGATTACAATTCAAAAATTGAATCAGAACACGGAAAACAAAGGAAGCACCAAGAAAGCATAAATACCAAATTACAAAAAAGAACTGTGGCAGATAACATCAAACAATTAAAACTAAATTTGTAATGAAAGAATTTAGAATAACTTTAATTGGTGATGGCAGCTCTGACGAGACTTTACTTGAGATTGTCAAATGGCTTATCAACGATTTATTTCCAAAACGAACGTTTCAATTTCTATTTGCCGATTTTGGATATTTACCTGACCCTCCGTCTAAATCAGATCCCAAAAAACAGATAGAATATGCAAAAAAATACTATCCTTATGATTTGTTAATTTATCATAGAGATGCTGAATCGAATAATATAGAAATGGTTGCAATAAGAAAAGCTGAAATTCTTAGCAAAATTGGTCAAGAAAATCTTTCTACAGTAATATGCATGGTTCCGGTAAAAATGATGGAAACTTGGCTTCTGATTGATAAAGAAGCTATAAAAAAAGCATCGGGCAACCGCAAATATCCAGGAAACATACCACTACCCCCTATTTCAAAACTTGAAAAAGAAACTAATCCAAAAGAAATACTTCATAATCTATTAAAAGAAGTTAGTAATTTGAGAGGAAGAAGGTTAGATAAATTCAAGGTACAACAAAAAGTACATTTGGTAGCTGAATTTATAGAAAATTACGAAAAATTGCGCAATCTGACCGCATTTAAGATATTCGAACAAGATTTTTTATCTGCGATGGAAAACTTGTCTCAAAAGTAAATGAATCTATTCATGCAAATAATCTCCATTTATGCCTCTTCGTCTTCCACTTTTTGCCCACAATAAGGACAAACTACCCAAAGTTTCTCCAATTGACTATAACATTTACGGCAAAGAATTACCTCATCTACCACAGCTTTAAGCGGTTTGCCAGATCTAACGGTAAAGGAGTCGGGAATTTCACGAAGAAAACTAGATTCGCAACCCTTTTCTGTCATCAGAAATAGTTTTTCTTTGGCTCTTGTAATCGCCACATAAAAAAGTCGACGCTCCTCTTCCAAAAGCAAATCATGGTTCGCCATTTTAATTAGCTGAAAAATACGATCTTCGAGCCAAATATCCGGAAAGCCACCATAGCCATCTGTAAGTCCGATAATAAAAACCACTTTAGACTCCAAACCTTTGGCTGCATGTATTGTTTTGGCCTGCACTTTGATACCTTCGTTACGAAACCGATAATAGTATGGTGCAAACATTTTACTTCTTCGGTATAAAAATAAAATATCGTCGCCCGTTAAGCCATCGTTCAATAAGTCACGAACTTTATCCACACAAAACTGAATATTTTCATCATCGCTATTGCCAGCATAAACCACAATTTTGTGTTCCGACATTTTAGATGCTCTAACATCTTTTTCGATTTTGTATTTGTTGTGCTTAATCACCTCGTTGCTTGCACCCACAATATTTTGTGTACTTCTATAATTTAGATTGAGTTTTATGGTTTGTGCCTGTGGAAAATGCTTTTCAAATTCGATAATGTAATTTACATTAGAGCCTCTAAAACCATAAATACTTTGCCAGTCGTCGCCCACGCAAAACAACTGAGTGTCTTGGGAAAGCAAAAGTTTAATCAATTGAACCTGCAAATTATTCACATCCTGAAACTCATCTACCAAAATAAAGCGAAATTTAGTTTTGTATTTATTGGCAATATCCGGATAATTTAAGAAGAGCGAAGCACTTCTGGTGATTAAATCATTAAAATCGAGATAAGATTTATTTATACAATAGTTCACATATCTCTTAACCACTGGAAGTGCTAACTCATAAAAATGGCGTACACGTTCATGCTGATCAAGGCGTGCCTTTTCGAGTACATCTTCGAAACTGATATTTTCAACCTTTATCATGTCGGTAATGCGCATAACCTGCAATACAAAGTCTTTTACATCCTCGTGATATCCCTGAAATTCTTCCCGAAAACTGACACTTCTATTTTTGTGATAATCAGATGGTAATCTGTTTTTGATAATCTTATCAAGGCTATGATTGAACAAAGCCGAATCTTTGGTCATGCTATCAAAAGTTTTAACCAACAGCAAATTACCCAATTCGAACTGCTCCTCTTTGTCGCGCATGGCAAAACTTTTATCGCTCACATGTTCTATATAAATGTTTGCATCGGGAATAAAAAAATCGGGACGAAAAGAAAAGTCTTTTACATTTAGCAAAGGTTCGTACTCAAATTTAATGCTATGCCTATAGAGCCAATCTGCAATAAATTGCTCCGATTTTGATCGCAACTTGGTGCCATTTAAAGATGTAAAAAATTTTCCATTTTTAGTTGCAGAAAACGTATCTGTCTTTTTTAAATGAATTTTATCGATGATATAGTCTAGTATGTATCTTTTTAATCTAAGTAAATAATCTTTGTCGTTGCATAGCTCAATAAGTAATTTATGAAAAACTTCGAAAGCCGTTTCCGGAGCCACATTTTTTTGTATTTCATCATCGTCGTCTCTTTTTTCGTCGCCAATAATTTTAAATTTATTATCAAACTCATTAACTCCATAATTTCGGAGAATTGAATAACAAAAAGAGTGAAATGTCTTTAGGGTAAGACCATCAATCCATTTGTATTTTTTTTGATGATAAAATCTATGCCTCTCCTTTTCGGCTTTTGAAATGCGTTTATCTCCCATTAATTTTTGGTAAGTTCCATCGGAATCGGCAGTAAGAATTAGCCTGTCAATCATTTCATTGGTGGCGTTTTTTGTAAAAGTAATAGCCAGTATTTCTGCCGGACTTACCCCTTTTTCTTCAATAAGATAAATAAGCTTTTGCAGTAAAGTTTTTGTTTTACCTGATCCTGCACCTGCCAAAACCAACAAATGCCTATTCTCACTCATAACAGCCTGTCGCTGTTTATCGTTTAATGCGCTGAGACCCGATTTAAAATTATTTTCCAAAATTTCTGATAATTTACTATAATCTTAAACATGAAAGTATATTAATTTCCTTATCTATTGGGTAACCCATATTGTTTTATGCCAAAAACTTCATAAAAAACAAGCCTTGTATATGAAAATAGAACAAAGTTGCAATGCTTTGTGATACCAAAATGAGTTTAATACCAATATTATCAAAGTATTAATACAAAAAAACTATTTGCTGACAAAAAATGGTTCTGGTTTAAAGCGCTATTTCCTGTGCAAACTCATACAAATTTACCAAGAACCAAAATAGGCAGCGATGCCAAAAGAAACATATCTTTGTTATTTTTTATCCAAAAACATTTTGCTACCCATATCAAAAGAAAATTGTTTTTGGGTCTCAAACATATCCATTTCGGAAATTTGCTTGCCTTGGTTTTTCAGAAGTAGATTAACATCACTCCCAACCACAAGAACTTCACCTTCCCAACCCACCAAATTTATAATGCCCGGATATGGATTTAACTCTGCTATCAATTCCTTGGTACCGGAGTTAATGAGCTGCGATAAATCGTATATTTCAATCCAAGGATGCCCCTCTGCAACAAAATATGCGGCCAAATAGCGATAATTGTCGGAAACGCATACATCGTATAAACCGGTAAATGCAGCAGTATCGCCAATCAGTTGTACATTTTTGCCATGTTTTGTCAACAAATAAACATTTGTAAACTGCAAAGGCATCTCAATATCATAGTGATTTACAAATAATAAAATGCCATCATATTCTACGGAATCTTCAAGATATTTTACTTGTTTTGTAGTACAATTAAAATCGGCTAAATTAGTCTCATACTTTAAACTAGCGGTGTTTTCTGACGAAGACGGAAGTTTACAACTGATTAATGTACCAATGCCCAACATCACAAATAGCAAGTTTGCTTTCATCTTTTTTTCGATTAATTTAAGTATTTCAAAACTATTTTCAGCGCATTGATATAAAAGAGAGCAAAAACCGGCGACAATACACTTTTCATATCGCCGGTAAATCTTTTTTTGAATAATCAGACAGCAGAAGAACCTTTCGTCTATTTATCGTCGTTAAACAACTTATTGATGTCTTCGGCATTCTTTTGCATATCGGAGAGCTTTTTAAGGTTATCTTCGGCCAAAGATTCGTCGGCTTGATTTTTTAAGTCAGAGGCCATATTATCTAAATTAGGCCTAAGATCCATTCCGAGCATCTTTTCCTTAATGGTTTCCGATACTTTTTCGAATTCGACCTTACCGCGGTCTTGCGTAGTTTCCAGGAAAGTGGTCATTTGCTGCAAACGCTTTTCTACCTGCAATTTTTGAGCAACTGTTGCATTGCCTTCTTTTGCAGCTTCAACCAACTCGTCGAGTTCTTTTTTTAGAGTAACAAATATCTCTTTGGCAGTGCCGCCAAATTCCACTTTAATATCAGCCCAAAGCAGTTTAATTTGCTCTTGCAATTGCTGGTCTTCTTCTCTTCGTTTTTTTGCTCTGTCGAGAATATCCTTATTTTTTTCGGCAAAATTATCTTTCCATGCCCCTAGAAAATCTTTCGCATTCTCGCTAAAAGACTTTTTCTTTTTATCGTCTTCCATAATTTTAAGTTTTTAATGCAAGTAAAGATACAAAAAAATGATGAGTTCAGTCTAAAAAGATTGAAAAAATGATTATACCCCTGCCAGCGTTTT
>DYOH01000035.1 GCA_020720625.1 Acetofilamentum sp. | reverse complement strand
TACAGCATTTTACAAAAATCAACGCTGGCAGGGTTTTTAGACTAGACTCATTAATTATTTATAAAACATCTTTATTGCAAATTTAGCAAAGCTATAGCCTAGCGGCCTGATATCATTTGACTGCTTTGGAAAAATAACTAATTTTATTGGAAAATAATGCATATATCTTACTAATATTGCCAAACCAAATAATTGAACAAATTACCAATGAAAAACCTACATTATCTCTTCGCACTACTTATCATTATCTTGCTAAACTCCTGTCAAAACGATTACACCAAAACACAATTTTCTGTTCATATTTCCGATACATTAAACATCCTAAACCAAACTGAAATTGATACCATCAAAACCATTCGGTTCACAGATGGTATTTTGCCTGTTATTTTAGCCATAGATTCTATTAATAAGATGACTCCAGGCGTTTCGGCAGACGAATATTTTGAGCAAATTTCGGATACTTTTAGTTTATCAGATGCCTTTGAAAACAGGGGATTTATGATATTAATCAGTAAAAATCCGGCACTAATTCAAACCCGCTGCGGGAGCGAAATATCGAGTCACGCTCAATGGCAAGGAATAACTGCCGGATCAGAATATCTTAAAATTCAGCAAACTTCTCATAACGATAGTTTAGCAGAAGCCCTGCAAATGCTTAAGTTACATTTAGAATCAAAACTCGCAGGATTAAGTAATATCTCGTGGTGGGATAAAATGCAATACAATCAGGCAGCCGCTATTCTCTCCGACGAGATGGAAGAATTTGGACTTCCATCGGAAAGTTTCTACGGAGATAAAATTCTACAACCCGTATTAAAACTCCGTTTATGGGAATTAAAACGATTTAATACCTGGTGGATGACATATCTGTTTATTGCTGTTATTATTTTCATGCTCAATAAATTAGTAGAAGCAGGAATAGATAAATATGCCAAAAAAATCAAGGAAGCATCCATTCGCTCCATGGTAAAAGTATTTGTTACGGCTATTGTAGGTATATTTTTAAGCATTCCGGCACTTAGTAGTGCCACAATTTTATCATCCGGACGATTAGAAGACATTTTAGCATTACAAGCATTTGGATTGCCCTTCCATGATTATTTAAGCATCAATACATCGGCTTTTGGGGCAGCATCGCCTTTATGGCTGGTAATTATTTTTGCGGTGGTACGCTTGCTAAAAGGTATGGGCGAGCATTACGATTTATTTACATTATCGCAGTTGCCAGATAAACAGCAAAGATTATCATTTGCAGAACTTGCAAAACGCAATAGTTTTATTTCGCAAGTTATTGAACTAATGGCCACCAGAGGTTCTTACAACGAAGAAATTTTAAGTCGCGAGGAATTTCTACAAAAACCATATTATCACGCCTATTTTAATCAATTTAATAAAGAAGCTTCAAAAGCCGGATTGTGGGCATTTTTAGCCTTGGGCTTTTTATCAAAAGCGATTGTAATGGCAGCCCTTTTTCTCTGGCTATTACCTTTAGCAGAGGCTTATATAAAATACTACAAAGCCATTAAAAAATTTAATGCACAGCATCCGGAAAACAAAATCAAAATGCGATTATTAATTATTACCCCCCTGTTTTTTGGTGGTATTATGTTTGCAGTATCCATATTAAAAAAACTCACCGTATATTTTCTATTTATGCTGCTTGTTTTGCTCTCGTCCGGAATTTTAATGGCCATTGTTCTTCACCAGTTTTATCCGCTGGAAAATAGCTTATTTTTCTGGATTGCAGTGCTTATTTTGCCCGTTTATTATGTAATTCGTTTACTGGTGGCTAGTTTTCAAACCATGGAAAAACTCACTGCCGTATTTAAAAGATATATTATCATTACGTTAAGCTCTTTGGCCATACTTATCTATTTTTACTATAAAAAACCGCAAATGCAGGTATATGAATTTAGCACACGAATTTTTCCACAAACTGCAGAACTATTAACTAAACACGAATTGAAGAAGAAAATCTTACACAAAGGAGTTACCACGGCCAAATCTCTGAATGTAAGAGCCGGCGAATCTACATCGCATACAATTATAGGAAGTATAAGCCCAGCCGATACCTTCGATATTATCTCAAAAAACAAGCACTGGTGGCACATTCGAATGAAAGAAAAAGAAGGCTATATCTCGTCGAAATTTGCATCCGAACTAAATATAGAGTAAAAAAATATCTTAGATACGAAGTATTATAAAGGAGAATACAATGCGAACAAATACCTAAGTATGCTCGTTTTTAATTACTCCTTTTTTCAAAATCCTCTTGTTTTCTAATCTTATTTCTCCGTATAATAAGATATACAAGCACACCAAGCATAATAACTCCAACAAAAACCTGAATGAGTATAGCTAATCCAAACATAAAAAAATTCTTTAATTAGTTTAATTTAACGGCAGTTCCATAGGCCAGAATTTCGGCGGTACCCTGCATAATCATTGCTGTTGTAAAACGCAAATTCAACACTGCATCGGCGCCCATGCTCCGGGCATCATCAATAAGTCTTTGCAATGCCTGCTCCCGCGCTTCGGCTTGCAACTTGGTATATTCTTCAATCTCGCCTCCGATAATGGTTTTTAATCCGGCAAAAATATCTCGTCCAATATCTCGCGCTCTAACGGTACTCCCGCGAGCTATTCCTAAAATTTCGGTAATTTCTCTCTTCGGAACAAATTCTGTGGATGTTACTATCATTTGATTCATTTTTTATAAAAGTACAAAAAAAATATCAACTCACAGCTTTTTCCGCCAATTTTGCCCTTTCCTTGTTCATTTCCTGTAAATGATTGGCATTATACTGAAATCCAATAATCAGTATATCATCTATCTGAAACCTGTCTTTTCGCCACTGTTTATGCATTCTGTTGATAATATCCAGTTGTTCTTCAAAAGATAAGGACTGAACGGCCAATAGCAATTTTTTAAAATTTTTTCGCTTAAATTTCTCATTTTTCGTTCCACCAAACTGATCGTTGTAACCATCTGTAAACAAATAAATATTGTCGCCGTCTTGCAATTGAAACTCACGCTGGACAAATGGCCTGCTTATCACATATTTTCCCACCGGCATATTATCCCCTTTCATTACAATTAATTCATTATCGCGAATAATGTATACATCCCTATTGGCACCGGCAAAAATAAGTTTATTGCGAGAATAATCTATTTCGGCCAAGCCAATATCCATGCCATCATTGAGCGATTTTTTGGTCTGAGTGTTTGTCATTACATCTAAAATCCTATTTCTGAGCTGGTTCAGCATCACCGCAGGAGAACAATTCTCTCCGGAATTAAAAATTTCGTTCATAAAACTAATACCCAACATGCTAAGCAATGCACCCGGAACACCATGCCCTGTGCAATCTGCCACAGCAATGCAAACCTTAGATGCCACTTTACTCTGTTTCAGCCAATAATAATCGCCGCTTAATACGTCCTTTGGCACAAAATAGATAAAATTAGACGAAAAAGCCTCGTCCAAAATTTCTTTTGATGGTAATAATGCTTGTTGAATATGTTTGGCGTAGAAAATACTGTCGGTTAACCTTGTATTGTAAGTTTCTAATTGTTTGTGTTGATAAGAAATTAAATCAACCTGCTCTTGCATCTTATCGCGTTGCGCCAAAATTTCGGTATTTTGCTCAACAATCTCCTTCTTCTGTAATCGCAGCTCAAATGTTTGTTCATCTACTTTCTCCTCAAAAGATTGAATATAATCAAGAATTTCACTTTGTAGGATGGTAAAATTTTTTGTAAGTGTGTGAATTTCATTATGATTTTCCTTATAAGAAACCTCTGTTGTCTTTTTAAACCCACTCCGAACAAAAGTATTGATGGCATTACCCAAAAAGTGAAGCTGCCTCGATGCTCGGTTGCTAATGTAAACACTTATAAAAATCATTACAGCGAAAAATACAACTACAACCGACCAATAGGAATATCGGTATACCACCAGCAAACGTTCCATTTGCATATTATTATTATGAATCACACCATTAATGAGCAATTCAGCTTTCTTAAAATTCGCATTAAGCTGTGGAACAAGCCCTTGAGTACCCATACGACCAATTTGCTTGTCAAGTTCTATCAATTGCTCAAAATACAGGGCATAATTTATTAAGCTTACATAAACCACCGGATTTATATTATCGTACTCTATCAGTGCTTCATTCATAAGCTCCTGATGTTTGTCGATGTATTTTTGCTGATGTCTGATGATATAGTCTTTTTCGTGTCGGCGCAGCATTAGCACCAAAGCCTTATCAATAGTTCCCTCTTGCTCAATATGATGAATTTCCTGACGCATTTTACCTTCCATACCATAATCCTGAAAACCACGTTGAATTTGCAAATCTATTAGCTTTAAAAAACCGGAGTGAATAGAATCTCTAATAACTGAAAAAGAATCTACCCAATATTCATCTACAGATTCGTTAGCCAATTCCGTGAGATAATCGCCTAATTGACCATTAATCTTTTGATGCAGAACGAAATAATAACTGTTTTGATTTAGATAAAACTCCGGCGTTGCTGATTCGTTCAATAGAAAAGAGCCCAAATAATAATTATCTTGAATCACCAATTTTTGAACTTCTTTCAACTGAAAATTTCTATTCAGTATTTTTTGTCTATTCTGATGATGTAACGATGCAAAAAACAATAAAAAAAGACTTACCACAGAAAATGAAAGGGTGATAGCATATAATTGCGCCTTGAATTTTTTGAGCATTTTAGTTTTGTTGCAAAGAAAGGCTTTTTAGATTATCTATTTGTTAAGTGAATATATGATGTGGGTTAAGTTTTTTTTGTGCATTAGGCTGCTTTATAAATTCTATACATTTAGTAATTAAGTAAATATGCCAAATACCCACATATTTTCTCTCTCACCAACTATACTATCAAGCCTTGATTTCCGGAATAAATACAATACCTTATCTAGCAACAAAATAATTTTATTAAAGAAAAAATTCAATAGAAAAAAAAGCAATTTTAGCTAAATACGCTTTTTCCAATAATCGCAGGCGTATTTTAAGCTAGGATAAGCCATTTCAATCTCCAAAATTCTTTTCTTTAGTGCTGTAAAATCGTTCAAAGGAAAAATTCCAACTACACATAATGAAATCTCTATGTTTCGGATGTCATCCGAAAATAAGTACTTTTGCATCTCCCTGGCTTGTTTGCCACCGTTATCGTTGGTAGACCAAGTACAAATATCAAACAAACATCCAATTTTTATGGGGTCGATAGACTCTGAACAAAGCAAAATTTCCTGCGGATAATTCAATTGTTCATTTAGGTCCAAAAATTCGTCTACTAAATCCAAAACACAATCGTTATAAGCAGATTTCAAATTGATCTTATCGAGTACCCAAATATTTTGATATACTTTATCGAGTAGCGCAATATTTCTCTCTCTCAAATTCATTTGCACGCAACTTAAACATTGCCTGGATTACAAAAAAAGCCTTGTAAATGATAAAATTTCAAAAAGTTGAATTTTAAAGCCATTATTTCTGCGTAACACCTTGCTTTAAATATTCGTTTGTAGTATATATCGCCTTAACAATAATATTTTTATCCTTGTCGATAACAAACTCGCTTAATCCCACATGCAATTCGTTATCAGCATTCCAATCATAAGTATATCCCAATTGTGTCCAAGGATAATTTTCATATAATTCACATTGATAATAACGTGAAATTCGATTCTCGTTTACCCAAGAAACATAGGAAGGATCTGTATTCACCGGAAAACATAAATCACATTGCTTATCTGTAATTTCTTTGTCCGGACATGGTCTAAACAAATCTTCGGGTTTAACCCAAAATTCTACAAAATAACTATATACTGCATTTGGAGGTAATCCAAGCAATTGTTTTAATCTTAATTCAACATCTTCAACATTTTCTTTTTTCATTCTTTCAATTAATTCCGGAGCTGTAGTTACCCAAATTGCATATTTTCCGGTATTATAATAAGCAGAATCTAAGTATTGCTTATAGTAAGATACATTCTGTTTCCAGGTTACCACCAAAATATAATCTTCGCCATTAATTTTTTTCCAAGTAAGATCCTTGTTTTCGCTAGTAATTGAAACCAAATTAGTATAAATTTTGCCCGTAGTTGGTGACATTGCATATTCTATTGATTTTTTGTACAATAATTTGTTGTCTGTGGTTTTTTGATCAAGCGTTTTTAATGTCTGGCACGAACCAAAACCCAGAATCACCATAAAAAATACTAACTTTATGTTTTTCATCTTATAAAAATTAATTATTTCACCTTTCACCCATAATTAAACATTCCGAATTGAAATATGCATTTAACGCAATAAATATTCGCTATCCAGGCACGATTTTAAAAATTATTTCATATTCATATTACAATTGTTTTCCACTCCAAACCTACAAAATAAATCGATTAAAATCTCCGTGTATAGAATAAAAAATTTTGTAGCTTTCTGGTAGCTATTCAAAAAAATAATAATTTTAAATATTAAGCGCAATTGAAACCAATCACTCCTGCTTATTAGATGATGCAAAAAAGCTCAGGAACAAAAAAATATTCTTCCCCAGAGCTTTTTTACATTCATAAAGAAAAAATTGTATGCTTAATAACTGTTTTTGTGCACATCTTTTACCGCCCGCCCCGATGGGTCAGCCATTTGCGCAAATTCCTTGTCCCACTTAATGGCAGTTTCGGTAGAGCAAGCAATAGATTTTTGCCCAGGAACACATTTTGCTGCATCATCCTGCGGAAAAAATTCACTAAAAATTGAGCGATACCAATAAGCTTCTTTAGTAAGGGGGGTATTGATTGGAAAGCGATATTGCGCTGCTTCCATTTGCTTTTCGCTCACATGCTGATTAGCATATTCTTTGAGGGAATCTATCCAAGAGTATCCTACTCCGTCGGAAAATTGCTCCTTTTGCCGCCAAAGAATTTCGTGTGGCAAATAACCTTCGAAAGCCTCGCGGAGCAGATGTTTCTCCATTTTACCGTTCAAGGGTCTTTTGCTTTCAGGATTTTGCCGCATGGCAATATCCAAAAATTTTAGATCAAGAAAAGGTACCCTGCTTTCAATACCCCAGGCGGCCATCGATTTATTAGAACGCAAACAATCGTATTTATATAATTGCTGAATTTTTCGTACAGTTTCTTCGTGAAACTCCATGGCGTTTGGAGCTTTATGAAAATATAGATATCCCCCAAAAATCTCATCGGCACCTTCGCCGCTCAACACCATTTTAATGCCCATGCTTTTAATAACACGTGCCATTAGATACATTGGCGTAGATGCTCTAATTGATGTTACATCGTAGGTTTCGATATGATAAATCACATCGCGAATGGCATCAATTCCTTGCTGAACAGTAAAATTTATTTCATGGTGTATGGTGCCAATATGTTTGGCCACATTTTTGGCTGCGCTTAAATCGGGCGAGCCTTTGAGCCCGATAGCAAAACTGTGCAATTGAGGCCACCAGGCATCTTTTAAGTCATTAGATTCAATTCTTCGGGCAGCATATTTTTTGGCAATAGCCGAAATAAGAGATGAATCCAAACCACCAGAAAGCAGCACGCCATAAGGCACATCCGACATTAATTGACGGTGCACGGCTTCTTCGAGAGCTTTTCTAATATCTTCGGAATTTGATTCGTTGTTCTTGACATTTTCAAAATCTTGCCAATCTTTTGTATAAAATTTTGTAAAAGACTTAGTTTTGCTTGAGAAATAATGTCCCGGAGGAAAATCTTCGATGTGCGTGCAATAAGGCGCCAATGCTTTCATTTCGGATGCCACAAAAAAGTTACCAAGCTCATTATGACCAATATACAATGGAATAACGCCAATAGGATCGCGAGCAATCAAGTAGCTTTTATCGCGCTTATCGAAAAGAGAAAATGCATAAATTCCGTTCAAATCGTTTAAAAAATCTAATCCTTTTTCGAGATATAGTGGAATAATAACTTCACAATCGGATTCAGTAGTAAATTGATAATCAAGTTTATTTCTTATTTTCTGGTGATTATAAATTTCGCCATTTACAGCAAGCACAATGTTATTATCGGTGGAAAATAAAGGCTGTGCACCATTATTGATATCCACGATCGATAGCCTTTCGTGCGCAAGAATTGCGCTATGATCGGCATAAATTCCGGACCAATCGGGACCGCGGTGACGCATTCGACGGCTCATATCCAATGCCTGACGGCGCATTTCGGGGCTTTCTGTTTCCGTATCGAAAACACATAAGATTGAACACATATAGGTTAATATTTAAGTTTGCTTATTTGCAAAGTAAGCTATAATCATATAAACTTCCAATAAACAAAAAAACTTTTCGACCAAAAAGCCGAAAAGTTTTACCTACGAAACAAATATGAATTAAATCAACCACATGAACCAGTTTCTTTTGTTGGTTCAGCTTTTTTCTTATTAACTTCTTTTTTAGCCTCTGTTTTAGTTTCGGTTTTAGTTTCAGTTTTTGTAGTAGCTTTTGTTTCTGGTCCACATCCCGACGATGTAGATTTTACTTCTGCTTTAGTTTCTTCTTTTGCTTTTTCGCATGGTTCTTTTTTGGTTGTTTTTTCGCAACCTTCGCCGCATTTATTTGTAAAATCATTAGATGCAAACATTTCGGTATTCGCTTCTGCATCCTGATATGCTACAACTGATTCTGATTTTGCATTATCGCATCCGCCACAATTTTGACCAATAACTATTGCTGCTGCAAATATTCCGGCAAATACAAGGCCGAGTGTAATTTTAAGACTTGTTTTCATATTTCAGTTTTTAAATTTGGATTTATAAAAACAAATGAACGAAATTAAATTAAGATATTCAAATCTTAATTTCATTTTTAAGCTTTTTTAGCTTTTACAAAGCATCTCAAAAAAAACAAGATATTCAAATTCAATTAATTAAACGCTGTAAGATAACTATCAGAATTATTTTCTTACAACAAACTTGCCACTCATGCCTGCTTTGTTTTTAGCATTAAGTACATATAGATATGTAGCTGCCGAAAGATGAAGCGTGTTAACAACTACATTGCGGGCTTGTTGATTAATCATTTGTTCTTCGATAAGTTTACCTTCGAGATTAAATAGCTTTACCGACACAATAAAAGTTTCTTCGTGCAAAGGTATACGAACAAAATCTTTAGCTGGGTTAGGATAGGCAGTAGGCAAAGGCTCAAGATATTCGGCCATTTTTGCTGATGTAGCATTTCCACCTAAAGCATAAACCTTATATAACCACTGATTTCCATCAAAAACATCGAGAATCATTTTAGGACCATCGGGGGTTATAAAAATACCTTTGGGCATATCGCCATATACTTCGGCCCAAAGAACATAAGCGTTGCTGAGCTCGAACATCAACTCACCATTCTCGTTAAACACCAATATATAATGTATGTTTTCATCAGCCAAAACAACGTCAATTTCAAGCAAAACTTCGATTTCAATATCTTGATCAAACACATTTTCGGTGATATAATATACGTTTCCTGTCCAATTATCGTAATTTACCAAATATTTGGACAGATCGAAGTTTAATTCTAAAAATTTTGTATGATCTAAATTATACAAAAGCATCCACAAATCTTTATACTCATCGCTAAACTCGTAAGTACAATATTTCATGCCGTCTACTTCGAGATTTACAATGGTAAACTGTAGTCCGGGTACATCGTATTCGTGCTCCGGAGTAATCTGAGCATAAGAATTAAATGCTATTGAAACAGAGAGAATAAGTCCAATAAAATACTTCATAAATAGGTTTTCTATTTTTAGATTTACAACCTAATTCCAAGAACAGTAATATCGTCTATCTGATCGGTATTTCCCATCCAGCGCAATAGTTCTTTTTCCATGGCTTGCATTTGAAGCGAACAATTTTGCCGGTTGATCTCAGAAATAAGGGTTTTGAACCGGGATATTTTGTATTTTTGGGCATCAGATCCGCCAAACTGGTCAGGAAAACCATCGGAGAACAAGTAAATCATATCATTTTCTTGGTATTTAAAAGTATAATTTTCGAAATCATGCTCCTTAATATATACTGCCACCGGGTTTCGTGAGGCTTTATATATCATTAATTCATTGTCTCTTACTAAAAATAGAGGATTATTAGCCCCAGAAAAATGTATTGTTTTGGTTTCAGGCTCAATTACACATAAAGCCATATCCATGCCGTCTTTAGAATCCGAATCAGTATCGTTTTGGTTTAAAGAAGTTTTTATCAAGATCCTTAACTGATTTAAAACCTGTGCAGCATTCCAATGCGGATTTCTGCTGCAAACCTCGTTGAGCATAGAAATTCCGAGCATACTAACAAAAGCACCCGGCACTCCATGTCCTGTGCAATCTGCTACAGTAACAAAAATTCGATTTTCGACCTTCTTAAGCCAGTAAAAATCTCCTGAAACAATATCCCTTGGCTTGAATAGTATAAAATAATCTTTGAAAAAATTCTCGAACATTGTTACCGATGGAAGGGCTGCCGTTTGTATTCTTTTTGCATATCTAATGCTTGCGGTAATATTATCGTTCTTGTGCTCAATTATAAGCTTTTGGTCTTGTAATTCATCTCTTTGGGCTATAATTTCTTCTTTTTGTTGTTCGAGTTCGTGATTAAGTTCTTCGAGGTTATCTCTCTGCGCCTCAATTTCCTCCTTTTGCTGAGTTATCATATTATTTTGTATCAGCAATTGGGCATTGGCCTTCTTTTTAAATAGAAAACGACTGTATAAACCAAAAAGGAGAAACAAAACAAAAATAGATATGGTAACCAAAAAGTTACGTTGCATTCGTTGTTTATCAATCAACTGTTGCTGATAAGCCTTTTCGTAATTGAGTGTTTTAATCTCTTCGCCTTGAGCCTTAGATACTTCTTCTAAAGTATCTTTTTGCAAACTAAGCACTGAAAGAGTAGAATCTTTGCGCATCAAGGCCTCATCTTTGGCCTGGAGCTTTTCTTGTGCAGTGTCTATGGCATAAGAAAAATTTCGCATCAGTACTTCGTATTCATTTTTTTGCTTAGTAAGAATTGTAGAGTCTTTTATTTTTACATAATCCTTGAAATAGAAAAATGCATCTTTATATTTTCCCTCGTTATAATGAATGGTAAATAATATTTCGTTATTCTTTAAAATCAAATCAAGCAAATTTCTTTTTGAAGCAATTTGTTGGCTCGTCTCAAAATATTTTATAGCCTTCCTGATTTTATTGCTTACGTAATTGGCTTTCCCAAGGTTGTAATAACTTAGTGCAAGACCAAAAGAATCTTTTTCCGTTTCCAATAACTTAATTTCTTCGAGGTAATAGTCTTCCGATTTTTTGAGGTTGTTGTTTAATAAATGTAAATTAGCTAAAATATCTGTTGCATGAATCAGACATTTTGTATTATTATACTGCTTGGCAATTTTATAAGCTTTATCAGCATAATCTAATGCAATTTTTACATTTGTAAGCATAACAATTTCTGCTAACTGACAATATACCTGCGCTTTTTCGGGCTCGCCTATTGTTTCAAGCAAATTTATTAATGATGCAGTGTCCTTTTGGGCAGAAGTTTTACTTATCGAAGTTACCGAGATTGCAAGTAAAAGAATTATGGCGATTCGAATTCTAAACATGGAGTTGCGGTTTTATTTATTTTCAATTAATTAAACGAAAAAATTTGACAAAACGAATTTAATACTTACTTCTATTCAAGTCAAAGTTACAATAAATAATTTTAGTTTTTTCAAAATGCTACTAAAAAGAATTTGGAATTTTTTGTCCTTACTTGGTGTTAAAAAGGAAATGCCGCTGTATAAGCAAAAATCTATCATTCTTTTCAATCAAATTTTGATGGTACTAATTATTGTATTGTTGCTTATTTTTGCACTTCTCTATTTTAGGCTACATTTAAAATCATCGAGCTATTTTTTTATTATCGGACTACTCGCCATTGGCGTTTCATTGTATTTCAACTACCGTGGCAAACCTGCTATATCGCGCTATCTTATTTCGTTTACAGTACCAAGTCTTATATTAGCCCTGTCTATTTTGGCTAAAAAAGAATTGGGGACTACAATTCTGATGATTGATATTTCACCCAAAATTGGCTTAATAATTTCTATTATCTTATGTTTCGGTGGGTGGATTCAAAAATTTTAAAAATGCATTTCTCTCATCTTTGTATGGTATCGTAATTTTCTTTTTTTTGGGCTATTTACATCAATTGGCCTGCTTAAAAAATGAAGAGTCTAGTCTAAAAACCCTGCCAGCGTTGATTTTTATTAAATGCTGTAACTGTACTAAACAGTTTATAAGTCAATTAAGAAAACGCTGGCAGGGGTATAATCATTTTTTCAATCTTTTTAGACTGAAATCATGCATTATTTGAAAACTTTGGCGATTATTCCTATTTTTGTAAAAAACTAAAAAAATGATACAAAGAACTCAAACAATTTATCTGCTATTATCGGCTATACTAAGTGCAATCTTTATTTTTGCTCCGTTTGCGTATTTCGAAACAGATTTGCACTATTTTTTCGACAACTTTGGAATCCATTATCAAGAAAATAGTGAAACCAAAACCCTTATAAATGCTTATCCATTACTCATATTAAGTATTACAGAAATAGTTTTAATTCTGACAAGCATCTTTTTCTATAAAAAGCGTAAACTGCAAATAAGATTTAGTTCTTTTGCCCTGCTTTTAGAGATCGGAAGCTATATTTTGATTGCATATTATGTATATTACTATGCCGATGCAAATATCAGTGCTTTAGTAAACTGGCAAATAAGCATTGTAATACCGATGGTAAATACTGTACTGATATACTTGGCTATAAGGGGAATACTCAAAGATGAAGCCCTAATTCGTTCTTTAGACAGAATTAGGTAATTTTGCACAATAAAAAATTTATTTTCAAATTATGACAGAAAATATTTTTTAATTCCTTAAACTATACTAAATTTGAATAAACTAATCTGAAAAGGCCGATAGCACATGGAAAAAAAAACAATAGTTGTAGTGGACGATTTTGAAAATACGCTATTTGTTGTTGAATTTACTTTGAAAAACAATGGATACAATGTATTGAAAGCCAACAACGGAGAAGATGCATTAAAACTTTTCGACGGAAGAACTATCGATTTGTTGGTTACAGATTTAAACATGCCCGGAATAGATGGAATAGAACTTACTCACAAAGTAAGAGCCATTGACAAATACAAGTATTTGCCAATATTGATGCTAACTACAGAAACAGACTCGAAGAAAAAGGAATTAGCCAGAGACGCTTCGGTAACGGGATGGATACAGAAACCATTTAAAATGGAAAAGTTTTTAGCAGTAATAGAAAAATGTATTAAATAAGCATACCCTATTCATGGAAGAATTTAAGAAGAAATTTATTGAAGATGCCAAAGACCTTGTGAATGAATTAGAAACAAGCCTCTTGGAACTAGAAAAATCATCGGATAATCCACAAATCATAGAAAAAGTATTTCGCACAATGCACACATTAAAGGGCACTGCCGGAATGTATGGATTTGATAATGTAGGACGATTAACTCATGCCTTAGAAAATATTTACGATGAAATTCGTTCAAATAAATTACTTCTGGATATTGATATTCTACAAAATACATTTATTTCAGTTGATTTAATAAATTATTTACTTACCTCCGACGATCAATTAGACGAAAATCTAAAAAAAGAATTCGATAGAATTATTCAATATGCCGATATGGCAGAAATTGAAAAGCGGAGTGAAATTTCAAAAAAGCAGGAATCGGAGCAGTCAAATTTTTTCTATGTTTTGCTTACCCCCAATACATCAACATTTAAACGAGGCGTTAACCTTGAAGCTACTTTAGAAGAAATTCAGGAACTTGGAAATTACCAGATTGAGATAATAAAAAGGAATCTGCCTAATTTCGAAGATTTTGAACCTACTAATCTCTATCTCAACTGGGAAATCTTACTTGCCACTGAAAATGCGGAGAGTATTGAAGATGTTTTTATGTTCTTCTTAGAAGACGAATTTATTATACTTCCGATTCAGCCTGCTCAAATTGAGAAAAACAAGGAATTGCTTTCGCTACTGAAAAATAAATTGCTATATAAAGACGAGAAAGAAGCCAAACAGCATTTAAAAGAGATAAAAGAAAAAGCAGAGGCCTTAAGTGCAGAGAAAAATGTAGTTGTTGAATTAATTGTTGAAGAAGAGAAAAGAAAAGAATCGATAAAGACGGTTAATCAACTCTTACATAAATCCACAACCCAGGATTCAGTGCGTGTTCCGGCAACACAACTAGACGAATTAATGAATCTGGTTAGCGAACTTGTTATAATAGGCTCACGATTAGAACTTTTTCATGCAGAGCAAAACTACTTGTTAATGGACGAGCTTGTTGAAAATGTAAACAAAATATCACGCAATTTTAGAGATATTGTTCTGAACATAAGGCTTGTACCGCTAAACACCATTTTGGTTAGGCTTAATAGGTTAGTGCACGATTTGGCACGAGACTTAGATAAAAAAATTGACTTTGTTGTTGAAGGTGCAGATACAGAATTAGATAAAACTATTATAAACAATCTCGAAGGGCCATTAATGCACATTATAAGAAACAGCATAGATCATGGAATTGAGACAGAAAAAGAACGCATTGCAAAAGGTAAATCACCAAAAGGTATTGTGCGTTTTATCGCCTTTTATTCAGGCACTAACGTATTTATACAGGTTCAGGACGACGGTAAAGGAATAAATCCGGATGTAATTCATCAGATAGCCATTGAAAAAGGCTTTATTGATAAAAGTATAAAGCTAAGCAGAAAAGAGATATACAATCTAATTACTTTGCCTGGATTTACAACAGCCAAAAAAGTTACAGAAATCTCGGGCAGAGGTGTTGGTATGGACGTTGTGAAACAAAACATATCGGATTTGAGGGGCGAAATAGAAATAGATTCGGAAATTGATTTAGGTACAAGCGTAACGCTAAAATTACCCTTAACGCTTTCTATTATAGACTCATTGCATGTAAAACTATCGAACCAAAATTTAATCATACCGCTGAGTTTTATAGATTCTTGCGAAATAATAAACGAGGAGAAAAAAATTACGGCAATTCAAAACAATTACGAATATAACGGGAGATTAATTCCATTAATAAATCTAGCAAAAGTGCTAAGTTTGAAACAACTTTCGTCGAAAAAAAGCCGAATCATAGTGCTACAATATACCGATAAACATTATGCATTGGAGGTAGATCAAATATTTGGAGAGCACCAAGCAGTAATAAAACCTTTAGGTGAAGTATTTGGTAATAATAATTTATTTAGCGGGGCCACCATTTTGGGTGATGGCAGCCTAGCCTTTATAATTGATGTAATAAAATTACTTAAAGAGTACTAATCTTCAAAAGGATAAGCAATCAATTCAAAAGGAACATCTATCATATCCTGATAATCCTGACCAGTTTCTTCGAGATCTTCGTCGTCGTCGGGAAAATACCATTTTATTGAAACATCAGCTCCAGTATTATAAATCTGCTCAATTTTTTGCATAATTGTGAGCAATAATTTTGCCGTTGCCGTATTAAAATATATGAGCTTAAATTCAAAAACAGTTGCTTCGTTTGGGTTCACCTGGTACTCTTCTAACCAATCCAAAACTGGTTTATAAAATGTAGCTACATCTTCGGGGCAAGACCTGCCCTCAATTAAGAACTGATTATGTTGTGCATTAAAATTAATGGTTGGAATAGTTCTATTACCGCTGATTACTAATTCTTTCATTTTTTTTATGTTGAAATATTGTAAAAAAAAACATCCCTAATGAATAAACATATATCAAAAACCACGCCTTTCATTTTTTTTAGATAAAAAAAAATGAAAAAATGCATTTTCTACCAATAAAAATAAAAGCAACTACAGAGTAATTGCTTCCTGGATTCTGATTGATGCAATAAATCAGGTTGGAATTAAATTAATTTTTAACTCCGACTCGATCATATAATCTTCAACTTCCTCTTCCATATCGGTATCCTCCGAATCGTAATACCAGTTTACTTTAACGTCTCCACCATTTTCTTCAAAATCTTTCAGAATATTTAATATATCCAGAATACAGCGAGAAGAACTTGTATTAAAGTAAGTCAGTTTAAAGTTAAATTCAACAGGTCTCTTTACTTCACTGGTATATTTTTTTAGCCATTCGTAAAGCGGCATATAAAACTTAACTGTTTCTTCGAGATAAGATTCACCGCCCAATACACAAATGCCGTTCTCAACGTTAAAATCTACCGATGGAATAAAATAAACATCGCGAGAACCCTTTATTTCTAAATTTTCCATGAACAATATTTTTATTTTTCTACATTAACAGAAATAGTAAAAAATGAATACTCTTCATTTATAGGTGTTACTTCGATATCAAGCGGACTTGCTGCTGTAAGTGCCACCTGAATAAGCCCAATATGAGCACTTCCTTTCTCACCCTGAGGCATATTGCGTTGTTCTCTCTTATACTGGCGTAAACCTTCTCTGTCGAGTGAGTTAATGATTTCGCTTTTTTCGATGATATGAACAATATCGCTCGCCTTAACCACATTTCCGGCCACAAATGAATAATGATTGTCAAATTCGCCTATTACCAAAGTTCCTATGCCTGCATCAGAATTAACATTAGTTATTCCTTCTGCCGAATAGTATGCTATATTTTGCGCCAGTTCTATAAATATTTTAAATATTTTTTTTCCGGCTTTGGGATTCCTACCCAGAATTACTTCTATGTAGTTTCCAATGATTGATAGAATATGCTTATCGAAAGGACCTTTAAATGAGATAAGTATATCTTTATCAAAGGTTTTATGATAATTATACAGACTAAATTTTTCTTCGCTCATTAAAAATATTTTTATGCTATAATACTTCATTTTTTTCAATTGCACAAATTCTTTTCAGGTTTTATAGTTAATTTTGAAATAAGTTTTCTATTTTGTTACCAAATTATACTGAACCTTAAACTATGAAAGATTTGGTTATTGAGAAAAGAAAGAAAAAAGATATTTATTTTAGAACTGAATTGGCCTCACCACTACCAATTTGGGCAAAAAAAAGATTTAAAGGGCTTGATTATTATAATTATAACGATTTTTGGGAAATTATGGCCATCTACCAAATATTGGAAAATTCGGATGAAATTGAAATTTCTAATAATTTTGGAGGGAAAGAACTGTATCTAAATTATGCAAAAATCGAGTTTGAAATTAATAGCAATTTATTTTCTATTATTGCATTTGCATTAAAACTAAACCCTAAAGTTTTGTGGCTTCCTTTTAAAGACAAAACCAATATAGGAGATACTTATGGTGCAGGAAGGTTTTTGGCAATAAAACAAGAAATGTTTATTGATGGGCATATAAGGCTGAATTTCAACGATGCCTATAATCCTTACTGCGCTTACAACGAGAAGTTTAGTTGTCCGTTAATTCCGCAAACTAATTTTATTGACATTGCCGTGGATGCAGGTGAAAAAAAACCACCTAAATGGCTTTAATGCATCAAGGGGTGCTTAATGCCACCGGAATTGTCTTTCCTTGAAAAAACTGCGCACCATTTTTGCCAAACCAATAAATAAACTCTGCCATCTTATCGGCATTTATCGGAGCAGTGTAGCCCGGAAATGCACGCCTGAGCATTTCTGTATTAACTGCACCTAAGGCCAGGGTATTAAACGAATGTTTTGAATATTCAACCGATAAGGATTCAAAAAGACTGCCAAGCGCAGCTTTTGATGCCGAATAAAAACTAAGGCCTGCAAATTTTGCGCTACCCTGAAATCCACCCATTGAACTAATTGCCACGAAGTGAATACCTTGTTTATACCTATTAATTATTATTTGCGTAAAAAAAACATAAGATAAAAAATTGAGCTGTATCATTTTATAAATTTCGATTTTGCTCAATTTGCCAAAGTCTTTGTTAATCAAAGTAGCCGCATTATAATATATTATTTGTGGAAAAGTAACAATATCGAAGCTGTCGAGAATTAAAGAATGATTTTCTGTTTTGGCAAAATCTAATTTAATGATTTTAAGAGATTCATTGTTCGTACTTAAGGCATCAAGTTGATCAACATTTTGAGAAACAGACCAAACAGTATCATTATTTTTTAAATGTATTTTTACCAATTCTAAACCAAGCCCTTTTCCTGCACCAATAATAAGAACTAATGCCATAGATTAATCGTATTTTTCTTTCTTATATTCCCTAATGGTATCAATTTGCAGGTATTTACTCAGATATTTTACACCAATATAAAACGGAATAGTATCCAACAAAGCAGCCACTAATTTAAATACGTAAGTAGATGCAATAAAAATAAATAATTGGCTCGAAACGTCAACTGTTGGGTCTATTGGTAATGCTTTAGCATAATAATGAGTTATCAGAATAACGGCTACCGAGTCTACTAATTGACTTGTCATGGTAGAAAAGTTATTTCTTATCCATAAATGCTTACCCTTGGTTAAATTTTTAAAAAAATGAAAAACCTGCACATCAACAAACTGAGCAGTAAGATAAGCCACCATGGATGCAGTAACGGCTCCAAAAGTAAGTTGACGCATACGAAAAAATGCCCAATCAGATGTTGCATAATCATCGAGTTTTGGTAAGGGTGGCAAATTTGTATATCCGAGTTCTGCGGTACCTTGTATTATGTGCCCTAAAGGTGGTAATACGCCTCCCAACCACATAATAAAAATAACCCAAAAATTAAGCAACAAACCAATCCAAACCAATGTATTTGCTCTGGTTTTGCCATATAATTCGCTAATGAAATCGGTACTTAAAAATGTAATCGGATAGGCCAGTACCCCAATTGCAAAAACAAAAGGCACATGAATTCCCATGAAATTAAAAGATAAATCTATAAATCGGGAGATACCCAAAATATTAAGCATTGTAAGAGAGCCAAGGAAAATTCCGGCAAAAATAAGGTAAACAACTTCTCTTCTTTTTCCAATTTTTTCGGAAACATTATCAGCAAATCCAAACATAAAAAGAATTTAGTGTTTTATATCAAAAAGCATGCCTTAGAAAACATGCAAGTTGGAGTGGGTTTCGGCTTATAAATATATTACATTTATTAGGAAATTGCAATAGCTAATCAAAAAAAATACACCGCTACTTAAAATCTATTTCATTACAAAAATGAGTTCAGTCTAAAAAGATTGAAAAAATGATTATACCCCTGCCAGCGTTTTCTTAATTGACTTATAAACTGTTTAGTACAGTTACAGCATTTTATAAAAATCAATGCTGGCAGGGTTTTTAGACTAGACTCAAAAATATTATTGTTTTGTGTAAATTATTTAATAATTTTACTTCATGGTGCAAAATCAAAGATTATTAGATGCTTTTAATATTGAACGTAAGGAGCTAAGAAGTGTTGTTCTTTTGCTTACGCAATCTTTGTTTTTGGGTTTATTTTACGGTGCATTTGATATTAGTGCCCATACCCTTTTTTTGCAGGAGTTTGAAGAAGCCATGATAGCTCAGGCCTACTCTATATCGGGAGTTGCAGGTATAATACTAACTTTTATTTACAGTAAATTTCAACAAAAAATTCGATTCAGAACATTATCTGTTGCATCTATTATAGTTCTTTCGATAATTACGCTTACTTTATGGCTTGGTTTCGAAAAATTTGGCACTTCGAGAGAGATTATTTTTCTGGTCTTTATTCTACTTGGTCCATTAAATATTGTAGCAATCGTAAATTTTTGGGGAATTGTAGGTCGTCTCTTTTCGTTAAGGCAAGGCAAAAGGTTATTTGGATTAATTGGCTCCGGTCAGATTTTTGGAACTATTCTCATTAGCTATGCCATACCGATTATAAATGCATTAAAGCTAAATATTAGTACCTATGATTTAATTCTAGTGGGCGCCATAAATCTTCTATTTGCAGCAATTTCTCAATTTTTTTTAGTCAGGTTAGAAACGATTCCCGAAAGTGCTTCAAAATCTAGCTCTGCAAAAAAATCGGGTACCGGATTAAAAGTTTTTTTAAAAAACAAATATATAAACAGCATGACAATCTATGTTGTTCTCTCCATGATTGTTTTATTCTTTGTTGCCTATACTTTCCTTGCAGCAGCTCAAAAGCAATATCCGGAAGAACAAGATATGAAAAGTTTCCTGGGCATTTTTACAGGTACTATGATGATATTTGGTTTTCTACTTAAAACATTTGTTTTCAGCAAATTACTAAAGTCTTATGGATTAAGGGTGGCTTTACTTATTTTACCAGTGCTCTTAGTAATTCTTAGTTCAATTATTATTTTTGTTTACCACTCAGCCGAAAATGCATTCGTATTGGTTTTTCTGTTGTTATCCATGTCGCGTTTGTTTTCGATGTCGGTTAGAGATGCCATCGAAATCCCTGCCTTTAAAACTCTTTATCAGTCGCTATCACCCAATATAAGACACGATATTCAGGCAAAAATAGACGGAACTGTAAATGAATTAGCCGCATTAAGTGCCGGTCTAATACTAATGGGCTTTGGTTTTATTTTTGAACTTGTAGGATTTGTTTATACACTTATTATTTTCTTATTGCTATGGATTTTATCGGGTTTGCGACTTTACAGAAATTATAAAGTATCGCTGCAAGAAACTCTAAGTAGCTTCGAATCACAAGATTACGATATATCTCAACCCAATACTAATATCAACAAAAAAAACGAAGTAGATAGATTGTTTTTAAAAGTAAGTAATCCATTGCTCTACGAACATCAAACCACAGGAGCTCTGGCAAATTTGCCCGATAGAAAATTAAATGCATTTCTTGATGAAATACTTGAGAATAAAGTTATAAAATCAATAGAACCTTTAGAAAAAATTTATCCAAGCCTAACAAACAAAGAACTGGCAGAAAAAACACTATACACAGTTAATCAGCTAAAGGCCATGCTGCCAAGAATAATTAACCTAGATGCATTTTTTGCCAAATTAAAAGAAGGAAATGTAAGCGAAATAAGCCTTATTTGTAAGTATTTTAGATATAAACCAAATAATCTATATCTTCCGGTTTTAATATTATGCCTAAGAGAGCTTAACCCACAAATAAAAAAAGAAGCCATTATTTCATCTGCCTTTTATCCGCACGACGAAATTATTAGACTTCTAATAGATGATTTACAAAACCCATTATACTCTGTATATGCTGAAAATTCAATATTAGAGATTGGCTATAAAGCAGTTCCACTATTAACAATGACTTTTCAGAAATACATTGATAAACCTGCCCGTTTAGAAATAATTACCAATTTAATAAGCAAAATTGCTGCACCCGAGAGCATAAACTTTTTACTTTCGCAGTTTAATTTCTATCACCGAAATATTGCCATAAAAATTATTGAAACCTTAACTACATTGGACGTAAAGATACCGGAAAATAAATTCAGAGAATTTCAGCAGGCAGTAGAACAAAAAGCGCAACTTTACTCCTGGAACTTAGAAGCAAAAAGACAAGCCGCAAACCTTCCGGAATATTTAAGACTTGCTTTAAAGCAAGAAATAAAAAAAGCTTTTAACGAATTGTTTTCATTACTATCTATTAGATACGATAAAAGCTCAATTAATCAAATTAAAAGTAATATTGAATCCCAAAATTCGGAAGAAATAGGTTTTGCTATAGAACTTATGGATTTATTTATAGACGAAGAAATAAAGCCTATACTTTTTCCCTTACTCGACGATATTCTGGTAGAAGAAAAAATTACCACCCTCTCGGAATTTTTCACCATTAGCATTATGGATAATCCTTTACTAATTTCGTTACTAAGCAGAGGCGCTAATCAACTGAGCAGATGGACTATTTTGTGCACAATCATGGCTATGCTCGAAGACGAAACTACAGATTACTCCAACGAACTACTTGCCCATGTTTTTAATCCGGATAAAATTCTGAAAAAAACAGCGCTTATTGTTCTATATCAAAAAAATCCGGCATACTTTAAATCCGTCTTAGAACGATTTAACTTTCAACAAAGAACAGAGGCAGAAAAACTTATAGAGGAATCAAAACTATTTCCGCTGTCAAATATATTTCATCTTACTTTGTTCTTAAAAAAATTATTCATAAATTTCAATTTTAATGAAGCGCAATTAATAAAATGGTTTGAATTTGCAGAGTATAAAGTTACTACTGAAGAAACCGAAATGAATTATAATCATTACGACAGACAAATATTTTTACTTCTGCTAAAAGGAAAAATTTCGTTCTACAATGAATTTTCGAAAATTGCCGAGCTTTCTAAAACCGGATCGGGTACATATTTGACATTGTCGAACAAAAAAACTTTTAAAATGAAGTATGATGCCAATACTGAATTTATTCATTTTAATGATTTGGCTATTAATCAGTTAGTTTCTCGCGACAGAAACTTTTTCGAATTAATATCATTCTCCGAACATCTTTAATTATTTATTATGGCTATTAAAAAAACGACCATTTTCAGACAGTTGATTTTCAATATTGTAATTCCAGTAGTTATTGCATTAGTAAGTATTGCCGTTTTAAACCTAATACATACCTACAATGGCTTGAAAATGTACAACAACTCTAAAAAAACGCTTATTGCCGACCAGGTAAAAGGAATTTTAGAATATCAGGATTTATCGCTCAACATATTAGAAAATCAAGTAAATAGTAAAATTTCGGATATTACATTACTCTTGCTCGAAATTTATAAATCCAATCCGAAACAACTGCTTATTGGCGATTTAAACCCCTTACGAGAAAAACTTAATCAAGAGCCATATAATTTTGACATTTATCTAATTAATGCAAAAACCGGAATTATTGAAAATACCACTTTTGCACCCGATTCTTCCAAAAATGTTTTTGATTTTGGTATTACTTTTAAAAACTTTTTGATTAGTATTGTCGACTCTCAAAAAATTATTAACGAAAGATTTTCAATGGAGATGGCAACCGGAAGAATCAAAAAATACTCATACTGCGCAACTCCCGACAAAAAATACATTATAGAAACCGGATTTTATTCTTCGATGGCCGATTCCATACTTGATTTCTCCAGAAAACAACTATTATCCATAAAACGAAATTCAGGAATTACCGACATTGATTTATATATTGGAGCCGACAAACCATTCTCTCTGCTTAGCAGCAAAATTGTTCCGGATAATTCACCCCAAAAGCTGCAATTAATGAACACTTTTTCCAATCAAAATAATACCAGTTTCTTAACCGAGGAAAATAATCAAGTTTGCAGAAATCAGTATATTTTCATGAACCGCGAAAATACAACCCTCTATCCTGCTGCAATAATCTTTATTAAGCAATCGACAGACGAAGAGCGGCAAATGTATAAAACAGAGATAATAAAATTCCTTTCAATTTTTGGAATTACCATCGCCATAGTTATTTGGTTAATTTTCAACAAAACAAAAGTTATTACAAGCCCAATTAAAAAACTCGTTTCTAATGTAAACAGAATTCGGGAACTAAATTTAAACGATAGAGCCGAAATAATTGGAAACAATGAAATTACAAGATTATCTGAGCATTTTAATCTCATGCTTGAACAACTTGAAGATTACTACAGCGAACTAGAAGAAAAAGTACGATTAAGGACCGCAGAAATAAGCGCAAAAAAAGAACAAATTGAACAACAACAGAATGCCATTATGGATAGCATTCATTATGCAAGCAGAATACAAACGTCTATTTTGCCTTCGAATGAATATGTTAGGTCTATTCTGCCTGAGTCATTTATATTTTATAGACCCAAAGATATTGTTTCGGGCGATTTCTATTGGTTTGAAAAAAGAGATAATTTTGTATTTGCAGCGGCAGTAGACTGCACGGGGCACGGTGTTCCTGGAGCCTTTATGAGTATTGTAGGATACAACCAGCTTGATTATGCAGTTAATATTATCAAAAACGAATGCCCTGCCGAAATATTAAATACCCTTAACAAAAGAGTTGCCGACACTGTAAGACATAATACAAACAGAAAATACGCCATAAAAGACGGAATGGACATGGTGCTCTGCCGATTCGATTTTAGTGCGATGGAATTACAATTCGCTGGGGCCTATAATCCGCTTTATATTATCAGGAATAATGAATTAATAGAAATTAAAGCCGACCGGCTTGCGGTTGGCTCCTACTACGATAATCCAGGAAAAACTTTCAATAACCATGTTTTTAAAATTCAGGAAAACGATATTGTTTACTTATTTTCTGATGGTTATGTGGATCAATTTGGCGGCCCCAAAAACAGAAAATTCCTGAAGAAAAATTTTCAGGAGCTTCTGCTACAAATACATTCAAAAAATATTGACGAGCAGCGCGATGCATTAGAAGAAACAATTGACAATTGGCGCCAGTCTTATCATCAGGTTGATGATGTAATGGTGATTGGAATCAGGGTTTAATCTATTCTAAGATTTTTTCGAGACTATAACCTGAATATTCTAAAAATACTTGTCCATTGTTTTCTTTCAGAAATATGTGCTCCTGCATATTGCGGCCAAGCCCTTTAATTCTGGCATGTCCGGGAGAAAATGTTTCGAGCAGAAGTCTAAGTTTTTGACCAGAGACTGTCATCTTTAAAATAAGATAATTATCCTGACGATAAATCTCCACATCCTCGGGATAAAATCTATTATTGCCAATCTGATTATTTTTATACTTTCCAAGATATGGATTCCATAATGTATCAAATTCGACATCCTGAACCTTTAGCCCTAAAATCTCGTTATTCATGGCAAGTACACTATCTGATCCAAATACCCGAAATACAAACTTTTCTTCTTGTAATGGTATTTTTACAAGCAACAGATTTATTTTCGCTAAAAAACTAGAGTCCGACATGGGATACAAATTTATTGGAATTCCCTGAATTTTTGTTTTCAGATATTTTGATTTCGATTGTAAAGAAAGTATTCCCACCGGACTTGCGTAATCTCCCGCAAAAACTTTGAAAGACGATATGTTTTTTAAGCGGCTGGCTTTCTTTTGGTTCTCGGTATTTTTTTCTAAACCTTCCTTATGCTTGAGTGCCGAAGCCAGAATTTTATATGCCAAATCGGATCGAATGGCAGCTCCACGATCGGTATTTGTTAAAACAATAACTCCTAATTTTTTATCCTTTAAAATGCTTAACATAGAATGAAAAGCCTCTGTATCTCCACCATGACTAATAACATCGCCAGCATAATCTAATTGCCTTGGTTTGTTAAGCCACCAAGCCAGGCCTATTGAAAAATCCAAATCAAAATCGATATCCAAATTTTGCTTTTTCACCATTTCAGAATAAGATTCCGGAGTGAGGAGTTTATTTTCCACATCAGCTTCAAAAGCTAGCATGAATTTTACAAATTGGGCCAAATCCAGTACATTTGAAACCATTAAACCAGCGGCCTTTTCCCTAATTGGCGGTTCAGAAAAAGCCACTTTATTCAAATAAGCTTCGCTATAAAACGATTTAATATGGGGTGGCATTTCAAAACTGGAGTGAGTCATCTGCAAGGGTGCATAAATATTTTTTTGCATATATTCTTCGAGCGATATTCCGGCAACTCGCTCAATTACGATGCCTAACAAAGAAAAACCAATATTTGAGTAAGCAAAAATATAATCGGGCGGATATGGAACATGCATCACGCGTAAAAGTTCAAGAATACTCTCCGGCTCTTTTACATCAATAGTAAACATGCCGTTAAGAATATCGGATGGCAGGCCAGAGTGATGAGTAAGCAAATTTCTAAGGGTGATTTTATTTGTATTGCCATAATCAGAATGTATAGTAAACTCAGGAATATAGTTAACTAAAGAAGAATCCAAGTGTAATTTTCCTTGTTCGTGAAGCTGCATAATGGCAGTTGCCACAAAAAGCTTCGAAACAGAGGCTATTCTGTAAACAGTTTGTTCGGTTGCCGGAATCCCCTTTTCTTCATTAGAAAAACCAAATCCTTGAGCCCAAACTATTTCCTGATTATCAACTAAGGCAATGCTCAAACCTTTTACTTTGGATTTTTGTATTAGCTTTTCGATTTCAGGAATTAATTCCATTTTCATTTGCTCTAAATATTCCTGAGCTTGCATTTGACTAAAACCAAATAATAAAAAAATTACAAACAATTTTGTTTTCATGTGTATATTGTAAATGATAAAATAAGCTACTTGCAATACAAGGCGAAATTTTTAACCGCAGGCGAATAATTGTATTTTGCCGCCGACTTCCAATCTTTGCATGCCTGCTCAGGCTTGTTTAGAAAATATCTGCTCTCTCCCCGCAAAAACAATATTTCGGCATCTCTTGGATTAAAATCAAGGTATAGCGTAAAATCTTGTTCGGCAACTATATAGTTTTTATTCTGATAATAAATTTGCCCTCTCAGTTTGTAATACTCTTCTTGAAAGGAATTTAATCTAATAGCCTTATTTACATGCATTAAGGAAGAGAAGAAATCAAATTTTTGATAATAAATTTGCGCCAATTTAAATTCAATACTATCGTTATCAATCAGTTTTGAGTATTGTAGCGCATACTTTTCTGCCAAATCAAAATCTTTTGAATGGTAAGCACTAAAAACCATCACTTCCATAGCCCTAAAATTGTATTTTTCCTTTTTGAGTAAATCTGCCAAATATTTTGATGCTTTTGCGTATTTTTTTAATGAAAATAAGGCAAGCGCCATTCCCATTTTATACTCCGAAAGAGCCAAAAGACGATATGCCCTTTCGTAATCGGCCAGAGCAGCACGATAATCTTCTAATAAAAACAAAATTTCGGCCCTTTGTGCGTAAATCTGATGATTCTTATACTTTAGCAAAAATTCGTCGAGCAATTGCAATGCTTTAGCCTTGTTTCCAATTTTCATCAAAAAATTTACTTCAAAAGCAAGTTTCAAAGCAGGCGTATCATAATCTTTCGACATTAAATGTTTCCATTGTACCGATTTTTGTAACTCTGCAAATTCGGGTTCGGAATATAGTGCCGATTGACTTTTTCGCTGATACGTATTTAGGTAATGGCTTAGAAAAAAAATGGCCGAATCGTAAAAATTCTTTGAAGCGTAATATTTGGCCAGTTCCATGTTAAAATCAAAATAATCTGCATAATAATGCATTAAATTCAGAGCCATTAAAGGCTTTGTTGTGCTTAAAAAAGAAATATAAAAGCGCGTAGCATCTTCGTGCACATTTTCATGTATAATTTTCTGAGCATAAAAAAAAGCAGAATCCGCATTTCCCGTATATTTATATGCATAAAATGCAGCCAAATGCTGTTCGTCTTGCGGCCTGGCAATCAAACTTATGAGTATAAAAACCAATAAAAATAAGCAATGGCGCATTTATTCCTTAAATTGCTCTTTCTGCTTTACTACATGCACAAAGCCATTTATATGTCGTGGAATAATCCCTATAAGCCTTGGTTCATAAACATCGCACATATAATAGTAAACACCAGGCGTAACAGGCCTTCCGGTATTAACATCCTTTCCATCCCAATCAATATCAGGGTTATCTGTTTCAAAAACCAAAACTCCATAGCGGTTATAAATTTTCATATCCACCTTAACTACAAAGTCGTTTTTTACAGGAATAAAAAAATCATTAATACCATCGCCATTAGGGGTAAAAATATTTGGTAGCTCATAAACAGAATTGCACACATCTACACATACCACATTAGTAGGGAGACTTTTGTTTCCAAAAGAATCTACTGCCTGAACATAATAGCAGGCAGCCAATTTCTCTATTGGGTAATGAACAGCCGATGTATCGCTCTCGTTGTTAATCTCCTGCAATAATTGCCAATCTCCATTATAATCCGATTTGTAGAATACATTATACTGCACAGCCTCTTCGCCACAAATATGTATTGGCATATACCAGGTTAATTGATTATAAAAACTATCGCACTCGCTGATAACCTGCAGCGGAGGGGCACAAGGAGGAATAGTATCGATGGGGCTTGCACAGTTAATTTGAGTAAAATTTGAAATCGTATCCAAAACAAAATCAGCAGAATAATAAGCATGATTTAGCACGCGATAGCAATATTCGATACCATTGCTTAAACCTTTCAGTTTAAAAGTATCCTCGGCAGCAGTAAATAATGAATCGAAAACCAGAGAACTTTTGTTGTAAGCAAAAACAGTAAATGCAGTATCAATCCATGGAACATTTTTTTCGAACGTAAAAACAATACTGTTATCGGCCGGTGCTAATTTTAAAAAACTAGAAGATGCAACTTGCGGACTACCTATTAAGAAACGATTGCCAGGCTGATTATTTATAAACTCAACAGAATAGGAATATGCATTTTCGAACGTATTGATTTGCTTGTCTAAATAACTTGTGTTATCGGCACCATCAAGAGAATCAATAAGTAGCAGGTTTTCGCCCCAAATGCCCTCTGACCTGTAAAGCAAATATTTATAAGGACCCGGTGCTGCAATAGAATCAAAATCAGATGGTTTTAACCAATTAATGGCAATTTGTCCGTTACTAACATCCGTTTCTAAAACAGATATTTTTGTAAAAATAGGAATGCCACGCACCGGACTTGCACAAATTTCGTCCGAAACTTTGCTTTCAGAACCATCTTCGAAGTAAAGCACAACACGGTAGCAATATTCGTGCCCCTGAAACAAGCCAAGTCCCTTATTATTGTCCAAAAAACTAATTTCGTCTAAACCTTTGGTTTGATAAATTTTTTGGTAGCCAAATTCTGATGGAATGCCAGTTTGGCAATACTCTGGAGCAAAGCCTGAAGAATTTTCTCTTCGATATATTCTATAACCGGATGCTTTAGAGCAGTCTACTTTGTCCCAACTTAGTTCGATAGTGCTATTGGACGCTTCTGCGGTCAAACCAGTAATAGGTGGAGCTATTACCTTAATAAATGCACTGGTAAAATTAACCAATGGCACACTAGGGTCGTCGTCGATGGCTTTTATGGTAATCTGATACGGTCTTAATCGAGCATGAGAACAAGATGTAGGCCAGGTAAATCGCCCCGTTACATATCCCAAAGAGGGAGTAGACTCGAAAATTGCAAAATCGCTTTCGAATTCAAAAGGACCACCTGAAGCAGTAAGCGTAATTTTATTGTATGATGAATCTATGGCAGCCACCTGAAAACGAGCTGTGTCGCCAGCAACCACGCAAATGGTATCCAAGATAGAAAATTCGGGGGGATAATTATCGCTATCATAAACAGTAATCTGCATATCCCGAATAATTCGACCAATTTTTACTCCGCTTCTGAACTCACTAATTTCAATAGCCACATTGTAACTTCCGAGCTTTATTGGCGCATCCCAGATTAAATCGCCAGTAATGGAATCCACAAAAATAGGTCTGTTGCTAGATTCGGGAAACTGATAATTTGAAATTGGTTCGCCATTTTCGCCCAAACAAACAACTAGTTTATAAGCTAAACTGTCGCCATCGGAGTCGTAGGCACCCGGATTATGAATAAACAAGCGGTCTTTGGCGGCAATATCCATTGGTGAATTTAGCAAAATAGGCGTATTATTATAGCCTAGCGCCGGATTTATCTGTAAGGTAGTTTTGATTGTAAAAACTACGTTTACCGAACCTGGAATATTTACCACATCAGCATTCCTGTTTGGGTCTTCCATCACAATTTCGTATGTTCCGGCTCCCGGATAGGTATGGTAAACAATATAAGTATTTTGCTTATACTCATATTCATCAAAAAAAATTTGCTCCACTCTAGGCACTGTCGCAAAAGTACCATCGCCAAAATATACATCCAGAAAATCTCTATCGGCAACATAAGGCTTTGTGCTTGTATAAGTAATCACAGTTATTTTATAAGTTAAATCTGATACTTGCTGGTAAACTATCTGTCCGCCTCTATTATGTGTAGCAGAAAGTCGAATTGCCAATAAAACAAATATTATCAAAAGAACATTCTTTTTCATCTCTCTTTTTTTTAAAAAAATAAATTCAAGATACCGGAAACAACATTAATTCAATAAATTATACAAAAAAATCGTATTGCATTGATGCCCTTGCATCCAAAAAATTACGGAATTTCGAAAACAGTTTGTCTTTTTTTATTATTGAAAATATGAGATATTTCGTTTTCAGGATAACTAAAAATAAACAAATTGCTTTGGTCGTTATATAAATCCAAAAGTAATGAATTTCTTATTTCTAAACTACCTTTAGATTGTTTTATAGGAATTTTTATGAAATACCATACAGAAAGCTCGTCGATTTGCTTTTTTGTGCAAGAAATAAACGAATATTCGGCTGCCTGCCAATTAAATTTTAAATGTTCATTCATATAATCGCAAACAGCTTTCTTTTCGGCATCTACCAGGATAGCAGAATGAATATCAATAGAGAACCCAGTTTTATGGAGTATAATTGTTTGAAAATCATCTTTAAAAAACTTGGCGGTAATCTCAAAAGAATGCTTATTTTTGCTCATCTCCACGTTTACCAACGAAACATGAACGGGATGCAAATTCATCAACAAAAACAAATAAAAAATATAAAACTGAGTCATGAGTATTTTTGAATTATATCTAACTTTAGGCTTTGAACACATTGCGGACTTTGCCGGCTACGACCATATATTATTCTTAATTTCGCTAAGTGCCGTATATTTATTAAGCGATTGGAAACATGTGCTGATCTTGATAACAGCCTTTACACTAGGACACTCCATAACACTTGCCTTGGCCACCCTAAAAATTATTCCAATAAAACCAGATTTGATAGAATTTTTAATTCCGCTTACCATAATATTGTCAGCCGTTGCTAATTTTTATTACAAAGGTAATACATTCTCGGTAAAACTGCACCGATTAAAATACGCCATGGCCTTATTTTTTGGATTAATACACGGCATGGGTTTCTCAAATTATTTACAAAGCCTGCTAGGCAGAGAGGCCAGCATAGTAAAACCCCTTTTTGCTTTCAATATTGGATTGGAACTTGGGCAAATTGCCATTGTATTAACAGTATTAATTATCAGCACAATCCTGCATAAATTTATTAAAAGCCCCAAAAGAGAGTTAAATCTGGTTTTATCAGGAGCTTCGCTTGGAGTTGCACTAATACTGAGTTTAGAAAGATGGCCTTTTTGAAACAATAAATTCGTCGATTCTTGTAACACACCTAAAACCAATGGTTTCTAGCATTGTTTCGCTTCGCTGATGGTCTATAAACTGATTTATTTTGGCCTGATTAGTTCTAAAACAACCACCAACAATGGTATGGTAGTAGCATCCTACCATATATACTCCCTTTGCCTGATAGCAATCATTGGTCCATTCCCAAACATTTCCGTACAAATTAGCAAACAAACAATTGGAACAAGCCATGGCATTCGCAGCTTGCATCCGATTGCCTGAGTTATGCATAAACCAAGCATTTTCCAAAAAATTTTCGTTTAGCAAACTCTGTTCAAAAGCAACTCTCTCCCACTCCCAGCTAGTGGGCAAATCGTAGCCATAGAAATTGGCATAAGCTTTTGCACCATACCAACTTACATTTACAACTGGCATATTTTCATGGCCTTCTTTTGCAAAAAACTTATCATTAAGAACCAAAATTTGTGGTTGATTTATCAAATCGATATATTTTAATAAATTTTCCTTATTTGGATTTGCTTGATTTAAAAAATCAGCATATTGCTTCACTGAAACTTCATTTTCCATCATAAAAAAATCGCCTACAAACAGTCCATTCGAAAGTTGCTTACCACTTACATATTCCATCCCAAATGGCTTATTTCTAAGTAACTGAATAATATTCTCGTAATAAATCTGGACTCTCTTATCAAAGGAGTTTAATCCTAAAACCATTGCCACTTTCATTCTTGCCGCATCAAGCAAACCTCTTTGAACAAGTAATTCAATAGAGTCAATAGCACTATGACATTTTTCGGCATTTTTTAATTTCTGCTTAATCTTGGTATTCTCAGGATAATCCATAATTGCAATGCGATAATTATCTATCGCTTGCAAATAATTACCACTCCGAAATTCCACATCCCCTTGCTCAATATAATTTATAATCGGTTGTTGGGCATTCAACAAACTAAATTGGCTAACAAAAAGCCCAAAAACTGAAAGAAAAATATAATTAATAGTTTTCATTTGCGCTTAATTCATCTAATAAGTTTATTAACTCAGCATCATTTGGTTTCAATAGTAATGCCTTGTCCAATTCCCTTTGAGCATCAAGTTTGCCAATCCTGGATTTCATGAAAAGCTTAGCTCTTTTAATATGCTTATTAAAAGCATCGTCTAATTTTTCGTTTAGCTGCTTTATTCTATTCTTTAGCAAAGCATTAGAAGGCGAATAGGCTAATGCCTGCTGATAGTGATTTAGTGCAGATAAATAGCTTTCTTCTGTTTCTGCCAGTAAATCTGCTTTTCGCAAATATGTATGAATCAAATTCTTCTTCCGTATTTCAAGCTTTTCGTTCAAAATAATTAGTTTATCGTTAGGAAAATGATTCGCGCTTAGAGAATCAATAATTGAAGATGCTTTACCAAATTCATCGTGCTGAGTGTACCACTCAAAATCTTGCAGCCAGATGGCCAATTTTTCATTTAAGGCTTCTAATTTTGCCTCGTAAAAAGATTTATAGCGCATAATGCTATCGCTGTTGTTTGTTTTGCTCAATTCGGTAATTGTAAGCAATGCGGCATCAAAACGTTTTTCGTTAGCTTCAGTTTTGGCTTTTTGCAACATTTCCTGAGTGTAAGAAAAAGTATCGTCGGACCTATAATTAATTGCAAAAATAAGGATTAATGAAAAAATCAGTAATAAAACAGTAAATCGGGTTACTTTTGGCCAAACAATTCTAACTTTAGGCTTTGCTTTTTGCTCCTTTTCAGATTTAATACCCCTAAGTGCAACCAATCTGGATTTTAAAAACGGATTAGCGGGTGCAAGTTTTAGTGCAGCAGCATAGTATTCGCGTGCATCTTTATTATTTCCTTTTGCTTCCGACATCTCTGCCTTGAAAAGCAATATGTCTACGCTTTCCTGCTTACTTTTAAATATCAGCAAATTAGACTTGGGTTTAAGGTCTTCTATTTTTTGAATCGCTTCGTCGTAGTGTTCGCCACTGTGAAAATCGGTTAGATAATCAATAAAAGATTTACGTGTATTTGTGGCAAAAGCTTGTAGCCATCTTTCTTCATCCCTCAGATGCAAAATTTTTTTTCTGGCAGTGGTTGCAAACATTCCTGCAGGATATTTACGCAAATATTCCTTGTATGTTTCGGGTTTATTCTCTTTCTTTACCCAGTACCAATCTTCCTGGTCGCTTATCTTTTGCAATTGCTTATTTGCTTCAGCTTCGAAACGACTACCGGGAAATGCCCGGAGAAACTGCCTGTAGGCCGACTCAACATCCTTTTTATGTGCTCTTTTCCATGCATTTAGCTCTTTGGTCTGGTAAATATAATCCGCAGCAGCCATTTTCAATTCAGGATTATTAATTTTTTCGGCAAACTCACTAATTGCCTGTAGACTTGCTCTATTCTGAATTAGAAGACTAAGTTCCTTTTTTTCACTACTATATTGTTTATTTAAAGCTATTTTAAAGTCGCCGCTCAAATCATGCGACCGCTTAATAGGCTCTGGAAACTTATTTAAACGGGCATGATGATACAACTCCTTGAAAATTTCATCCATAGAAATAAATTCGTGGGCAGTGTTTAAACCATTTTGAAGAATATCGATAAATTTTCCGGTAAAAAATGTTGGCTCGTTAGGCTTATCAACCGGGTACAAAGAAACCTCGTTTTCGCCAGCAGATGCTAAAACATATACTCCCTGAACGTCTTGATTATTAGATGCACTAAGTACTTTATCGAGATTTGTGCTGTAAAGATTATGGACATTAGACATTAAGCCAACAATCTGTCCGCTATGACAGGCATCGAGTATGAGAATTTTTCTGCCTGCAAAGCAATTTTTAATTTTTCCGGCCAAATAATCAAGCCCAATACCATCAATATCGGGATTTTTATTATCTATATCTTTGGTGGCCAAATAAACTTTATATCCATTCTCTGGCGACATAATGCCATGACCGGCGTAATAAACTATCAAGGTTTTGTCAATTCTATTGGCATTGTCGAGTACCGAACTTAGCCGCTTCAAGGTGTTTTGTTTGGTTAAATCCAAGGCATCTACAATATTTTGAATGCCAATTATATCCGGATTTCGAAGAATTTTTCGCAGCTCTCTGATGTTTGCCTTCACATTCGGAATATCGTGTATGGAATCGTCCTTAAATTCGGATGCTCCAAGCAAAAGCACAAAAGTATTTTTCCAGTCAAAAATCATGGTTCGTGGGTTTTTCATCATTAAGGCTAAAGCCTGAAACAAAATTATAAAACAATTCTATATAATCAAAAAATCTGATATTTAATTATCAACAACTAATATCCCGATGTGAAAAACTCAATACTCCATTTTTACGGCAAACTTGATTTTGTTGCTCCACGCAATAAAATTTCCGCAGAAAAAAACCATTAAAATTCAAATCGAGTTATGATTGCATTTGTTGCAAAACGAAAAAATAAATGATTATATATCTGGAATTCAATAGTTATAAGATAAGAATGGAGAAGAGTGTAATGCGATTTCTGAAATATTTGAGCATTGACCAACATGGAGAATTATATACATTTCATTTATAAAATAGTCCAAACTATATCATAAATTTACATTTGTTATAGCCCAAAATAATTGAAAGTACTGTGTTACGTATTTATTTTGGTTATCAAAAGAGACAGCATGTAAATTGTACTATATAAAAGTAAGTTTGGTCTTAGCAGACCAGACTTAAAAACGGCATAATGCATTAATGAGTTCAGTCTAAAAAGATTGAAAAAATGATTATACCCCTGCCAGCG
>DYOH01000034.1 GCA_020720625.1 Acetofilamentum sp. | reverse complement strand
GTTACAGCATTTTATAAAAATCAACGCTGGCAGGGTTTTTAGACTAGACTCAATATATTATTGCACAAGTACTAAAAGCTGGCGAAATATTGGCAGGAATGGAGTTTGAGCATATTCCACGGATCCTTAATATAGCGGTAATAACACTTAGCGATAGAGCCAGCAAGAGCGAATACGCAGATACGAGCGGACCTCAAATTCAGGAGAGATGCATGGAATATTATTCCAAAAATCATCGAAAAACAAATTTCGAATACCAATTATTGCCCGATAATGCCGAAATGCTAAAATCCATGCTCAGACGATTCGTAGAGCTGCAATTTGATATTATTTTTACAACAGGAGGAACCGGATTAGGTCCAAGAGATTTTACACCAGAGGTTGTTAAATCCATGCTAAGTAAAGAAATACCTGGAATTATGGAGCATATTCGCACCAAGTATGGCCAAAAAATACCTCATGCATTACTCAGCTGGTCGGTTGCCGGGCTTATTGAAAATACGCTTGTATTTACCTTGCCCGGAAGTGTGAAAGCTGTGAACGAGTATTTAAACGAAATTTTGCCAATTACCGAACATGCTCTATTTACGATAAATGGATTAAGTTTTCATTAAAATTAAACCTTAGAAATTTTTTTTTTGAACATTATCATTAAATTTGCATTCAAATTAACTTAACTATGGCAGGATTAAATAAAGTAATGCTAATTGGAAACGTAGGGGCAGACCCCGAAGTACGCAATTTGGAAAGTGGAGTAACTGTAGCAACAGTGCGATTGGCTACTAACGAATCATACACTAATAAAGATGGCAACAAAATCGAAAAAGTTGAATGGCATAGAGTAAACTTTTGGAGAGGCTTGGCTCAGGTTGTTGAAAAATACGTTAAAAAAGGAGATCCTATTTTTGTTGAAGGTCGAATTCGCAACCGCTCTTATGAACAAGATGGAGTAACAAAATATACAACCGAAATAGAAGCCGAAAATATGGTAATGCTCGGTTCAAAGGGAGGTCAGGGTAACACTGAAAATACAAATTATCAAAATAATCAAAAACCAGTTACCAAAACAGAAAATTCTGTTCAGACTCCCGAAGTTGGATATAATGATATCTCTGAACTGAACGATGGTGATGATCTCCCATTTTAATGAAGAGTGCATCAATAGCTGAATTGTTTAACTAAATCAACTTTGTTTTGAATCCCGACCCGGAAGCGGCAACGCTTGTACTAAATGAATTTACGATAAATATGGCGATAGGATTATTTGTTTTAATAATCCTGTTGCTTTTTTCTGCCCTTGTATCAGGAACAGAAGTGGCACTTTTTTCACTTTCGCCTGCTCAAATCGACGAACTCAAAAGCAATAGAACCAGAAAAACGGAGGCTATTTTGGCTGCCATATCAAAGCCAAGACAAACACTGGCTACGATTCTAATTTCCAATAATTTTGCGAATATTGCAATTGTATTAGTTTCAACCTATCTGCTCGAAAATATTTTTGATTTTGCAAATGCTCCGGAATGGTTCGTTTTTCTTATTCAGGTGGTAGTAGTTACTTTTTTACTCTTATTGTTTGGCGAAATAATGCCAAAAATTTATGCAAATGTTAGCTCTCTCAAATTTGCTTCATTTTTTATTATAACGCTTTCCGCATTAGACAAGCTATTTAAACCATTTAGTTTGCTAATGATTCGCATTGCATCGGTAATAGAGCGATATTTCGATAAGTATAAAAATCCAATTTCGGTGGATGTTCTTTCAGAGGCTTTAAAACTTGCCGACGATGTAAATAAAGAGGATAAAAGAATTTTAAAGGGAATTGTTTCCTTTGGCAATATCGATGCAAACGGGGTTATGACCCCAAGAGTTGATGTAGTGGCTGTGCCTTATGGTATGAAATTTAATGACTTAATAGATGTGGTAAATTCTAATGGGTTTTCCAGAATGCCCGTTTATGAAGATACCTTCGACAATATTAAAGGCATTTTATTTACCAAAGATTTAATCCCTTTCCTGGATTCCGACATCGAATTCGATTGGCAAGCCAAGCTTCGTGATCCTTATTTTATTCCGGAAACCAAGAAAATTAACGAATTGCTTCAAGAATTTCAAACCAAAAAAATCCACATGGCCATTGTTGTAGACGAGTATGGAGGCGTAAATGGATTGGTTACTATTGAGGATATTCTGGAGGAGATTGTTGGCGAAATGAACGACGAATTCGACGACGAACAAGTTGATTATGAGAAAATTGATAATTATACCTATATTTTTGAAGGTAAAACCTTGCTTTACGATATTTTTAAATTACTTGAACTAGATTCTAGTCACTTTGAAGATATTAAAGGAGATGCTGATACCATTGCAGGATTATTTTTAGAACTTAAAGGTGAATTTCCCAAAAAAGGGGAGAAACTACTTGTACTCGACCTGGAATTAACAGCCGAGCAGTTAGATCACCGAAGGATAAAAAAAATAAGGGTATGTAAAAAAATTACCTAAAAAAAATTGCTCCAATGGTAGATAATCAAAAACTGAGAATACATTCAGAATCCGAAATTTCTATAAGAACCACCAACATGAAAAAACTGGTCTTCCTTTTGAGCTTATTCCTTTTGAGCGCTTGTAATGAAGTTGAAATACCACGTCCGAGAGGGTATTTTCGCATAGCATTGCCGCCCAAGGAGTATCTCAATTTACCCGATAGTTTTCCTTATGGATTTAAAATTCCGGCTATGGTGCAGCTAATAAAAGATCAAGGGCCAAACGCACAAGCGGAATGGTTAAATCTGCATTATCCGGTTTTTAATGCCGAAATTCATATCAGTTATCACAAAGTAAAAAATAATTTGCAGGAATTACTCAACGATACTTACGATTTAAGCTACAAACACACAGTAAAAGCAGATGCTATAGAAGAAATTCCGATTTATAATGCAGAAAACAGAGTTTTTGGTACATTTTATGACATAGAAGGAAATGCTGCGTCTCAAATACAATTTTTTGTTACCGATAGTGTAAACCACTATTTTAGAGCCGCATTATACTTTAATCAATCGGCAAACCGCGATTCTTTAAATCCGGTTGTAGAATATATTAAACAAGATATGAAAATGATTTACGAAACTTTATACTGGAGAAATACGTATAATCATTAGAATGCTTGCAAATTTCATTATGTACGCATAATGATAGATTTGATTTATTGATTAAACCTGTTTACCTTTGTTTGGTTTATATAAATACATAAAATGGGCTTATATTTAAAACGAAATTTGGATAGCTACACTATTCTTGGTGTTTGGCAGGTTGCAGAAACCAACGAAGAATTGGAAGTCTTCTTAACTGCCGATCAGATTTTTGAGTTACAGAAGTATAAGAATCCTAAAAGGCGCAAAGAAAAACTGGCTGCACGAGTACTTTTAAATAAGCTAGTTGGCGAAAAAGCACAGATTTTCTACGATCGCAACGGAAAACCCCATCTGGCATTTTCTCCATACAGTATAAGTATTTCTCACTCAAAAGATTATGTAGCTATTGTGTTAAGCCTTAAATCAAATGTGGGAGTAGATATACAGTATATGAGCGATAAAATATACAGAGTAGTACCACGCTTTTTACACGACGACGAGTATCAAAATATTAATCCTTCTTTTCCTGATCACAGTTTGCACGTACATTGGTGCGCCAAAGAAGCACTTTACAAAATTCACGGAAAGAAACAGCTCAATTTTGCCAATCAGCTTAGAGTAGAGCCTTTTAGATTAAAAGATGAAGGCAAGATTAAAGGCAAAATATTAAATGATAATGAGCAGAAAGAGTGTGAGTTAAATTATTCGTCGATGGATGATAATTATATGCTTGTTTGGGGGGCAACAAATTAACTTTTTGTGACAAATATTTTTCTAACCATTTATCAGGCTTTTAAGAACAATCAAAAGCTCGTGTCCGTGCTTATAGATCCGGGTAAATTAAACAAGAATTTACTACGGGAGCGATTGATGAGTTTAAAAAATGCGCCAATAGACTTTATCTTTCTTGGAGGAAGTTTGGTTACCGAATCGGTATCCGAAACCAAAGAACTAATCAAAGAATACCTTGATTTGCCGGTGGTTTTATTCCCCGGAAGTTTGCTTCAGCTGGATTTTTCGGCCGATGCAATTTTATTGCTGTCTCTTCTTTCCGGTAGGAATCCCGATTTATTGATAGGAAATCATGTTTTGGCGGCTCCATTTATCCGAAAAAGTGGCATAGAAACCATAAGCACCGCTTATATTTTGGTTGACGGAGGTAAACGCAGCACAGTAGAGTACATTAGTAATACACAATCTATTGCACGAGATAAAACAGAAATTGTTGTTGCTACTGCAATGGCAGCAGAAATGCTTGGCTTTCAAGTAATTTATCTTGAAGCAGGAAGTGGTGCATTATTATCTGTGCCCACAGAAATGGTAAAAACAGTAAGGGCAAATTCTCAACTTCCTATTATCGTAGGCGGTGGTATAAAAGATTCTGCCACTATTGAAAATTTGTTTAAGGCAGGTGCGGATATGGTTGTATTAGGAACAATATTCGAAAAAGAACCAGATATAAGCCATCAAATAAAAGCAGTAAAAGATTTGTATTCTGCTTAAAGCCATTTTTTGCGTTTAAAATATAAAAGCGTAACCAGCGAAGAGCTTACCATTAGTAAAAGAGAGAAAGGATATCCAAGTTGCCAATTTAGTTCTGGCAATATTTTAAAATTCATTCCATAGATACTGGCAATAAGGGTTGGCGGCATAAATATAACCGAAAGCACAGTAAATATTTTTATCACTTTATTTTGTTCGCTATTGATATAACCCAATACAGTATCCTGTAAATATTCTAATCGCTCAAAATTAAATTTGTTATATTCGAGCAAGGAGTTGATATCTTTTATCAGAATACGCATTTTTTCCATAATCCTTCTTGGAAATCGAGTGCTTCGAATAATATTACTTACAATGCGCTGTTTATCCATAATACTTTCGCGCACAATCATAGAATGCTCTTGCAACTGATTTATTTTTGCAAGCAATTCCTCATCAAAATCTCTTTCTACAACCCTACGCGAAACATAGTTAATCTTTTTGGTCAGATTTTCCAACAAATCCGCCTCATAATCTATCCTGATTTCCCATAGCAGCGACATTACGTCGAAACCTGTTTTGGGCAAACGATGTTTAATTTTTAGCTTGCGTTCTGCTTCATCAAAGGTAAAATAATCGTATTGTCTGAGCGTTATCAGAACGTCTTTGCTTATCATCATCGAAACAATATCAGATACAAAATTGTCGTCGCTGTCCAGCGATGCAAAGTTGGTATTCATGATGATAAAATTGAGCGTTTCAGAATATCTCGAACTTGATTCAATCTCTTCTATCTCCCTATCCGTTTTAAAATCAAAATCGTAAAAATCTTCGATAATATCTTTAATAAGTTCGCCCGGATTAAGCAAATCAATCCAGATAATATTATCGCGGTTAGTTTTTATTACATCTAAATCGTTGGTTATTATTATGCTCTCTTCAGTTTTATAGTAAATTTTTGTTTCGTGCATAGGCAAAAGGAATTATATTTATTAAGATAAAATCCGGTGCTAAGGTAGATTTTATCATTTAAAAAATGTAATAATATCTATTGTTTTTTTTTGTTATTTCTAAAATTTAGAATAATTATAAAAATTTGCCAGCTACAATAATACCCTGATTAATAACTACTTATTTTTTAGGCTACATTTTTTTAACCAGATTTTCAACCCAATCTGGGCTTTCGTATTGCTTAGGTACATTTTTTTATAAAACACTTATTCCGGAAAAATATAAGAATCCCGAAAAATCATTACTTTTGTTTTGTCTGTTAAGCAGGGAATGCTTAAGCGCATTTTTTTGATTAGAAATAAATTGCCTTAGAACATTTGCAATTTGCATAAAATATAGAATTAATCAAAATACAATAAGTGGAACAGACAATTTTTAAATTAGCAGGAAAAGTTGCGCAAAGATGTTATCCGTAACAAAATTTTATTTACAAGTTTTTAATAATAAGATGAATACAGGTTTGTGGCTCGAAAATCTAAAAATTTCGTGGCGTTCTATTAATTCAAATACATTACGAACAGTGCTTACAGTGCTTATCATAGCATTTGGTATTATGGCACTTGTGGGCATATTAACTGCCACCGATGCAATAAAAGGCTCTATTAGTAGTTCGTTTGAGCGTATGGGAGCAAATTCTTTTTCTATTCAGCAGCGAGGTTTGATGGTAAATATCAATGGAAGGAGTTCCCGGATAAAAAATTATTCTTATATCCCTTATCGTCAGGCTATTGAATTTAAAGAGCAATTTCACTTTCCTGCCCTGGTTTCTGTTTCGGTAAATGGCAGTGGTATGGCAACGGTTAAATATCGCGATAAAAAAACCGATCCAAATATTAGGGTTATTGGGGGCGATGAGAACTATTTGAATACATCCGGAAACGATATCTCTCAAGGACGAAATTTTAGTCTTTTGGAGATAAATCAGGCTAAACATCTTGTAATAATAGGCGATGCGATTGCCCGAAAATTATTTAAGAATGAATCGCCATTGCAAAAAATTATTAGTATCGGAAACGGGAAATACAAAATTATTGGCGTTCTGAGTAAAAAAGGGAGCTCTATGGGATTTAACGAAGATGAAGTATGCATAATTCCGGTATCTAACGTAAAACAATATTTCTCAAGACCTAATATGTCTTTTAATATCAATATATTACCGCATAATGGCACCTTGCAGGAAATTGCCATAGGCGAAGCAGAAGCCAGTTTTCGCAAAATTCGCAAACTGGATGCCGGTAGCGAATCGGATTTCTACATCAATAAAAGCGACAACCTCGCGCAGATGTTGCTCGACAATATTAAGTATGTAACTACTGCCGCCATTATAATAGGGGTTATTACGCTATTTGGAGCTGCTATTGGGCTAATGAACATAATGCTGGTTGCAGTTAGCGAACGAACCCGCGAAATTGGAATCCGAAAAGCAATTGGTGCAAGTTCCAAAATTATTAAACAACAATTTTTATTCGAATCCGTTTTTATTGGTCAGATCGGCGGAATTTTAGGCATTATTTTAGGCATTTTAGCCGGAAATCTGGTGGCTATGCTTATTGGAAGCCCTTTTATTGTGCCTTGGCTTTGGATTATAGGCGGTGTAGTGCTTTGTTTGATTGTAGGAATTATTTCGGGCATGTTTCCGGCAATCAAAGCATCAAAATTAGATCCAATAATTGCACTACACTATGAATAGAGCCGGTTTTTTAAGTCTTACGCTTTTTTTGCTGATTTTTATATATTCTTTTGTAAGAAATTTAGTCGACGCAGAGCATTCTTTTTTGCTATACTGGACAGGTTTACAACAGACATTGGCTTATTTATCAATTATTATGCTTGGTCTCTTTGCATTTCCCAACGATTTGCTTACTAACCTTTTGGGCGATAGAAATTCCTGGCAAAAGAATTACAAAATTACGGGGCTGATGGCAGCTTTTCTACATATTTTCCTCGTTATACTATTACATTACTTTCAGCATACTGCATTTTCACAATTGCTTTTTTTTGACGATTTTACTGGTATTAGGCATGTTCTTTTTTTAGTTATTTTGTTTATTTTGCTTTTAATTCTGAGCCTAAGAGATACACCTTTTGAAAAATCAATCGCCTACTTTTTTCTATGGCCGCTCATCATAATTCATATTTATATTTCGCATGCAGATGCTTGGTGGCCGCCATCGGAGTGGCCTTATTTTTTGCCTCCTATTTCGGCTTTCATGTTTATTGATGCAATAAGTATTTTCCTTGTTATATTGTTAATAATCAGTGTGAAAAGTACTAAATAAGGAATGCTGGGTAATATTTGGCGAAAACTTTAAACATTAGCTTAATTTACTCAATAGGAATTCTTATCTTTGTGCAAACAAAATAATTCGTAAACTTTATGAGTCAATTGGAAGTAACAGTTGAAGTTGCAAAAGGCTTGGGCGTAACTGCAGAAGAATTTGAAATGATTCAAAAAATATTGGGCAGAACACCAAACTTTACCGAATTAAGCATTTTTTCGGTAATGTGGAGTGAACATGCATCTTATAAGAATTCTATAAAGTGGCTAAAGAAACTGCCTCGTTCCGGAAAAAATCTTGTAGTAGAGGCCGGACAAGAGAATGCTGGAATGGTAGATATAGGTAACGATTTGGCCTGTGTTTTTAAAATTGAATCGCATAATCATCCTAGCGCAATAGAACCTTATCAGGGAGCAGCAACTGGTGTGGGTGGAATAAACAGAGATATTTTTACCATGGGAGCCCGACCAATTGCACAACTTAATTCTCTTCGGTTTGGCGATTTAAATCTCGACCGAACAAAGTGGCTCATCAAAGGAGTAGTTAAAGGAATCGGGAATTACGGAAATGCTTTTGGTGTGCCTGTTGTAGGCGGCGAAGTTGTATTCGACCCCAGCTACAATACCAATCCGCTGGTAAACGCCATGTCGGTTGGGATTATGAAAAAAGACGATTTAATTTCAGCTATTGCCAAAGGCGAGGGCAATCCGGTTTTTATTGTAGGTTCGCGAACCGGAAAAGACGGAATACATGGAGCTACTTTCGCATCTGCAGATATTACCGAAAATTCAGCCGACGATATTCCTTCGGTGCAAGTGGGAGATCCTTTTGCCGAAAAACTTTTGCTCGAAGCATCTTTGGAACTTAAAGCCACGGGAGCAATTATTGGTATGCAGGATATGGGAGCCGCCGGAATTATTTGCTCTACCTCCGAAATGTCGGAGAAAGGCAATAGCGGAATGCATATCGACCTCGATAGGGTGCCTCTTCGTCAGCAAAATATGGAGCCTTGGGAAATTTTGCTCTCAGAGTCGCAAGAGCGAATGCTCATTGTGGGCGAAAAGGGTAAAGAACACAAAATTAAAGCGGTGTTTGATAAATGGGACTTAATGTGCACCGAAATTGGGCATGTTACTTCCGATGGTTTACTACATTTTTTCTGGCATGGAAATTTAGTGGCTCAAGTGCCTGCCGAAAGCCTTGTGCTTGGTGGCGGAGCTCCTCAATACGACAGGGAATATAAAGAACCTGCTTACTATCAGAAAACCAAAGAATTTGATATTAATCAGATTCCTGAACCAAATATCGACGAATTAAAAAGAATAGCTCAGTTTTTAATAGAGCATCCAAATAATGTTTCCAGAAATTGGGTTATTGAACAATACGATAGCATGGTGGGAACGAACAATATGAGTACAAATGCACCATCCGATGCATCGATTGTAAATTTAAAAGGTACAAACAAAGCGCTTTGCCTAACCACAGATTGCAATGCACGTTATGTGCACGCCGACCCATACATCGGAACACAGATTGCTGTGGCTGAAGCCGCCCGAAATATTGCATGCTCTGGAGGGGTTCCTCTGGCTATTACAAATTGTTTGAATTTTGGAAATCCGTATAACCCCGAAGCTTATTGGCAGTTTGTGGGAGCTATTGAAGGAATGGGAGCTGCTTGCAGAAAATTTGATACACCTGTTACCGGCGGAAATGTTAGCTTTTATAATCAAACCACAATTGGAACTAAAGTAGAACCGATTATTCCTACTCCGGTTATTGGAATGCTTGGAATTCTCGAAGACAAAAGTTTTCAGAAGGATATTGGATTTAAGGCAAAGGGCGACGTTATTTTTTTAATTGGAAAATCGCACAATGATATCAATTCTTCTGAGTATCTTTATTCATATATTGGACAAAAACTTTCACCCCCTCCATATTTTGACCTTGATAAGGAATTCCGACTTAATTTGCTGATCCAGAATTTAGTTAAAGGGAATTTGGTAGAGTCGGCACACGATGTTTCTAATGGCGGACTATGGCTAAGTTTAGTAGAATCTGCCTTGCCGGGTGCATTTGGTTTTGATCTTACTTCAGATTCGGACGTTAGAGTGGATGCCTTCTTGTTTGGTGAAGCTCAAGGGAGGATTTTGGTTTCGGTTTCTCCCGAAAAACAAAGTCAATTTGTTGATTTTATGATTGAGTCTGACATGGAATTTACTGCATTAGGACATGTTACCAAAGGCGAATTGAGGGTAGACAATATTTCCTTCGGATTTATTATAGATATACAAAATACTTATAATAACAGGTTAAAAGAGCTGGTAGAGGCTTAATAGATTTTATATTACAATTATTTATAATCCGGTTGATATGTAAATATTGACCGGAAATTTTTTACTAAAAGCGCAATGAAAACAATAAAACCTTATAAAAATAAAGACGGAAATAAAAAAGAACAAGTGGCTGTTATGTTCGACAATATAGCCGGAAAATACGATTTTTTGAATCACTTTCTATCATTAAATATTGATAAACTCTGGCGAAAGAGAGCCATGCGCGAATTAAGAATATATAGTCCGAAGCAAATACTGGATATTGCAACCGGAACTGCCGATTTGGCAATACAAGCTGTTGATTATATGCCAGATGCAAATATTACAGGGGTAGATATCTCAGAAGGAATGCTCGATGTTGGGCGAAAAAAAGTTGCTCAAAAGAAACTTCATCAAATAACTTTGGCTTATGGAGATTCGGAAAACCTTGCTTTTCCAAATCAGCATTTCGATGCTGCCATGGTGGCTTTTGGTGTGCGAAATTTTGAAAATCTCCACAAAGGCTTATCTGAAATCAGACGGGTCTTAAAGCCAGGTAGTCCCATTATGGTTCTAGAATTCTCTTATCCTCAGGCTTTTCCTTTAAAGCAATTCTACCATTTTTATTCTTTGTTTATTTTACCCATTATCGGCAAATTATTCTCGCGCGATAAAGATGCATATACTTATCTTCCGGAATCGGTTGAAGCTTTTCCGCATGGTGAAAAATTTATGAATCTACTGGAAAATGCAGGATTTAGTAAGCAAAAGCACATATCACTTAGTTTTGGCATTGCAAGTATATATTTAGCTACAGCCAAATAATGCTATTGTATACACTAATTACTGTTTTTCGGAGTTTTATTACAAAAAAGTAATGCAAAATGACGAAATATTTTTTTTTGCTGATTTGTAGTTTGTTCTTTTTTCAACCTGCAATAGCTCAATCAAAAGTGATAAAAAATCTGAAAACTTATGATAATCAGATTATTCACTTTGGGTTTACTATTGGAACAAATACCGGAAGTTTCCACATGAGATATGTTGATAATTTTTATAGCTTAAATGAAGTTTATGGGGTTGAAATTAAGCTTCATCCGGGCATTAATATGGGACCAATTATGACAATTAATGTGGCCGATCAGCTGGATTTTAGAACGCAGATTTCACTTACTTTTATTCAGCGCGATTTAATTTATACATTGGCAGAGAATCCATTAAGTCCGGAACCTAGTTTGTATTATCATAGTATGAAGCTGGAATCTAGTTTTGTAGAATTTCCTATGTTCTTTAAATTAAAATCAGAGAGAATTAATAATTATAGGGTTTTTTTGTTGGGAGGTATTAACCCGAAGTTGGATTTAGCTGCCCAAAAAAAAATCAAAGAAGAGGATATGCCCAAAATTAGATTAAATCGATTCGATATATCTGCCGAAACCGGACTTGGTGCCGATTTTTATCTGAATTACTTTAAATTTGGGGTTGAATTAAAATTTTCGCAAGGCTTATTCGACATTGTAAACCGCGATGAAACTGAATATTCGCAGGTGTATAAAAAATTATATTCACAACAGTTTTTTTTATCTTTTCACTTTGGAGGTTAATTCTTCAAAATTCAATTTGTAATATGCAAAAAATTATCGATTTGGTTTTATCGCCCAAGCAAGCATCCGACGAACTAATTTACAGATCTGTAATTGCCAAACAGTTAAATGTAAAAGATGGCAGAATTTCGGCTATTCGCATTTTAAAAAAATCTATCGATGCCCGCCAGCGACAAATAAAGGTGCAAATGCGTGTAAATGTGTTTGTAGACGAAAATCCTTCCTTTGAAAAAGATAGCGAACTAAAAATAAAAGCTGTAGATAATGCAGAACCCGTTTTGGTTATTGGCTCAGGTCCAGCCGGATTATTTGCTGCCATTCAGCTTATCGAACTAGGATTTAAGCCTCTGGTTTTTGAGCGAGGAGCCGATGTTAGTCAGCGCAAAAGAGACGTGGCACAGATAAACCGAACAAAAAAAATTATCTCAGAATCAAATTATAGCTTTGGCGAAGGTGGTGCAGGTACTTTCTCCGATGGAAAACTTTATACAAGATCAAAAAAACGAGGTTCGGTAGAGCGAATTCTCTCTATTCTGCATCAACATGGGGCGCACGAGAATATTTTGTACGATGCTCATCCACATATTGGTACTGATAAATTGCCTGCTATTATAAAAAGAATTAGAGAGACTATTATAAGTGCTGGTGGCGAATTTTACTTTTCAACTAAAATGATTGATATTATTGTACAAGAGAATAAAGTAAAAGGAATAGTTACCGAAAAAGGAGATAAGATATTTGGACAAGCCGTGGTTTTAGCAACTGGTCATTCGGCGCGCGATGTATATGAGTTTTTACACAACAAAGGCCTTCAAATTGAAGCAAAGCCATTTGCAATGGGCTTGCGCGTAGAACACCCACAAGCTATTATCGATACGATTCAATATCATTGTGATATAAGAAGCAAATTTTTGCCTTCGGCAACCTACAATTTGGTAGAGCAGGTAAATGGGAGAGGCGTTTATTCTTTTTGTATGTGTCCAGGTGGATTTATTGTTCCGGCAGCAACCCACGACAACGAAACTGTTGTAAACGGAATGTCGCCATCGCACCGAAATTCTCCATTTGCTAATTCCGGTATGGTTGTGGAGCTTAAGATGGAAGATTTTAGCGAATTTAATCAATATGGGCCTTTAGCTGGATTAAAATATCAACAACAACTCGAAAAAATGGCGTTTAATAACGGTGGAGATGGGCAAATTGCCCCTGCTCAACGATTAGATGATTTTGTGCGGGGTAAAATTTCTCAAGGATTACCGCCAACATCTTATATTCCGGGAATTGTAAGCTCTCCTATGCATTTTTGGCTTCCATCGGTTATTAGCCAAAGTCTTAGAGAAGGATTTAAAATATTTGGAAAAAAAATGCCTGGATATCTTACAAATGAAGCAATAGTTGTTGGTGTGGAGTCGCGTACCTCTAGCCCGGTAAAAATTCCAAGAGATGAAGAAACCCTAATGCATCCGCAATTAGACGGTTTGTTTCCTTGTGGAGAGGGAGCCGGATTTTCTGGTGGAATTGTTTCTTCTGCTATGGATGGAGAAAAAGTGGCCATAAAAGTTTCTGACTATTTAAGATCTTCTATATAATTAGATTACATTAAGGGCATGTATTGTTTGCGGTATATGCTTACTCAAATTTTAGTTTTTTTATAAATATTCCAAATTGAAATAAACGGGCAATTATTTTTTGGGCAAGCTATAGATGCAAGAGCCATTGATTTTGGATTAGTTTAAAATTAAAGTCAATTCAACCTTATAGCAAAATGCATTCGGAATGCCTGCTTGAGCAAATAGAAGCCAATAAAACAGCTTGTTTTGTTTGTTTTTTAGCTTTGTTTATGCTGATGAATTATTCAAAAGCAAAATATTATATTCAGATACAAACTTGAAATTTGTTTCTGCTTATTTTATAAATTTTTTTAAAAAAAGAAAGCCGAAATTACTAGATTCCGGCAATACAAAAAATGTAGGTTCGAAAAAACAAATATTTTCAAATAGTAAGAATATCGGCAACATCAAGCAATTTTTGATTAATGTTTCTGGTACCTTTCAATGTTTTATTGAATGGAACCAGCACAACATCGTGATTCTGCCATCCAACCATTATGCTCCGCTGGTCGTCCATCAATGCCTCAACGGCAGCAGTACCAAGGCGGCTAGCCAGAAATCTGTCGAAGGCAGATGGAGAACCTCCCCTCTGAATGTGCCCTAAAACATTTACTCTAATACTGTAATCGGGGAATTCTGCCGCCATTTTAGTGGCTATTTCCTGGGCTCCACCAACATTATTACCCTCTGCAACTAAAATGATACTCGACGCTTTTCTTTTGTTTACACCAGATTGCATGTGTTTGCGCAGTTTTTCCTCTTGACCGTTCTCTTCCGGAATTAAAATAGCTTCTGCACCGGTTGCAATTCCGCTATGAAGTGCTAAAAATCCGGCACCCCTTCCCATTACTTCCACAAAAAACATTCTATCGTGAGAGCTTGCTGTATCTTTTATTCTGTCAATAGCTTCAACCACTGTATTTAAAGCTGTATCAAAGCCTATCGTAAAATCGGTTCCATAAATATCGTTATCAATTGTGCCCGGGATTCCCACACAAGGAATATCGTATTCTTTTGAGAAAATACCGGCACCTGTGAAAGAACCATCGCCGCCAATTACAACAAGAGCATCTATTTTATTGGCGCTTAATTGTTCGTAAGCCATTTTTCGGCCTTCTTGAGTTTTAAATTCCTCGCAGCGTGCCGTTTTTAGTATCGTTCCTCCTCTTTGAATAATGTTTCTTACATCTTTAGAGGTCATTTCTTTCATCCATCCATAAATCATTCCTTTATACCCATGCCTGATACCGTAAACTTCGCATCCGCTGGCTATTCCGGCTCTTACAACTGCCCTAATGGCAGCATTCATTCCGGGAGCATCCCCTCCCGATGTTAAAACGCCAATTCTTTGAATTTTTGACATATATCCACTTAATTTTGTGATTTATTGTTTAATTTTTTGGTTCCAAAAGATTTTTGTTAATTACTTCCATAACCAAATTTAGTTGTTCTTCTCTGCTTAGTTCCGAGTTGTCCAAAATAATAGCATCTTCGGCCTTTTTTAGTGGGCTTTCTTTTCTGGTAGTATCAATTGTATCTCTTTCTTCCAAGTTCCCTTTAACCTCATCTAAACTTAACTGAGGATATTTTTCCTGCATTTCTGCAAAGCGTCTTTGGGTTCTCACTTGTATAGAAGCAGTCATAAATATTTTTATTTCGGCATCCGGAAAAACAACTGTACCAATATCTCTTCCATCTAAGATAACTTTCCCAATTTTCCCCATCTCTCTTTGCAGAGAAACCATTTTATCTCTCACGAATTTTATTTTGCTTATTAGACTTACTTTGCCCGATACTTTGGGGCCGCGTATTTGTTCCGAAACGTTTCTATCATTCAAATAGGTTTCAATAAAATCGCCATTTTTTCGAAAAATGATACGTAAATCCTTCATTTTTTCGCTCAATAATTGCTCATTAATTTGATTTTCATCAGAAAATACATCATTTTCAATAGCAAATAGAGTTACTGCCCTATACATTGCTCCCGTATCTATATATATAAGGTTTAATTTTTCTGCCAAATCTTTAGCTAAAGTGCTTTTTCCACAAGATGAATACCCATCAACGGCAATTACATATTTTTCAGGTAGATTCAAATTCATTTATTTTTATGTTTTATAATATTTGTCTTGCGGAAACTTTTTTGAAAGAAAAAACATACAAATTTAATGAAGTATAGAGTGATAACAAGAAAATTTGAAAGTTTTTTTCTTAAAAATCAAAGCTTTTCGACTGCAAACGATTTCAATTTTAGATAAAGCAAAATTGTCAATAGAATAAACTGATAAATATCATAGTATATAAATCAGTCTCTTTTTAAAATTGCATTCATAAAACAATTTCAAAATTAAATAAGAAAAATATGAAGAAGTTTATCGCAATTTTAATGTTTTTATTCTTGGCAAACGAAATGCTTATCGCACAAGAACCACAGAAGCAAGAACCTGAGAAAACCGAATTTAAAGTATCTGCCCAGTATCGTGCCCGGGCTGAGTATCGCGACGGTTATAAAATTCCATTAGTAGAAGAGCAAGATGGATTGCCACTGATTTCTCAAAGAATGCGCTTGATTATTGATTTCAAAAGCAATAAAATAGAAACAAGCTTTAATATTCAAGAGGCTCGTGCATGGGGACAAACTCCTACTATCGATTTTGGAAAATCTGCACCTATTAATCCTGTTCAAGTAAAAGAAGCTTGGGCTAAATACAATTTTTCCGAAAATTTTGGATTAAAACTTGGTAGAATGGATCTTAATTATGGCGACAACAGGTTGCTTTGCAACAAAGATTGGAATAATGTAAGTGCATCTCACGATGCTGCCTTATTACAGTTTAAAAAAGATGGTTTGACTGTAGATTTGGCTTTAACTTCAAGTGCCACAAATGATTGGGCTTACAATAGCATGCAAGCAGACGATTATATTATTGATAACTACAAAAATATGGCTATGCTTTTTGCTTCTAAAAAGTTTAGCGATGCGCTTACAGTGAATGTAATGGAATTAGCCCGTGGTTATCAAAGAGCTACAAAACCTGGTACTTTTTATGTTTACAATACCATAGGACCTAACGTTCTTTTTAATTCAAACGGCATAAAATTCGATGGTTCATTCTATTATCAGTTAGGAAAAACCAAAACCGGTGCCGATTTAAAAGCAAATTTCTATACAGCCAATGTAAGTTATAATACTGATGCATTTTCAGTTGGATTTGGATATGATGCTTATTCAGGAAAAGCATACGATGATACCGACGAAGCAAGTAAAACTTTCCAAACCTGCGAATGGGGAGCTCACAAATTTTTGGGTTTAATGGATATGTGGCTGGCAATTCCTGCCGGAGGTATCAGAGATATAAACGCAATTGCTGCTTACAATTTTTCTAAAAAGACATCTGTAAATCTTACTTTTCACAACTTTGGTTTAGCCCAGGAGATGAAAATAGGTGAAGTAATTGTTGAAAAACCTTTGGGAAGCGAAATTGATTTCACTTTTAAACACGTTTTAACTAAGGGAGTTGTTTTAGTTGGTGGATACTCAACATATATGGTAAGCGATAATTTTGAAGTATTAAAAGGTGTAGGTGCCGGAAATGCAAAAAGACCACAATGGGCATGGTTAATGATTAATTTTACCCCTACTTTGTTTGCATCTAAGTAAATATACCAAATTTTAAAAAAAAAGCTGTTTATTGCAAACAGCTTTTTTTGTTTTCATTTGCTATTGATGCAAATATCTGCTAAATTTCCACTAAATTTCAGAAAAAAATATTGATATGAACGAAATTCAATTTACTTTTAAAGGTGCTGATGAATTAGAAATTTTTGTCAGAAAATGGACACCCGAAAACTTACCCGCAAAGGCGGCAATACTTATTGCCCATGGAATGGGCGAGCATTCCGAAAGATATCGCCATTTTGCAGGGTTTTTAAATCAGAATAATTTTATTGTTTATGCCAATGATCATCGTGGTCATGGAAATTCTGCTAAAACCAACGAGCAACTTGGTTTTTTTAGCCAAAAAAATGGTTGGACCAAATTGATTGAAGATTCAAAGATTTTGCTAAACATAATTAGTGCAGAGAATCCCGGATTGCCTGTTGTCTTGCTCGGACATAGCATGGGCTCTTTTATTGTACGAAATTTAATCAGTCTGCCAGACGTGAAAGTAAAGGCAGCAGTGCTTTCTGGAACTACCGGAGATCCGGGGCCAATTGCAATTCTTGGTAAATGGATTGGCGCTACATTAGCTGCTTTTCAAGGGAAACAGGCCAAGAATAATTTTTTGCACCAAACAGGTTTTGGAAAATTTAACCAACAATATAAGCCACCTAGAACCGAATTTGATTGGTTATCAAGAGATAATGATATTGTAGACAAATATGTTGCCGACCCGAAATGTGGAATGGTAATGAGTATTGGCTTTATGCTCGACCTAACCCAAGGCTTGTCTTATATTAATAGCGCCATCGCTTTTGCCAATACCCCCAAAGAGCTTCCTCTGTTTTTATGCGCTGGAGATAAAGACCCTGTGTCTGCAAATGGTAAAGGAGTTACCGAAGTGTTTGACAATTATAGCAAAGCCAGAATAAAGAATATCAAAATTAAGTTATATCCTGAAGCCAGACACGAGATATTAAATGAAATTAATAAACAAGAAGTATATCAGGATATTGTAAATTGGATAAACGATAATCTGCATTAAAATGAAACTTAAACAACATCTCATAGTTTTTTCTGTGCTTATTGCAATCCATTTGAGTTGCAAAGCACAGGAAATGCATATATTGAGCAGTAAAATCCTTCCGGCAAATGATACAGTGTGGGTTTTTAAACCTGCCAAATACGATGCAGAAAAAAACTATTCAATAGTATATCTTTTACATGGATGGAGCGGCAATTATAAGCAATGGAACGATATTGCCCAATTGCAAAAATACGCAGATCTATACAACTTTGTAATTGTTTGCCCCGATGGTTTTTATGATTCCTGGTATTTAAATAGCCCATTTCAATCTAATTGGCAATATAAAACATATTTTATTGACGAATTGATACCCTATATTGATGCAAAATACAAAAGAACAAATAGCTTAGTTTTTATTAGCGGTTTAAGCATGGGAGGGCACGGTGCTATCAACCTATTTATTGAAAAACAAGAATATTTTGCAGCAGCAGGTTCAACATCCGGAGCATTAGATTTGGAAGCCCGAAAAGTAAATTTAGGCCTGCAAAGACTGCTTGGAAAATATGAAAACAATGCTCTGGCATGGAAAGAGAACTCAGCCTATGCTAATCTTGATAAACTAAAAGATCTTACTAAACCAATTTTTATTGACTGTGGAGTAGCCGATGGTTTTTTTGAAATGAACAAGAAATTTGTCGAAAAAGCAATGACTTTAAAAATACCCGTTTATTTTCAATATTCTCCAGGAGCCCATAATTACGATTATTGGCGGCAAAGTATAGCTCAGCAATTTGCCTTTTTCAATAGAATTTCAAATAAATAATTGAAAAAAAGATATAAAAAAAACAAAATATGTTTGGGATACCGCCAAGTATTTCTATTTTTGCAATCCGAATAAAAAAATTTAGATCATGATTATTGTTCCGGTAAAAGAAAACGAAAATTTAGACAGAGCGCTAAAAAGATTCAAAAGAAAATTTGAAAAAACTGGCGTTATTAAGGAGCTCCGCGGTCGTCAGGCTTTTAGAAGCCCGTCGGAAAGAAAAAGAGAGCAAAAGATAAAAGCTGTTTATATTCAGCAACTTAGAGACGAAAAAGAAAACGCTTAGTAAAAAAAAGTTTTCCCATGGAAAACTTTTTTTTTGGATTGAATTAGCATTTTTTATTGTTTTTTTGTAGTTTTTCTAAAAAGAAATTATTATATTTACTCTTTACAAAGTCTACAAAGACATTCATGCTAATACAAGAATTTTTGAATTATTTGGCCCTAGAAAAAAGATACTCACACCATACGTTAAAATCGTATAAAACTGATATTTTGCAGTTTCTCGATTTTATTAATGAGTTGGAAAACGCCCCGGAACTTCAAGTTATAAATCTAAAAGTATTGCGGCTTTGGGTGCAATCCTACCCTGAAGAAATCGCAAACAAATCCATCGCGAGAAAAATTTCTGCCCTAAAAACATATTTTCGATTTCTTCATAAAAATGGCAAAATACTATCTAACCCTGCAATACTTTTAAAAGTACCACGCTTAGAAAAAGATTTACCCTTATTTGTAAACAAAGATATTCTTAATGCACAGTTAGATAATTTTCCAACAGGCGAAGATTTTGAAACTTCGCGCAACAGGTTAATCCTTGAACTTCTCTACGCAACAGGTATCAGGCTCGATGAATTGGTTACCCTTAAAACCGACAGAGTAGATTTGCCGAATAGAACAATTATTGTTCATGGAAAAAGAGACAAAGAAAGACAAATACCTATAACAAACAGGATCATAATTCATTTTAAAAATTATGATAGGTACAGGAAAATCGTAGATGTAAATCATTCTGAATATTATTTTCTAACTTCAAAATCAGAACCTATATATTCAAAACTAGTATATAGGATTGCAAAAAAATTTTTAGGCGAAATAACCGGTGATGCTAATATGAGCACTCATACATTGCGACATACCTTTGCAACACACATGCTGAATCATGGAGCAGATATTTATGCAATAAAAGAATTGCTCGGACACAGCAATCTGATGGCAACCCAAGTTTATACCCATACCACATACGAACAATTGCTAAAAGTTTATAAACAAGCTCATCCAAGAGCATAAAATAAGGAGGTTTTTATGGACATTAAAATTAATTCGGTACACTTTAACGCAAGTACAAGATTAGAAGATTTTGTAATTAATAAAGTAAATAAACTTTTAAAGAACAACGAAAATGTAATTGGAGCAGAAGTATTTCTTCGATTAGAGAAAAATGAGAATTCTGAAAATAAAGTATCCGAAATTAAATTAAACGTACCTAAATCTGAGCTATTTGCCCGAAAACAAGCAAAAACATTCGAAGAGGCAACAGATCTTAGCATCGAGGCATTAAGACGCCAATTAGTTAGATACAAAGAAACTATTAAAGGGAAATAAATTTTTTTTAAAAATATTTGAAATATATTTTGAAATTTAGAGAAAATTGCCCTACATTTGCACACCGATTTAGAAAAAGTTCTAGGTCGGTGTTTTAATGAATTAATGCCGGTGTAGCTCAGTTGGCCAGAGCAGCTGATTTGTAATCAGCTGGTCGGGGGTTCGAATCCCTCCACCGGCTCAATCTTTGAAATAAACAATTTTATGGGGGGATTCCAGAGCGGCCAAATGGGGCAGACTGTAAATCTGTTGGCGTACGCCTTCGGAGGTTCGAATCCTCCTCCCCCCACAAAAAGCGGGCATAGCTCAGTTGGTAGAGCGTCAGCCTTCCAAGCTGAAGGTCGCGGGTTCGAACCTCGTTGCCCGCTCAAGTTGCCGACGTAGCTCAGGGGTAGAGCGTTTCCTTGGTAAGGAAAAGGTCATGGGTTCAATTCCCATCGTTGGCTCGAAGACTTTAGCGTACTTTAAATTTTATCGAATCAAAATTTGTTTAATCATGGCAAAAGAAAAATTTTCAAGAGACAAACCTCACGTTAATATTGGTACCATTGGTCACGTAGATCATGGTAAAACTACTTTAACTGCTGCTATTACTACAGTTTTAGCAAAAAAAGGGTTCTGCGAAGTAAGAGATTTCGATTCAATCGACAATGCTCCAGAAGAAAAAGAAAGAGGTATTACCATTAATACCGCTCACGTTGAATATTCAACAGAAAAACGCCACTATGCACACGTTGACTGTCCTGGTCACGCCGACTATGTAAAAAACATGGTAACTGGTGCTGCTCAAATGGATGGTGCAATTGTTGTTGTTGCTGGTACAGATGGTCCTATGCCTCAAACACGCGAACACATCTTACTTGCTCGTCAGGTAAACGTACCCAAAATTGTTGTTTTCATCAATAAAGTTGATATGGTTGATGATCCTGAACTTCTTGAACTTGTTGAAATGGAAGTTCGCGATTTATTGACTTTCTATGAATTTGAAGGTGATAATACTCCTGTAATTCATGGTTCTGCACTAGGTGGTTTGAACGGTGAAGAAAAATGGATGGACAAAATTATGGAATTAATGAATGCAGTTGATGAGTGGATTCCAATTCCTCCTCGCGAAACTGAAAAACCATTCTTAATGCCTGTTGAAGACGTATTTTCAATTACAGGTCGTGGTACAGTTGCCACTGGTCGTATCGAAACTGGTATAATCAATACAGGAGAATCTGTTCAGATTATTGGTTTAGGTGCCGAAAACTTAAAATCAGTTGTAACTGGTGTTGAAATGTTCCGCAAAATTCTTGACCAAGGTCAAGCTGGAGATAACGTTGGTTTATTACTACGCGGTATCGATAAAGAAGCTATCAAACGTGGTATGGTTATAGCAAAACCCGATTCAATTAAACCTCACAAAAAATTCAAAGCTGAAATTTATGTGTTGAAAAAAGAAGAAGGTGGACGTCATACCCCATTCCATAACAAATATCGTCCACAATTTTATGTTAGAACGCTTGACATTACTGGCGAAATTAACCTTCCTGAAGGTACAGATATGGTAATGCCTGGTGATAACGTATCAATTATTGTAGATTTGATATATCCAGTGGCACTTAATACAGGTTTACGTTTTGCAATACGCGAAGGTGGCCGTACAGTTGGTGCAGGTCAGGTTACAGAAATTCTTGAATAAATGAAATAAACTTTCCTGCGGCACTTAAAATCTGCGGGAATTATACACGGGTGTAGCTCAGTTGGTAGAGCACTGGTCTCCAAAACCAGGTGTCGGGCGTTCGAGTCGCTCCTCCCGTGCAAATTTTTTTTAAAATGAGATTCATTAAATACTTAGAAGAAGTAAAAAACGAATTGGTATACAAAGTTACCTGGCCTACTTGGGCCGAACTTCAGGATAGTGCCATTGTGGTAATGGTTGCATCTCTGATTATTGCACTTACTGTTTTTCTGATGGATTTTATCTTCGGAATTAACGAGAGCAGTTTTTGGAAAGGTATCTTGGGATTCGTTTATAGTCTATTATAATCTATTCAGATGACTGAACAAGCACAAAAGAAATGGTACGTAATTAGAGCCATTGGGGGTAAGGAAAAGAAAGTAAAAGAGTATATCGAAAGTGAGATTAAGAGTCTTCATCTCGAAGAATCGGTTTCTCAGGTTCTTATTCCAACCGAAAGGGTTTATACAATACGTAACGGCAAAAAAATAAGCAAGGAAAGGAGTTATTTTCCTGGTTATGTGCTGGTTGAGGCTCTAATGCAAGGAGAAATTCCTCATATTTTGCGAAATATTCCTAATGTAATAGGTTTTTTAGCAGATAGTAAAAGTGGGGATCCTCTTCCCTTAAGAGAAGCAGAAGTAAAGCGCATTTTAGGACAAGTAGACGAACTTGCTGATACAGATGCTGGAATTAACACGCCTTTTCATGTTGGAGAAAATGTGAAAGTTATAGACGGGCCATTTAATGGGTTTACCGGTACTATTGAAGAGGTTAACGAAGAGAAGAAAAAATTAAAGGTAATGGTGAAAATTTTCGGCAGAAAAACGCCTGTAGAACTAGCCTTTACCCAAGTGGATAAAGATTAAAGATTTTGCATTTTTCCTGACGAATTTAATTATTCGAAAGCTTCCTATATCAGGTAAAAATGAGTGTAGTAAATATAAATATAGTAAAACAGTAAAGAGATGGCTAAAGAAGTAGCAGCTTTAATTAAACTGCAGATCAAAGGTGGACTAGCAAATCCTTCACCACCCGTAGGTCCGGCTTTAGGTGCCAAAGGAGTAAACATCATGGAGTTCTGTAAGCAGTTTAATGCCAGAACTCAGGATCGAGTAGGAAAAGTTGTACCGGTAATTATTACTGTGTATGGCGATAAATCATTCGATTTTGTGACAAAAACTCCGCCAGTTGCTGTTCAACTCTTTGAAGCTTCAGGTATTAAAGGTGGTTCACCAGAACCTAACCGTAAGAAAGTGGCTTCTGTTACTTGGGAACAAGTAAGGCAAATTGCTGAAGCAAAAATGCCAGATTTGAACGCATTTACCGTTGAATCAGCAATGAGCATGGTGGCAGGTACAGCTAGAAGTATGGGTCTTACAATTTCAGGAGATTCACCATTTCAGAAAAATTAAATTATAAGAAAATGGGAAAAATTTCAAAAAACAGAAAGAAAGTACTTGTAAAGCTGGATAAAAGTAAGAAATATACTCTATCTGAAGCTGCGGATCTAGTGAAAGAAATCACTACCACCAAGTTTAATGCATCTGTGGATATCGATGTACGATTGGGTGTTGATCCACGAAAAGCTAATCAAATGGTTCGTGGTATTGTAACCTTACCTCATGGAACCGGTAAAGTAAAAAGAGTTTTGGTTTTGTGTACTCCCGACAAGGAAGAAGAAGCAAAAGCTGCTGGTGCCGATTTTGTTGGTCTTGATGAATATATCGAAAAAATCAAAGGTGGATGGACTGATGTAGACGTGGTTATAACCATGCCTTCGGTTATGGCCAAAGTAGGTGCCTTGGGTAGAATTTTGGGACCAAGAGGTTTAATGCCGAATCCAAAATCGGGTACAGTTACCATGGAAATTGGAAATGCCGTTAAAGAGGTAAAAGCCGGAAAAATTGATTTTAAAGTAGATAAATTTGGAATTGTTCATACTTCAATTGGGAAAGTATCTTTTGAACCAACTCAAATTGCAGAGAACGCAAAAGAATTTATGCATACCATTATGAAATTAAAACCATCATCTGCAAAAGGTGCTTATTTAAGAAGTATACACATCTCAAGCACGATGAGCCCCGGAATTTCAATTGATCCAAAATCTATCGACGAATAATTTAAAGAAAGAAAAGATGAAACGCGAAGACAAAGGACTTATTATTCAGGAAATCAGCGAAACGATAAAAGAGTTTCCTCATTTTTATATCACAGATATTGCTGGTTTAAATGCTGAACAAACAAGTAATCTTCGACGTCAATGTTTCAAAAGTGGAATTACACTAAAAGTGGTAAAAAACACACTTTTGCAAAAAGCCTTCGAAACTACAGGGATAGATTTCGCTGAATTAGCACCGGCATTAAAAGAAAACTCCGCTGTGATGTTTTCTCATACCGGAAACGCTCCTGCAAAATTAATTAAAAGTTTAAGAGAGAAATCCCCTAAACCGGTATTAAAAGGAGCTTATGTTCAAGAATCTATTTATGTGGGTGATGACCAGTTAGATGCATTAACTTCTATCAAATCAAGAGAAGAACTTATTGGCGACGTGGTATTATTGTTGCAATCACCGATCAAGAACGTTATTTCTGCAATGCAGTCAGGTGCAAACGGAATTACAGGTGTTCTTAAAACATTATCAGAAAAAGAATCTTAATTGATTAATCAAAAAAATTAAAAACTTAAAAATTTCTATAAAATGGCAGATATTAAAGCTATAGCAGAACAATTAGTAAACTTAACTGTGAAAGAAGTTAATGACTTACTAAAAGAATTGAAAGAAACTTACGGTATTGAGCCTGCCGCAGCAGCAGCTGTAATTGCAGGTCCGGTTTCTGGTGGTGCAGCCGCAGCAGAAGTTGAACAAACTGAATTTGATGTTATCTTGAAATCACCCGGTGGTGCCAAATTACAAATTGTAAAATTAGTGAAAGATTTAGCCGGTATTGGATTAAAAGAAGCTAAAGAATTAGTTGACGCTGCTCCAAAAGCATTAAAAGAAAAAGTTTCGAAAGAAGAAGCACAAGCCCTAAAATCTCAGTTAGAAGAATTAGGAGCCGAAGTTGAAATTAAATAATTGCGAAAGCTAGATTACTTATGGGTTTAGGGCTAATATAAAGCATTTTAGCTCTAGCCCTTTTTGTCATTTTGTGTAACTTCAATTAATTGGGAGATAAATGTCTCAAAATAATCCAAGAATAAGTTTTGCTTCCATTAAAAATCAGCTAAATTACCCTGACTTTTTGGAAGTGCAGATAAAGTCGTTTACTGAGTTTTTTCAAATCGGCAGTGTTCCCGAAGAACGTACAAAAGAAGCATTGTTTAAAGTTTTTCAGGAAAACTTTCCAATTACAGATACAAGAAACAATTTTGTATTAGAGTTTCTTGATTATCAAGTAGATCCTCCTAGATATTCTATCGACGAATGTATCGAAAGAGGCCTAACCTATAGTGTTCCGCTTAAAGCTAAATTAAAGCTTTATTGCAACGATCCTGAACACGAAGATTTTGAAACAATTATTCAGGATGTGTATTTAGGTACTGTGCCTTACATGACACCTAAAGGTACATTTGTAATTAACGGTGCCGAGAGAGTTATTGTTTCCCAACTGCATAGAAGTCCCGGAGTGTTCTTCGGACAAAGTGTTCACAGTAATGGCACTAAATTATATTCAGCACGAATTATACCTTTCAAAGGGTCGTGGATTGAATTTGCCACCGACATTGCCAATGTCATGTATGCTTATATTGATCGCAAGAAAAAATTGCCCGTTACAACGCTGTTAAGGGCTATTGGATATGAAAGCGATAAAGATATTTTAGAAATTTTTAATCTTGCAGAAGAGGTTAAAGTTTCGAAAACCGCATTGAAAAAAATTGTTGGTCGAAAACTTGCCGCAAGAGTTATAAAGAAATGGGTAGAAGATTTCGTTGATGAAGATACTGGTGAAGTGGTTTCTATTGAACGAAATGAAGTGGTTCTCGACCGTGAAACTGTTATAGAAGCAGATCATGTTGACGAAATTGTAGATTCGGGTGCCCCTACGATTTTGTTGCACCGCGAAGACTTCAGTTCTTCTGATTATGCGATTATTTACAATACTTTACAAAAAGACCCATGCAATTCAGAAAAAGAAGCTGTATTGCACATTTACAGACAATTACGTAACTCTGAGCCACCAGATGAAGCTACGGCTCGCGACGTTATAGATAAATTGTTTTTCTCGGATAAACGATACGACTTAGGTGAGGTTGGCAGATATAGGATGAATACCAAGCTCGGGCTTGAGACTCCAATTGATGTAAAAATTCTTACAAATCAAGATATTATTGAGATTATTAAGTATCTTATTCAGTTAATTAACTCTAAAACTGATGTTGATGATATCGATCATTTAAGCAACAGGCGCGTTAGAACGGTTGGCGAGCAACTTGCAAACCAGTTTGGCGTGGGGCTTGCAAGGATGGCCAGAACAATTAGGGAGAGAATGAATGTTCGCGACAACGAGGTTTTTACGCCTATTGACTTAATTAATTCGAAAACTCTTTCTTCAGTTATCAACTCTTTTTTTGGAACCAACCAGTTATCACAGTTTATGGATCAAACAAATCCATTAGCTGAAATGACTCATAAAAGAAGACTTTCTGCACTCGGACCTGGTGGACTATCCAGGGAGAGAGCAGGTTTCGAAGTCCGCGACGTGCATTTTACGCACTACGGCAGATTATGTCCTATTGAAACACCGGAAGGGCCAAATATTGGACTTATCTCATCCCTTTGTGTTTATGCCAAAATTAATCACCTCGGCTTTATTGAAACTCCATACAGGATCGTTAAAACGGGTCAGGTTGATTTAACAAATGATGGCGTATTATATTTGAGCGCAGAAGAAGAAGAAAAGCGCACAATTGCTCAGGCTAATGCCATTATTGATGAGGAAGGAAAATTTGTTAATAGCAAAATCAAAGCACGATTAGATGGTGATTTTCCGTTAGCAACTCCCGATGAGATAGATTTAATGGACGTGGCTCCTAATCAGATTGCCTCTATTGCGGCATCTTTAATACCGTTTTTAGAGCATGATGATGCCAACCGTGCCCTGATGGGGTCCAACATGATGCGCCAGGCGGTGCCATTATTGAATCCAGAGTCTCCGATTGTTGGAACGGGAATAGAAGCTTTTGTTGCCAGGGATAGCCGGATACAGGTTACTGCAGAGCACGATGGAGTTATTGAGTATGTTGATGGTAATGAAATTGTAGTGAGGTATTCATATACCGAAGACGAAAAGTTTGTTAGTTTTGATGATGATGTAAAACGTTACAACATTCCAAAATTTCAGAAAACAAACCAGAGTACTTGCATTAACTTGAAGCCAATTGTACGAAAGGGCCAGAAAGTTAAGTCAGGCGAAATATTAACCGATGGATATGCAACTGAGAGCGGAGAATTAGCTTTAGGTAGAAACCTAAAAGTGGCGTTTATGCCATGGAAAGGGTACAATTTTGAAGATGCCATTGTTATTTCTGAGAAGGTTGTTCGAAATGATGTTTTTACATCAATTCATATTGATGAACATATATTGGAAGTTCGCGATACAAAGCGCGGACAGGAAGAATTAACTTCAGATATTCCAAATGTTAGCGAGGAAGCTACAAAAAATTTGGATGAGAATGGATTGATTAGAATTGGCGCTAATGTGAAACCTGGCGATATTCTAATTGGAAAAATTACTCCCAAAGGAGAATCTGATCCTACTCCGGAAGAGAAACTTTTGAGAGCCATTTTCGGAGATAAAGCTGGCGATGTTAAGGATGCATCCTTAAAAGCATCTCCATCGTTGTCGGGGGTAGTAATTGATAAAAAACTATTCTCTAGGGCAAATAAGGAAAGAAAATTAAAAAATTCTGAAAAACCGATTATCGCTAAACTCGACAAAGATTACGAACGTAAACGTGAAGAATTGACTGCTCGTTTATTGGATAAATTATTTGTAGTATTAAGCGGAAAAACTTCTCAAGGGGTAAAAGATTATTTCAATACAGAGATTGTCGCCAAAGGGGTAAAATTTACACAAAAAATACTTCAGGAAATAGACTTCTTGAGTGTAAATCCAACCAAATGGACTACAGACAAGTCAAAGAATGATATGATTGAGCGCTTGATTCATAATTATGAGATGAAGTTGAAAGAACTTCAGGCAAAACATCAACGCGAGAAATATAATGTAACTATTGGAGATGAGCTACCTATTGGTATCATAAAGTTAGCCAAAGTATATATTGCCAAAAAACGAAAAGTTAAAGTGGGCGATAAAATGGCCGGCCGACATGGAAACAAAGGGATAGTAGCAAGAATAGTTCGCGACGAGGATATGCCATTTATGGCCGATGGAACCACAGTAGACATTGTATTAAATCCACTGGGAGTGCCTTCTCGTATGAACTTAGGACAAATTTACGAAACAGTTCTTGGATGGGCTGGTAAGGAATTGGGACTAAAGTTTGCTACACCAATTTTCGATGGTGCTACCTTAGATGAAATTACCGCCTATACCACTAAAGCTGGAGTTCCAAAATACGGAAAAACATATCTTTACGATGGTGGAACAGGTGAAATGTTTGATCAACCTGCAACTGTTGGGGTTATCTATATGCTCAAACTGGGGCACATGGTCGACGATAAAATGCATGCCCGTTCAATAGGACCGTATTCACTTATAACACAGCAACCTTTGGGCGGTAAAGCCCAATTTGGGGGGCAACGTTTTGGTGAAATGGAGGTTTGGGCACTCGAAGCTTTTGGTGCTGCCAATATTTTGCAGGAAATATTAACTGTAAAATCTGATGATGTCATCGGACGTTCTAAGGCCTATGAAGCGATTGTTAAGGGTGATCCATTGCCAAAGCCCGGAATACCTGAATCGCTAAATGTGCTTCTGCATGAATTGCGCGGATTAGCTTTAAGCGTTAATCTATCGTAATTTAGTAACTGTTTTAATTGAAATATTTTAGAAAATAGCTATAAAAAAAATTATATGGCTTACAGAAGAGATATAAAAACAAACTCTGATTTTACTAAGATTTCTATCAGTCTATCTAGTCCTGAGGAAATATTAGAACGTTCTCATGGCGAGGTATTAAAACCCGAAACCATTAACTACAGAACCTATAAGCCAGAAAGAGATGGTTTATTCTGCGAACGTATTTTTGGTCCGGTTAAAGATTATGAATGCCATTGCGGAAAGTATAAGAGAATTAGATATAAAGGCATTGTTTGCGATAGATGTGGTGTAGAGGTTACAGAGAAAAAGGTAAGACGCGAAAGAATGGGGCACATAGAACTTGTAGTTCCGGTGGCCCATATCTGGTATTTCAGGTCATTGCCCAATAAAATTGGATACCTTCTTGGATTACCTACCAAAAAACTTGATCAGATAATCTATTACGAAAAATATATTGTGATTCAGCCTGGTATTAAGGCCGCTGATGGAGGAATTAAACAACTTGATTTTCTGTCGGAAGAGGAATATATCGACATTATGGATTCTTTGCCAAAAGAAAATAAAATGCTGGATAATTCTGATCCCAATAAGTTTATTGCCAAAATGGGAGCCGAAGCCATTTTTGATTTGCTGCTTCGTATTGAATTAGATCAACTTGCCGACACTTTGAGAGATAAGGCCAGCAAAGAATCTTCCCAGCAAAGAAAATCAGAAGCGTTAAAGAGACTTCAGGTGGTTAGTGCATTTCAGTCTTCTAAGGTTTTAAATAAGCCCGAGTGGATGATAATAAAGGTTGTTCCGGTAATTCCACCAGATTTGCGTCCATTAGTTCCATTAGATGGTGGTAGATTTGCCACTTCCGATCTTAACGATTTGTATAGAAGGGTTATTATCAGAAATAATCGCTTAAAAAGATTAATGGAGATACGTGCTCCGGAAGTTATCTTAAGAAACGAAAAAAGGATGCTCCAGGAGGCTGTAGATTCCTTGTTTGATAACTCTAGAAAGGCAAGTGCTGTAAAATCGGAATCAAACAGAGCGTTAAAATCCTTAAGTGATAGCTTAAAAGGAAAGCAAGGCCGTTTTAGACAAAATCTATTGGGTAAGAGGGTCGACTATTCTGCACGTTCTGTAATTGTTGTAGGCCCGGAATTGAAGCTGCACGAATGCGGTTTGCCCAAAGATATGGCTGCTGAGTTATACAAACCGTTTATTATTCGCAAATTAAACGAGCGCGGTATTGTAAAAACTGTGAAATCGGCAAAAAAAATTGTAGACAGAAGAGACCCCGTTATTTGGGATATTCTCGAAAATATTTTGAAAGGACATCCTGTATTACTCAACCGTGCACCAACTCTGCATAGGCTTGGTATTCAGGCATTTCAACCAAAATTAATTGAAGGGAAAGCTATACAATTACACCCTTTGGTATGTACCGCTTTCAATGCCGACTTTGATGGCGACCAGATGGCAGTTCATTTACCACTTGGAAATGCAGCTATTTTGGAGGCACAACTATTAATGCTTGCATCGCATAATATTCTAAATCCCGCCAACGGTGCACCTATTACTGTTCCATCGCAAGACATGGTACTTGGATTGTATTACATTACAAAACCAAGATATTCTCAGGGTGATTATAAAGTAAAAGGCGAAGGTTTGATTTTTTATTCATCGGAAGAGGCAATTATTGCTTATAATGAGAAAAAAGTTGATTTGCATGCAGTTGTAAAAGTTAGAATAAACAAGGGATTAAAAAAATCCGAAAAGCATCAGCTCATTGAGACAACCGTTGGTCGAATTATATTCAACGAATTAGTTCCCGACGAAGCAGGTTTTATCAATCAGATTCTTACAAAGAAATCTTTGAGAGATATTATTGGAAATATTCTTAAACTTTGTGGAACGGCAAGAACTGCAGATTTTCTTGATGATATTAAGAATTTAGGTTATCAAATGGCCTTTAAAGGTGGTTTGTCGTTTAATCTCGACGATGTTATTATTCCTGCAGAGAAAAAGACACTGGTAGATGAAGGTTACAAGAAAGTAGAAGAGGTAACCATGAACTATGAGATGGGGGTAATTACCAATAACGAAAGATATAATCAGATCATTGATATCTGGACACATACAAACGCGCGTCTTACAGCTACATTAATGAACCAGCTTTCTACCGATCGCCAGGGATTTAACTCTGTATACATGATGTTGGATTCAGGCGCCAGGGGATCTAAAGAGCAGATTCGTCAGCTATCCGGAATGCGCGGTTTGATGGCAAAACCTCAAAAATCAGGTGCTTCTAGTGCCGAGATTATCGAGAACCCTATTCTATCAAACTTTAAAGAGGGGCTTTCGGTTCTTGAGTATTTTATTTCTACTCACGGAGCTCGTAAAGGTTTGGCCGATACAGCTTTAAAGACTGCTGATGCAGGATATTTAACCCGACGCTTGGTTGATGTTTCACAGGACGTTATCATTAACGAACCGGATTGCGGAACATTGCGCGGTATTTTAGCAACTGAGTTAAAAAAGAACGACGAGGTTCACGAAACCTTATTCGAAAGAATATTGGGTAGAACTACCGTGCACGATGTATTTCATCCCAATACCGGAGAATTAATTGTTGCTTCGGGAGGTGAAATTACTGAAGAAGTTGCTCAGGTAATCGAAGATTCTCCTATTGAACAAATCGAAATTCGATCGGTATTAACTTGTGAAGCTCATAAAGGCGTATGTGCTAAATGCTATGGACGTAACCTTGCAACCGGAAGAATGGTTCAAAAAGGTGAAGCTGTTGGTGTTATAGCCGCACAGTCAATCGGTGAGCCGGGAACTCAGCTCACATTGCGCACTTTCCACGTGGGTGGTACTGCTTCTAATATTGCTGCCGAATCTAATATTACAACCAAATACAATGGGATTGTTCAGTTTGAGGAAACCCGTTCGGTTGAAGCCAGGGATGAAGTTACTCAAACATCTATCGAAGTTGTGGTGGGTCGTATGGGCGAATACAAACTTGTTGATGAAAAAACCGGAATTGTATTGGCTTCGCAAAATATTCCTTATGGTTCAAAACTCTATGTGAAAAATGGAACCAAAGCTGAAAAAGGAACGCTTGTTTGTGATTGGGATCCGTTTAATGCATTAATACTTACAGAGTATAAAGGTAAAATTGAATATCGCAATCTAATTGGTGGTATAACCTTTAGGGAAGAAAAAGATGAGCAAACAGGCTATCGCGAGAAAGTAATTATCGAAACGAGAGATAAAACCAAGAATCCTGAAATTTTAATTATTGACGAAAGCAATAACGAAGTAATAAGAACATATAATCTGCCTGTAGGAGCGCATATCTCTGTAGATGATGGTATAAACGTAAAAGGTGGGGATGTTTTGGCAAAAATTCCGCGGGCAATTGGTAAAGTTGGTGATATCACCGGTGGTTTGCCACGTGTTACTGAGCTTTTCGAAGCCAGAAATCCTTCGAATCCTGCAGTAGTTTCAGAAATTGATGGAGAAGTGCGTTTTGGAGCCAAAATAAAAAGAGGTAACAGAGAGATTATTGTAACTTCCAAAAATGGAGACGAAAAACGATATTTAGTTCCACTAGGAAAGCAAATTCTTGTGCAAGAAAACGATTTTGTTAGAGCTGGTACTCCGCTTTCTGATGGGGCAATTACACCTTCTGATATACTTTCTATTCAGGGACCAACAAAGGTTCAGGAATATATTGTAAACGAGGTTCAAGAGGTATATCGCTTACAGGGTGTGAAAATTAACGATAAACACTTTGAAGTAATAGTTCGGCAAATGATGCGTAAAGTGCAAATAATTGAGCCTGGCGATACTTTATTCCTTGAAAAACAGTTGGTTGATAAATGGGATTTTATGGAGGAAAACGACCGTATCTATGGCATGAAAGTAGTTCTCGATGCCGGAGATTCAGTTGAGTTGCGTGCCGGACAAATAGTAAGTCCAAGAAAACTGCGCGAGGTTAATTCGCAATTACGTAGGCGAGATCTTAAACTTGTGGAGGCAAGAGATGCCGCACCAGCAACATCAAGTCCTGTACTACAGGGTATTACGCGTTCAGCTTTGCAAACAAAGAGCGTCTTCTCGGCTGCCTCGTTCCAGGAAACGACCAAAGTACTTAACGAAGCTGCCATTAGTGGAAAGATTGATGGTTTGGAAGGATTAAAAGAGAACGTTATTGTTGGACACTTGATTCCCGCAGGTACAGGTCTGCGCGAATACACCGATATTATTGTAGGATCAATGGAAGAATTCGAATCATTACATAAAAAAGATTATTAATATTCGCCTTTAAATAAATCTTTTATGGAAGAAAAGAATGTTTCACAGCAAATAAATATTGAGCTAAAAGAGGAAATAGGACAGGGTAATTACGCTAATTTAGTGGTAATTACTCATTCCAGCTCCGAATTTGTAATGGATTTTGTTAGGATCATGCCGGGCTTGCCTAAAGCCCAGGTAGTTTCCCGAATCATTATGAATCCGGAGAATGCCAAAAGATTTCATAAGGCATTAGGAGAGAATATTTTGCGGTTCGAAGATGCGAATGGTAAAATAAATACCAATAATTCGCCCATTATTCCACCTATCAATTTTGGTGGTGGAACAGCGCAAGCTTAAAATATGAATTTATAATATTAAACCTGCTCTCAAAAGGGCAGGTTTTTGTTATGGTATAGTTTGGTATATATTCCGCTTTGACTAGTGTAGATGTAAATGAGACCGATTAGCATTCACAGGTGTAATTTTGTATTAAAATTTTTATGAATAATGCTACTTTGAGATAACGAACAACGGCGTCCTTTTTTATCAACATTTATTACCTATACTTCAAATATTTACGACATGCATATTTTACTAGTTGGAGCAAGCGGTAAAACCGGCACGGAAATAATGAAACAAGCTTTGGCTGAAAAATATACAGTTACTGCTGCGGTGCGCAATCCTTCAAAAATTAGCATTAGCAATGCACAATTGAATATTGTACAGGCCGATGTGTCTAAAATTGAAACATTTAAGGCCGTGTTTGAAACCCAAGCTTTCGATCACATTATTATTGCGCTGGGCAATAATTCGCTCGGAAAAACCACCTTGCGTTCCGAAGGCACAAAAACTGTAATTTCGGCATTGAAACAATCGGGAAAATCAGCAAGAATTTGGGTGATAAGCACTGTGGGCGTTGGCAATAGCAAAAAGCAATTACCTTTTGCGCTGCGAATATCTATGCTGCTTATTTTGCGCAATGTAATAAAAGACCACGAGAGGCAAGAAAGTTTAGTAATATCTAGCGGATTTTCATACACAATAGTTCGCCCAGCGGGTTTAACCAATTTGCCGGCTACGGGAAGCTATACATCAATTTCGCAAGGAAAACTGCCATCCGGACAAATAACCAGAGCCGATGTGGCGCATTATATCATCAGAAATTTAGAGATGAAAGCAAATTTAATTACATCAATATCAAAAAAATAAAGGAAAATATTTCGATTTTTTGTTGATATAATTTGTTTCGGCGAGAATGAATTTAGTAAGCGAAATTCTACTAAATCGCCCATAATTAATCTTTTAGTTTCTGGTTTAGGAGCAGCACAAGCTATAATATTTTAAATAGAATAAATTTAGCCTGCTTCTATTTTTATAGAGCAGTTTTTTTTTTGAATATATTGGTCAGTTGTCTTTTTTTTTGGTTTCAGAGAATATAATCGGGAGCCTTTGTATTTTTATTTATATTTGTGTACAAGTTAATTTTTATTTCTTATTGATTTATGAATAAAGTAACCAATTAAATACATTTACATGGTGTATCCCATTTGTGCTTTGGGTAAATGAGTCTGCTGTAAGCAAAAATTTTGGAAAATTGTCGTCTATTTTTTCTAAAGCACCAAATTCTCTCTCTAAAGTGTTTTCATTCGATAATAGCCAGGCAACCTGGTAGTATTCTAAATTGCCTGTTTTAGTTTTGCAACGGAAGTTCACGCCCATTTTTGCGTCTATCGTAATGTTGATAGAGTATAGCGA
>DYOH01000134.1 GCA_020720625.1 Acetofilamentum sp. | reverse complement strand
CGAAATTCTCCTATTTGGCGGTAGGAGAATTTTTTTTACTCTCAATCGCAAAATATAGAAAATCAATTGCAAATGAAAATTATCCGGTTTTCAAACCAAAAACCTAGCGTTTCAAATAAAAATGTTGCTTTAGCAGAATATTGCTTGTAAAATTGTATTGGCTAATAAATGCAAAATCTTCATAACAATCTCTCCTAAATGCTTGGCGGTTTTTTTACGAAATTCTCCTATTTGGCGGTAGGAGAATTTTTTTTATAATTAGTTTCCATACATGGAAATAATTTAGTATTATTGTAGAAATAACAACAATACCCTCCAGCACAAATTACTAAAAAAACTTTTTTTTTGTGGTACTAACTTTGTAGAATATAAAACAATGTCTACATTTGCGGGCAGTTACATTTTTTTCAACCAATATAGATAATCATCAAATAATGGGACTATTTTCTTTTTTAAGCCAAGAAATTGCTATTGATTTAGGTACAGCTAATACAATTATAATACAAAACGATAAAATTGTTGTAGACGAACCTTCCATAGTAGCAATTGATACCGTAACCAATAAACTTTTTGCCATAGGGAAACAAGCACAACAGATGCATGGAAAAACCCATGAACACATAAAAACCATAAGACCCTTGCGTGATGGAGTAATTGCAGATTTTAATGCCGCGGAGCTAATGATTAGAGGCTTTATCAAAATGATTAACAAACGTCAGCCACTGATAAGTCCGTCGCTAAAAATGGTTGTTTGCATCCCATCCGGAAGTACAGAGGTTGAAATTAGAGCCGTTCGCGACTCATCGGAACATGCCGGTGCCCGCGATGTGCACATGATTTACGAACCTATGGCTGCTGCCCTTGGAATAGGCATTGATGTAAGCGCACCCGAAGGAAACATGGTGGTAGACATTGGTGGTGGAACAACAGAAATTGCCGTAATTTCGCTTGGAGGTATCGTTACTAGCCGCAGCATTCGAATTGCAGGCGACGATTTTACCGACGATATTCAAGAATATATGCGTCATCAGCATAATATAAAAATTGGCGAAAGAACTTCGGAACAAATAAAACTGGCAGTGGGCTCTGCTCTTTCGGAACTCGATAATCCACCTGCCGACTTTACCGTTAGGGGTCCACATCAAATGACCGCCTTACCAATAGAAATACCGGTTTCGTACCAAGAGATGGCTCATTGTTTGGACAAATCCCTTACCAAAGTCGAAACGGCTATTTTAAATGTTTTAGAGCAAACCCCACCCGAACTTTATGCCGATATTTTCAAAAATGGTATCTGGTTGGCTGGTGGTGGTGCATTACTTCGGGGATTAGATAAAAGGATTGCAGAAAAGACCAATTTACCAGTAAGAATTGCGGAGGATCCTTTACGCGCTGTTGCCAGAGGTACCGGAATCGCCTTAAAAAATGTTGATACCTTTAAATTCTTAATTCGATAAATTTATATTTCAGCAGCAATTTTATCTCTTTGGGGATAATAATTTCTGCTGATTTTTTTGGTACAAAACATGGGAACACTTATCCGATTTTTATTTAAAAATGTATTTACTTTAATGTTCATTATTCTTGAAGTTTTTGCATTTAATTTAATTCTATCAAATAACGAAATTAAAAATCAAAGGTTTGCTAATAGTACCAACACTTTTTTTGTATATTTTCAGAGTAAAGCCGATTTTATTACCGACTACTTTTATCTGAAAAAACAAAATAAAGCTTTATTTGAACAGCTTAGCTTCCAGAAAAATACATCATTAACGATATATAAAACGAATAATTATAGATTTCTGCATAATGCTGATACCAATAAAATTTTGATGTATGAATATATCCCCACTGAAGTGATAAAAAATGCCACACATTTAAAGCGAAATCATTTTACCCTAAATGCAGGTTCTAAACAAAATGTTGAAGTAGGAATGGGAGTTATTTCACCTGATGGATTAGCCGGAGTTATTCGCGAAGTGAGCCCAAATTTTAGTGTAGCTGTTTCTTTATTAAATATCGATTTAGGAGTAAGCGCCAAACTGAAATATTACGATTATTTTGGCACAGTTAAATGGGCCGGAGAATCTGATACTGCACTCTTGCTCGAATTTATTCCAAACAGAATAAATGTTGCCGTTGGTGATACCATTATCACCAGTGGGTATTCCTTTATTTTTCCACAAAATGTTCCAATTGGCACAATTTCTAAAGTGGAGAAAGATGTTTCTACAAGCTTTTATAGATTGCAGGTGAAACCATCTGTGGAATTCCAAAAACTTAATGAAGTGTGGATTATTAAAAATCTGCTTCGTAAAGAACTCGATGAATTAAATCAGCATCTTAATTAAAGCGCAGCCAAACAAATGATTCTGGCCTCTCCTATTTTCTTATTGTTCAGATAAGTAATTAGATAATACTCATTTGGCGTATTAGTTGCAATCTTCCATTTTCCAAATTTTTTATTATTGATAAAATAGGCAACTGCCTTTATCTCGCCTGTTTCTGTAAATTGCGTATTTCTGCCGCTTAACTTGCCTCGCTTATAATGCTTAATTTCTTTAATATCTCCACTGGAATAATACGAAACATATTGTCCATCAAGTTTTCCGTTTTTCAATTTGATACTGGAAACTATTTTTCCATTGGTATATGTATTAAACTCTCCGCTAAATTGCGCTGATGCCAAGATGGCTGCACTCTGGGAATATGCTATTTCGCTTAATAAAGCAAAAACACTGATGATTAACAAACTTCTAAACATACTCTCCTCCTTTCTAATTAACCTTTACTTTATATTTATACGTAAATATTACACGAAGGTAATAAATAATTAACGTAAACTTAATATTGAATGTATGTTTTTTAACGCTATTTGCGCCAATAGTCTAATTTTAAAGGCCTAGCAACAAAGTTAAATTAAGGTTAAGAAAATTAAGTAAGAAGATAGTTTCAATATCCCATTAGCCCGATTTTTTCGAAAGAAAAAATTGCATTATCTCATCAGGCGATTCCTTCTGAATATCCACATCGATAAAAGTATACTGCGGGAATTTTTTCTTAATTTCGGAAACAAAATCCTTGCGTACTATCCAAAATATTTGCTGGTCTACCTTAGGTTCTATATTAGAAATTCCAGAAAACCAGCCATTACCAAGCAACTCCAAACGTCCAACTTCGTCTACAAATAAAAAATTGGCATTTGACGAACAAATTTCGCTGTTGCCTCGTTCAACAGCAGAGTTATTGAAATAGAACTTCCCAATTTTGGGAGCTTCTGAAATCTCGACCACAGAGCATAATGGGATTCCTTCTGCATTACTCAAAAAATGTAAATCGTAAGCTTGCGGCACCTTATTTTCGAAATTGCCGGCAACAGAAAAAAAACCCCCAACGGAAAAACCGGCTACTTTAAACTTTTTAGCCAACTGAACTGCAAAGTCTGTTTTGCCCTGCCACTTTTCACCAATAATGAGATAAATTTCAGGCGATTTTCGCATGAAATGAGCATACAATACTTCCGAAAGGCCAAGCATACTTTGCACCAATAAAAAAGGTTTGCGAAAATGTTCTTTTATGGCAGGAGTATTCTCAATTACAAATGGCATTGCAGAAAAAGCCAACTGTATAGACTCGTACAATGGCTTAAAACCACGACGGTAAAATAGGGAGCTTACAAAAGGGTTTCGAAGCTCTACACTAAGGGCAGAGAAACTTACAAGTATTACAATGGCACGCAAATTTAGTTTTACACCAGCGATTAAACCGCTTGGATGAAAAAAATCGCCCATTTTATATCCGTTCCAAAAAATTGCTGCAATAAAAGTAATAAATAATGCTTGCGCCCAAAAGCTGAACTTTTTGAGATGTTTCAAAGAATTATTGTATCTCAGAAATACAATAATTGTATAAACAAATACCGCAAAAACCGAAACAAGCAAATTCTGTTTGTTTATTAAATATATGATAATCAACATAAAAATAATATGCAGTATCAGCAAAAGAATAGAAAATTTTTGCTGCTTTATATCAAAAAAAGCAGATTCCTTTTGGGCATAAAATGGATTAATAACTGTCTGGTTTTTAGTCCGTAAATAACGCTTGCCATACCTATAGCCCAATATTGCCGATAAAAAACCCGCAAGAATGTAAAATGCAGACAAAACAGAAATAAGCACCCATGGCGAAAGTTCTTGAAAACCAATCTGTTTGACAGAGAAATAGTATAAATTTTCCAGAAGCTTCAATAAATTAAAACCATAGATTATAAGAAAGCTCACAATTTTATGCAAAATGGTACTAAAAACGGCAAGTGCGCCACCGGCTAGTGAGCCTACCAAATTTGCTCCAAAGAGCATAATGCCCAGTTCCATAAGCAAGCCTTCGGTTAATATTCCGGTCATTGGACCAATAATTATTGCACTAGGCGAAATAGATTTCATTAAGGCTGTAATAAGTGAAGCTCTCCAGATAATACCTCTTTCTGGCCACACTTGCAAAAATGCTGTCATAAGCACCACACTGCTCATACATAAAATAGTTCCGGCCAATGGAAAACCAATATTATGCAGAAAACTGCCTGCCAATATTTCGAGCGATGCCCATAAGCTGCCAATTACACTGGCCTTTTTCCATTTCTCATTAATTGTTGTATTCACTTATTTTAGAATTTAAACTTCGAAAATAGAAAAACTCTGCGAAAATTTTCCAATTTGTGCGATCATCATTGATTTTTTCTACTTTTTTCAGTATCTTTTTTTGAAAATAGAAAAACCATATCAAAAATATTGCATAAAGTAGCAATATTGTCGTAACCAGAGTAAATGATGAATAAAAAAAATTGGCGGATATGAAAAAACCAAAATGCAAAAGAAGATTTAATCTAAACCTGATTTTTTTGTTTTTGTTACTTATTGGGTTTTCCAAATTATTTGCGCAGCAAACAAAATCACAACTTCAGAAAAAAGCACTTAAAGCCATAAATACCAGATACATAGAAGCAGAGCCCAAAATATCGGCCAATGGTGAAATACTCTATTTTACCCGGCGCAATGATATTAGAAATAAAGGAGGGAAAAACGATATGGGAGATATCTGGTTTAGTAAATTATTAGCGGATTCTACTTGGTCCGAAGCCGAAAATATGGGAAAACCCATAAATAATCAGGCTTTTAACCAAGTAATTGCCCTATATGCTGGTGGTAAAATAATGCTTATCAGCGGAGAATATCAAAAAAATTATCACTCTGACATTTATATAACTGCTAAAAGCTATTTAGGATGGACCAGTCCACAAATTATTCCGTTTGAAAATTTAGATTTCGAAAATAACGATGCCACATATTCGGCCACAAGCGATTTAAAAGTACTGATTTTCAGCATGAAAAACTTTACAAACGGATATGGGAAAAATGATTTATACATTAGTTTCAAAACAAGCGAAAACACTTGGTCGGAGCCCCAAAATCTGGGAAATACAATCAATACAAAAGAAGATGAACTCTATCCGGTGATTGCACATGATAATAAAACGCTCTATTTTTCTTCGAAAGGTTTTGATGGATACGGCGATTACGATATTTTTATGTCCACACGATTAGATACCTCATGGTATAATTGGTCTAAACCTGTAAACATGGGCAATCAAGTTAACACAGCGGGCTACGATGCCGATTTTACCTTTGATGCCAGTAATAATTGTGCCTTTATAAGTTCGGATGTTGAATCGGCCGAAGATTTTGATATTTACCGGATTATTCTTCCTGAAGAGAATAGACCATCGCCAGTTTCACTGCTTAGAATTTCGTTTTCTAATTTGCTAAATGATACTAGTATTAAATACACTTTATGTTGTAATTTACTAGAATCAAACAAATTAGTAATTTCGGAAAACAATCTGATGCAAGCAAGCGAAATTATTCTTCCTAATGGCGAAAATTATCTGATTAAAATAGAAGCTCCCGATTTTTTGCCATTTACAGATACTATCTATCTAAAAAACAAGATAAATCACCATAAAATTGAGTTAAATTATCATTTGCTGCCACCCCAAATAAGTTTTCTGCTAAGCGAAACAATTAGTGAATCAGGAATTCCAGCGGTTTCGTCACCAATAGAGCTAAATGATAGCCTTTTAAAAGGGCTGAGTTTTAAAATCAGCAAAATAAATCAGCCATTTACAAGCATTTTTCCCTTTAAAACAATTAGTAAAAACAATCCGTTAAATGTAATGATTCAGAACATAAATTTTGAAATCGGCTCAACTGGACTAAATTCAAACGAAAAGAAAATTCTGGAATTATTGGCGCAAGAATTAGCTAAATATCCCCAATTAAGCATAGAAATAACCGGACATACGGACAATACCGGCAATGCGGAAATCAACATGAAACTATCGGAGGAAAGAGCAAAAGAAGTGGCCAGTTTCTTAATTAACCAAGGCATTGCTCAAAGCCGAATCACTTACAAAGGTTCGGGTCAGAATGAACCATTGATGCCAAATAATTCAGAAGAAAACAGAAAACAAAACCGAAGGGTTGAGTTTAAAATCAGTTTAAATTAGTCAGGGGTTATTTTTCAGAAACTCAATATTTTCGAGAAAATGATGACTAAAAAAATGGGCATCGAAATTTGGATTAAAAACAATTTCATCCTCTTCGATATTGTAATAACCTCTAATAAAGTGCGATGAAAGTGTAAATTGATAATCATCGTCGAGCTCAGTGGGAAAACATTCGCTCAACACATTAAAATTATCGGTTAATTTATTTCCATACTTTTTTATTAATTCGTTTACTCTATCAATTATTTCTTCCGCAATTATTATTACAACGGCATATTTTCCATAAGGCCGCCTCAATTGAAACCAATAATTAAGATACACCGGATCGATTATAATCTCATCTGTGGTTTTATAAAAAGAATCATAATACTTAAACCCTTGTTTTATAATAATTTGAGCAATATTTTCTTTGGAAGTATGGTGCAAGAATCTAATATAACGCTTTCCTTCAGGCATTTTTAGCATATCTAAAAAAAGTGGATTCAATTCTTTTTGCATCAGTTATTTATCGAAAAAATGAGAACATACACACCTTAGAAAAACTGTTCGACAAATGAAAGAATTTTTCTATGTAATCTCTGCAAATAAAATCTCAAAAAGGCAAAGATTACATAGAAAATATTAATGAGTTCAGTCTAAAAAGATTGAAAAAATGATTATACCCCTGCCAG
>DYOH01000033.1 GCA_020720625.1 Acetofilamentum sp. | reverse complement strand
AGGTAGAAATTAAAGCTACAGTTTTTTTTCTACTAAGGTGTACCCCAAACATAAGAGCTTAAAAAAAACTTATTTGCTATTTACACCTTAGTACACAATATTGTAAAAGGAATAGCAATACCTTATTACCTTATTATTTACCCAAAGAAATGAAAATAAATTTCTTAAATTCTATTTCAAAATCTTGCTATTTAAGTTTTTCAGCAAACCCTAATTAGCCGTAGCATTTATGCTACGGTAAAATTTGACATCAATAATCGGCTTTAGCCTAAAAAATATCAATAAATTTTTGGCTAAAGCCCCGTATTATAATATATTCATGCATTTCGTAGCATAAATGCTACGGCTACTCATTATCTCAATATACCAACCCAATTCAGCATATTTTCAAATTATTCATTGAAAAATGTACCTAACTGAAAATAAATATTATGCTTTTGATTCTTGCACTTTTTGTTACTGAGCACTCTTTAATGAATTAAATACTTTTTCAGCAGACCCTAAGTAAAGTGGCACGGTTTGAACCGAAATCGTTGGCACAAAACGAACCGTAAAATGCGGATATTTATAAAAAAACCGGCAGAACAATCGTTTTTGCCGGTTTTTGATTCATTTTGTGTTTGATATTTTATATCAGGATATTTTTTTGGAGTTGAAGATATGCCTTTTCGGTTTCGGAGATTAGATTATTTACAATTTCCTGAGTCGACAAAATATCGTTTATTAATTCTACCGATTGTCCGGCACCCCACAGATTGTTGTAATTTCCGGGTTTTACACTTTTCTCGAGTTTTTTCATACCCCTAATCTGCACAAGCATTTTAAAGTATTTTTTTGTTCGCGAATTTTTCGATAAAGCCCTTTCGATAAAACTCTGTTTTGTTCCAATTTTTTTTGCATAAGCTGTGTTTATTATTGCGCTTGGTGTTCCCGAAAGTTTTTCGGTGAGTATAATATCGGTCATTTTGGCATCTACAATGGCTTGCTTATATTCTTGTGCAACAGAGGCCTCGTGGCTGGCAATAAAGCGTGTGCCCACCGAAACGCCCGCAGCTCCCAGTGAAAGCAGCGATAAAATACCTTCGCCACTGGCTATGCCGCCAGCGCCAATAACAGGCATTTGCGGAAATGCTTTAATTAATGCAGGGATGAGCAATTGCAGCGGATTTGGACCTGCATGGCCGCCTGCTCCTTGCCCTACGGCAATTAGGCCGTGAGCGCCTTGCGATACTACTTTATGCGCATGTTCCAGGTTTGTAACATCGCAAATAACTTTGGCTCCATAGCTTGTACCAGCTTTTATGGTCTCGTCGGGGTTTCCTAGTGATGTAATATAAAACGGTACCTTTTTTGCCACACAAATTTCTAAGTGTTTTTTATAGAGTGGATTACTTTTTTGCACGATGAGGTTTACTCCATAAGTGCCATTTGGTTTTTCTTTGGCAATAAATTCGTTTATGTCGTCAAGTATATTTTCCAGTTCGCCTTCGTTTCTGTAGTTCAGGGTTGGAAAAGTGCCTGCAATTCCGGCTTTCATGGCGGCTTTTACCATGGCTGCATTCGATATCAGAAACATGGGTGCCATAATGATGGGCGTTGGAATATTTAAAAGTTGGTTAAGTGTAGTATTGAATTTCATTTTGTATTATTTTTACATGTGAATACAAAGCTAGATTATTTTTTTAAAATACAAGGCATGCATAATAAATTTTCTGCAATCGGTCTCATTTTTAGTGTTTTATTTTTGTTTTTGCCTGAGCTTTACGCGCAGACCATTATCGATAAAGATATTGTTTCGGGTAAATGGACAAAAAATTTGTCGCCGTATATTATTACATGCGATATTTTATTGCCCTACGGTGCTTCTTTGTCTATTGAAGAGGGTGTAAGAGTAGAGTTTGCCGGATATTATTCATTTACGGTAAAGGGGGCTTTGCTAGCCATCGGAACTCCAAAGGATTCTATCTTTTTTACGAGCACCAGGGAGAATAAATATTGGCGAGGCATAAAAATTACGCGCAATTTTATGCAATTAGACGATGATTCTGTATTTTTTGCCTATACATCTTTTTGTAATGCCCTCAATACTGATTCTTTGGATGAAGAGTTTAACGAAATCGAAAATGGAGGGGTATTTTATATCAAGAATTTTAATTTTTTTATTTTAAAGCATTGCAATTTAAAAAATAATGTCTCCTTTGGAGATGGTGGTGCGGTATATATGGCCAATGGCGCTGAGCATGCACGTATCGAGCAATGTGTTTTCGAGAATAATTTTAGTTTTGGTTCGGGCGGTGCTATTGCCTTTAAAAAAACGCAGGCCAGAGTGAGCGATACATATTTTTTGAATAATAAAGCACAAAATTCGGGTGGTGCTATTTTTACCAGCAGAGATAAAACCAATATTTTGTATAATATTTTTAAGGGGAATGAAGCACTTGAGAATGGCGGTGCTTTGATGATAGATTTTGAATCTAAGGCCAGGATTTTGGATAATATTTTTCAGGAGAATGTGGCTTTAAATAATGGTGGTGCTATACAAACGGGATCAAACTCTGCCTCTTTTATTCAGAAAAACAGATTTAGTAATAATGTGGCGTATATGTATGGCGGAGCTATTAATGTCGACGATTTTGGTTTTCCGCTAAATATTTCGAATAATCTGATTTATAGCAATTCGGCAAAATTTGGTGGTGCTTTGGCTCTTTTTAATACATCGGTGTTTGTGTACGGAAATACAATTGTGCAAAATACTGCCATTGCGGGGGCGGCCGTTTTTATGTCGGCAGAAGCTCCTGTTTCTTTCTCAGGGAATATTTTATACTATAATGCTTCGCCCGATTCTTTTCAGGTGTTGGTAAAATCGGGTACTTTTCCGCCTAACATACAGTATTGCTGTATCCAAAACGGTGTAAACAGCGTGCGTTTGGCATCGGAAGATGAGGAAATAAAGTCTTATTGGATGGATATTATTGATACAAATCCTTTGTTTGTCGAATTGTCGGCTTTCGATTTTAAATTGCAGGAGTCGTCGCCTTGTATTGATATGTGGTTACTCGAAGACGAGAATATTGTGCTACCGGAGTTTGATTTGGCCGGGGAGCAGCGTAAACAAAATTTTTATCCGGATATTGGGGCTTTTGAGTTTACGCTCGATTTCTAATTTTCGCAGCAATTTACCCATACAAAATTTTTTGTATCAAGTATTTTTTCGCCACCAAACCTGTAGGCTACAAGTTTGTGTTCTTTTGCAATGCTAAAATCCAGGCAACAAATGTTGCTTCTCAGCAAGCCTACATCGCCGCGCATCCAATAGTGGCCAAAGAACACCGGTTTTTCGCTTTCGGAATAATTTTCGAATCTGTTTTCATCCTGCGGCGTAATGGGCATATCCGGAATAAAATCATCCTGATGAACGCTCATTTGACGATAGGTTCTTTGCGAAAACTGATTTTCCCACCATTTTATGCGCACCGAATCGCGTTTTACAAAGTCTCCGTATTCTATTTTTATTCCGTTCGGGAGCGTAAATTCCAGACCCTTTAGAATGGTATTAATGGGTGCGAATAGTGCATTTTCTTCATTGTAACTTTCCGTAAAATCATTTAAATGGCGAAATTTATTGCCTTGCAACAAGGTCTCTAAATTTTTTATCAGGCCCTTGTTCCAGGTGGCATGCACTACTCTAAAATATTCATTCTCATAGAAAAGCGGAAGCGAAAACATCCATTCCAGATACATCTCCATTTCTTTTTTACTATGTTTGAAGGCGTAGAGCGTTTCAATTTTTTGATATATTTTGTTGATGCTGTGGCTTCTATAGAATTGACCTTTATTTTTTTCTGTAAAAAATCCCAGCAAATTATACTCATGATTTCCCATTAAGGCCATTGCGTTGCCCGAATCGTGCATGGTTTTAACTATCTGCAATGTTTCTCTAATTTTGGGGCCTCTGTCAACATAATCGCCAGCAAAAATTACTTTTCGGCCTTCGGGATGAAAAAATCCGGAGGCTGATAACACATAGCCCATTTTTTGAAGTAAAACACTTAGTTCGTCTGCAAAGCCATGTATGTCGCCTATAAAATCTATATCCTTTAGAGATTCAAATTGTCTTTGTACCATTTACTTTGAATATTTGCTTGTTTGTACGATTCAATAAAGGCAACAGAATCTTCGGGCGATTGACAAATGTGGTATAAATTGGCGTAATCTTTTCTGGTGATATTTTCCTGAAAAAAATGTTCAAATTGCTCGAGTAGAGGGCTGTAGAAATTAAAGCTATTCAGAATTACCAATGGTTTGTCGTAAAATTCCAGTTGTTTGGCTGTAAGTGTTTCAAAAAGTTCTTCCAAGGTGCCAAATCCTCCGGGAAGTACTAAGAAGGCATCGGAAATATCTTGCAGCATTTGTTTTCGTTGCTGCATTGTTTCTGTAATATGTAACTCGCTTATTCCTTTGTGTGCAATTTCTTTGGCTTCTATTACTTTTGGTATTATGCCGATAACCTGAGCATGGTGCGAAAGCATTTCGTTGGCTAAAACGCCCATTATTCCTACTCTTGCGCCGCCATAAACCAATACATGGCCGCGTTGGGCTAATATTTGTGCTGTTTTTCTGGCAAGTTCGTAATATTCCGGTTTTAGGGCATCGCTCGATGAGCAATAGATACAAATTTTCATTTTATTAATTCTTTTGTTTCATTTTTTTTTTGACAAGGCATTTATTTTATGCTTTTGTTGTATCATTTTAATGCCGCACCTACTCCTTTGGGCCTGAATAATTATGGCAAGGGAGCGCAATAAATGCCGGCAAAAGCGATGCTATATTATTGTTTTATGGCTTTTCTTCCTTTTTGTCTGAATTTTCTGTGGAATGATTGCTGTGATTATTTTTTTCGGCTTCTTTCATCTCTTTGGCTCTTTCGTACTTGGCTTTTAAAAGCATGTATGTTTTTTCTTGTGCCCTTATTCTTCTTTGGCCTGGTGTTCTTTCAATCACAATATTTTCCAGATTCTCGTTTAAAACGCGTGCTTTTACATTATCGTTGAGCTGTATTTTTAGTGTATCGAGTAATTCTTTTTTGATATTTTTATCGTAAATGGGTACCGAAGCTTCTATTCTTCGATATAGGTTTCTTTTCATCCAATCGGCAGAGGAGATATATGTATGGTATTTGCCGAGATTGTAAAATACAAATACCCGCGAATGCTCCAGATATCGGTCTACAATTCGTATTACTTTTATATTTTTGCTATATTCCTGGTTTGGAATTACCCTGCAAATACCCCTGATAATGAGGTCTATTTTTACACCTGCTATACTTGCCTCGTAGAGTTTTTCTATCATTCTCTCTTCTTCAAGGCTGTTCATTTTTAGTAAGATATAGCCTTTTTTTCCTTCTTTGGCATGTTGAATTTCGGCATCAATATGGTTTTTAAAGGTAGTCCGCATATTGAAGTTTGGTACGAGTAAATGATTAAAAACTATTTCTTTATTTAATGTCTCAAGGTAAATAAACAATTGTTTCAGCTCGTCAATAATCTCTTGCCGCGCAGTAAAAAGACCATCGTCGGCATAGATTTTGGCTGTTTTTTCGTTTAAGTTGCCGGTGCTAACAAAGGCAAATCCTTTTCTGCTTGCTTTTCCTGAGCTTTTCCTTAGCACAAGGGCTACTTTGGAGTGTACTTTTATATTGGGGATGCTTGGAATAATTTTTATACCGGCTTTGGCCATCAAATCGGCAAAATAGATATTTAATTCTTCGTCGAAACGGGCTTTGGCCTCTACAAAAACAGTAACCTTTTTTCCGTTTCGGGCGGCACTTATAAGTGCATTTACTACAGCCGAGTTACTGGCCACGCGGTATTGGGTTACTTTTATTTCTTCAACCTTGCTGTCAATGGCTGCTTCGTTTAAGAAGCGCAATACATAATCGAAACTCTGATACGGAAAATGTAACATGTAATCCCTATGACGCATGGCTTCGAAAATACTGTCGTAATTCATTAATTGCGGATGCGGAAGCGGATTCCATGGTATTACTTCCATATCGGGCGATAAGGGATTGGGCAGATTATGTAAATCGTGTAAATTAAGGTATCTACCGCCGGGTACAAGGTCTTCTTTAGACAAATTAAATGCTTGTCTGATAAATTTCAGCGAGTCTTTGGGTATGGTTTGATCGTATAGAAAACGTGCCGGATCGCCTGTTTTTCTTTTCGAAAGAGAACGTCGAATTTTTTCGAGCAGATTTCCACGAAATTCGTCTTCGATATTTAATTCTGCATCGCGCGATATTTTCATGCTATAGGCCGCATCAACAAAATATCCCGGGAAAATTTTGTGCAAATTATAGCGTATAATGTCATCCAGAAATATGATATAATAGTGCGTATCGTCAAGGCGCGGCATTTCTATAAATCGGGGAAGATGATGCGTGGGTATTTTTATTACAGCATGTTTAACTTTGCTGTGATTATGCAGTTTATCTAGCTGTCTCTTCTTAAATAGTCGAATTGCCAGATAGATTACGTTGTCTTCGAGAAAAGATATTATATCGCCCTTTGAGAGTAAAGTTGGTTGTATGTGGGGCAATATTTCCTGAAAAAAATACGAATCGATAAATTCCACATGTTCTTTGTGCAGTTTATCGCTCGGCATGTGCAGTATAATGTTCTTTTTTCGGAGTTCTTTTAAGATATGACCATAGAATAGCTCTGTAAATTTCTTATGTTGAGATTTTACTTCTTCGGTTATTTCGGCAAGTATTTTTTCGGGTACATAACTCAATTTTGCTCTGCTCTCGGGCGTTAAATCCAATAAGCTTCTGTAAGACGCTACTCGTACTCTGTAAAATTCGTCTAAATTGGATGTGTAAATAGCAAGGTATTTAATTTTTTCGTATAGTGGTAAATCTTCTGATTCTACTTCTTCTAATACTCTCAAGTTAAAGGATAGCCAACTTACATCACGATTAAATAATTCGTTTTGCCCCATATACCCAAAATTTTAATGCGAAATTAAGAAATATTTGCCAATTGCCCTAACAATAAACTATTGATAACTATTAAATAATGTAAAAAAGTAATATTTTCTATTTTTTTTAGTTTAATGGTATTGTTTATGTAATGCTCTTCTTATGTTACTTGATGCATATTTGCATTTAAGCTAGCAATACTTTTTTGCTGATAATGCATATTAAGGCAATTTTTTCTGATTAGGGCATTGTCAATTTTTACATTTATTTTCCCAAACAATAAAGATGGCCATCGCGCGATGCAATATAAATTTTTCCTTTGTAAACAAAAGGTGTAGCTTCAAATCCACCTTCGCGTTTGGCAATTAATTTAAATAGATAATTTTTGTCGTATTCAAAAATATATATACCATTATATCCTGCGGCGATTATTCTGGGTGGAATTATAAGTGGTGTGGAAATTGATGGTCCAATATTATAGCTGAATATTTCTTTTGGTTTATTATACTGATGTTGTAGGTTAAAATCTTTCACTTTTTGTCCGGAATCTAATTTGTTATGCATAATTACATAGAGTTTTCCGCTAATGGTTGAGAAAGCGGCCAGTTGTTGTGCCGAGTCGGGTTGGTAGTAGTCCGAGATAGCGCTTGTGCCAATAATACCACCTTTCCATGTGGCAAAATTTCGGTCGGGCACCGGGAAGTACCATTCTACGGCCAAACTATCTTTTTTCGATGGATTAAGTTTTATTACCCCTCCAAGTCCTTTCACATATTCTTTTTCAACATTGATAAGCAGGCAATTGTCGTTTGTAACCACAGGGCTGCCATCGATATCGCTTCCGATATCGAAAGTCCAGTCAATTTTTTTTGTTTTTAAGTTGTAGCCGTAAACGTGTCCAGAGCCAGAAGCAAGGTAAACCCTATTGTTTAAAATTGCAGGAGATGCTTCGGTTACCAAATTTCCTTTATGGCTAATAAAATCCTGCTGATTATAAAGTTCGGCCGTATCTAAAATTTTGGGTTGAATAATGCCTTCCTTTTTTTTGGCTTTTCTTGCATCAGGCAGAAAACTAATAAATCTGCCGTTTTCAAGGCCAATATAGGCGGTGTCGCCAATCCAGGCTGCCGATGCATCTACATCGCGGCTGTAGCTTTTGGTGCGCCATACATTTAATTGCCATAAGTTTTCGCCGCTTACTAGCGAAACCGCCCTATAGCTTGGTACAACTGCCGAGCCCATACTTCGGTTAAAACCAAATCGCGAACCTTGCATAATAAGATATCGTAGTTCTATGGAGTCTTTTTCTTTTTCGTTTTTCCAGAGTGTTCCGGTGCCTTTCAAAACATCTTCGAACTGATATTTCCAAATTACTTTTCCGCTTGATGCTTCAATTTTTCTTAAATGGTGGTCGTAAGCGCCCTGAAATAAATATAAAACACTGTCTTCCTTTATCATCAGTGGTTGGCCTGTCCAGCCGGCTCCCGACCAATGTAGGGTATCGTTTCCTACTTTGGTTTTTCCGCTTCCAAGCACCAGTTTCCAGTTTAGCTCCAGGTTGTCAGGAATGGAGTCGCCGTAATAATTCCTGTGGAAATTTCCCAAAAATGTAGGATTAATAAATTCTATCTTTTCGGAATAGGGGGCTATGGTATCTTTCGTTATATTCTCCGAAAGATTTGCATTTTCGCCTTTATTTTGACAGGAAAAAAACAAAACCGCCAAAAGTATGGCGGTTTTTAAAAATCCGGTATTTGGAAGTTTAATCCATAATGTCTTCATAGTCGAATGTATGGGTGGTTGAGTCTTGGGCAATTTCTATTACTTTCTCATATTCTTCGGGCGATAAATCGTTGAAGTAATAGTTAACCGGATTTACTGGTTTTCCGTTTATTCTAACTTCGTAATGTAAGTGTGGACTTGTTGATAGTCCGGTGTTTCCTACTAAGCCAATTATGTCGCCGCGTTTTATTTGTTGACCTTCTTTCACCAGTATTTTACTTAGGTGGGCATAAAGTGTCATATAACCATAGCCGTGTTCAATTCTAATTTCATTTCCGTAGCCTCTGTTAGAGAATTCGGTTTTTGAAACAACTCCATCTCCGGCAGCAAATATTTTTGTTCCGGTTGGAGCCGTAAGGTCAATGCCCGTATGCATTTTCGGAACTTTATGGATTGGGTGCATGCGCATTCCGAAAGGTGAGCCAAAGCGCGTTAAATCCTTTATTGCGATAGGTTGAATGGCCGGAATACTGGCCAGCATTTTCTCTTTGCTGATAACGAGTTTTACTATTTCGTCGAAAGATTTGCTTTGAACAACCAATTGCTTTTCGAATCTGTCTAGCTTGATATTGTTGAGTATTACTATGTCGCTAAAGGCATTTCCTTCCAGATTTTTGTACTTATTTATACCGCCATAACCTGATTGCCGCACTGAACTTGGTACGGGCGATTGCTCGAAAATTACCCTATAAATGTTGTCGTCGTGGTTTTGTACTTCGGTTAATTCGTTTAATGAGGCATGAAGCTGTTCTGATAAAATTTCGTATTGGGCCAGTAATTCCTGATTTTTTATTTTTAAATCGTTTTGCTCAGGGCTATCGAAATAGTAAGAGAATACAAAGTATAAGGCTACACCTAATACTGTTGCTAATGCAGAATGTGGTAATAATGTTTTCAGTACCCAGCTAAAAAAGTCCCTTTCAATTAAGGTGTAACTTAGCGATTCCGGGTCAAACTGATATTGTGTTTTCCTAAATTTCATTTTTTTGTTGATTACTTTAATAATCATGTGGCGCTAAAAATAGGCCATTTTTTTTTCTGTGCAAAATATTTCGTTAAAAACTTATTAACAACTAGAACCTAAAACCTATAACCAGGATATCGTCTATCTGTTTTGAGCTTGATTTCCAGTTATTTAGTGTGGTTTCTAAAATATTGTGTTGTTCAGCCATATTTTTTTCGTAGATAGTTAATAAAAGCTCTTTGAATGCATTTTTCATAAATTTTCTTTCTTTTATTCCGCCTATCTGATCGTAGTAACCATCTGAAAACATGTATATTGTTTCTCCCGATTTATACTGGAGCGTGGTTTGTTTGAACTGTTTCTTTATGTCTTTTACTTCGAAACCGCCTATAGAATAGGGTGTTGCCGGTAATACTTCCATTTCATTTACTCCAGCGGGTAAATAGTATACCGGATTGTGTGCTCCGGCAAACTTAAACTCTTTTTTGGTTTCGTTTATTACAATCAACGACATGTCCATTCCATCTTTGCTTCTTTCGTCGTATTTGTCGCTCTGCAAGCGCGACCTAAGACCATATTCCATCGATTCTAGTATCAGCGATGGTTCTATTAAATGGTGCTCTATAATGGCTTGGTCGAGCAGGTCGTTGGCTATTATAGACATTAGCGCACCCGGAACTCCATGTCCGGTGCAATCTATGGCCGCAATTATTTTAAACCGGTTCGATTGACCAAGAATATTTAGATCTATTTGTTTTATCCAATAGAAATCGCCGCTTAGAATGTCTTTGGGTTTTAGAAATACAAAAGAATCGGGAAATATTCCTGTAAAGGCCTTTTTGGATGGCAGCAAAGATTGCTGAATCTTTTTGGCATAGTTGATACTATCGGTTAGTGTTCGGTTTACGTATTCTTTTTGTTCAAGGGCAATTTTTAGTCTGGTATTTTTTTCTTCGATTTCGTCTCTCTGCGCAGCAATTTCTTCTTTTTGCTGATAAACTTCTGCTGTACGATGTTCTACTTTCTCTTCTAGGGTTCTATTCAGTTCTTCTAGTTCTGTAAGAAACTTATTGTTCTCTAAAATGGTAATAATCTGCGATTCCAAAAGGGAGAGAAGTTCGGTTTTAAATGCATTTAAATTTCCTTTTCCTTCGAAATACAAAATGAGCTTAATATTCTGGTTCTCGATAATTGGATAGATATAGCAATAATTTGTGCTCGATTTTTTAAAATAATTAATGGAGATGATGTTTTTTTCAAAATCGCTGATAAGCGTTGGCTCTTTTTTTTCTAAATGCTTGATTATTAACTCTAAAGGTATAAAGTTGTGTTCCGTTTTTTGTTCAATCATCATGAGTTCGGGAAGCCTGTTTTCGTACATTTTAGCGTCGGGGTCGTTGGCTGCTTGTACTATAAGGGCATCATCGTCGGGTATGATAAAATAGGTTTTGTAGAAACCTAATTCCTGGTTTAGTATTTGAGCGGCTAAACTTAATTTATAGTTTGGTTCGGATAAAAGTCGGCCCTTAATGGTGTCGAGTGCTTTTATTTTTTTATTTACTGCTTCGAGTTCTTTTTGGGCAATTGAGCTTTTTAAGGAGAGCATAAAAGACTGAATCAGAATAAATACAAAGGTTCCAACCGGTACGGCCAAAAAAGTTTTTATAGTTCCGTTATCATAAAGCATATCGTTCAAGGCGGCCAGCATAAATATAAGTGTTCCGATTAACGATAGTCGGGCTCCAATCTCTTTTACCAGCGATGCTTTTAAGATTCCTTGTAAGGTAAATATCAGCATTACGGATATCAGAATAAATAAAACCAGCAGTAAATAGGTAAAATAGAGTGCCGGAAGAACTAAAATGACGATTGAAAATATTCCTATTACTATGGTGAGGATGCGAATGTATTTTTTATTATAAAATTTTGGAAAGGCGTAGTATAAAAACCATGTAAACGATAATATGCCAAATAGTACCGACCACCAGCTTAGTTTTACGTTAAACTCGTAATTGAGCGTTCCGAATAAGTAATTAATTATCATTTCGCCGTGCGATGCCAAGTATAGCGCTGTAGAAGCTGTATGAATGGCAAAAGACAGCGATTTTTTCTCTTTTTTATTTAGAAAATATACTCCCAGGTGATGGAAAGTCATTATAATTAGTACCGCCAATAAAAAGATGTTGATATTGTATATCCTGTTTTGTGTGCCTCTTACGGCTGTTTGGCTCCCAAATTCTATACTTTGCGCAATTCCTCCTTTTCTATGGTCAAAATTCGAGATTTGTATGGTGATGTGCACGCTTGTTCCTTGTGGATAAAAAATGAGCCAAGCGGTTTCCCACGATGGTATGGTATTCTCTGTTGAAGTTCCGGCAATGCCTGCTTCTTTAAGCAATTTATCGTCTACCCAGAGGCGGTAGCTGGTTTCTATTCGCGGAATTCGTAATCCATACATTTTTTTCTCCGCCGGGAGTTTTATTTTTAAATGGTAGGTTACAAATCCTTTTCCGGCAACGGATGTGCCATCAACAATATATGCGTTCCAGAGACCCGGCAGACGAAAATATCCTGTTTGATTTGGCTCTACATTTTCGATAAAATCTTGTGGTGGGATATGGGCGTTCCAGTAAAAGTTCCAATCTCCGTTTAGTTTAATTATTTCGTTATCATCAAAATTTACAGTGCTTAAATCTATTTCGCCATTTACGGCATAATATTTCTGCTGTGCTTGTATTATTTGTGTGCAGATGAGCAGTATAAATAGTAGATAGTTTTTTATCATCTTAATTTATAGCGTATTTCTGATTCCATGTTAATTTCGTTTTCGCTCCGCAAGATAGTGCATTTTATGTATTCTAGTATTTTATCAACGAAATTTTTTTAGGTTTTTTATTGAATATCTTTTGGTATCCTGTTTTTTTTCTAAATACAAACAAGCATGATTAATTTCAGTTTTTTGTGTTTATCTTTATACTAATTTTGTGTTTAATTCAAAGGGGCAAGTTTTTCTTTTCCCAATGATTAATGGTTTTTTGCATTACTAATCCAAAGGAGTGTCCAATGGAAAAGAGATATGGTTCTATTCTGATTCTGATTAAAGATTTTCGGGCAGTAAATGCTATTAATACTGTTCTTTCGGCTTACGCACAGTTCATTTTAAGCCGAACCGGATTGCCTATCCACAACATAAAAATGAGTTTAATGTCTATTATTGTTGAGGCAACAAGTCAGGAAATTAACGCTCTTTCCGGAAAAATTGGTCGTATTCCATTTGTCGAAGTTAAAAGTTGCATGCATAAACCATTGGAAAATAAAGATTAACGATTTAATATAAATAGTGCATGAAATACTCAACGCAAAATTACCGGATAGAAGACAAAGCTATGGAATCTTTTATCGATGCCGAAGAAATTTGGGATTTTTTAAATACTGCCAAGCCTTCTGAAGATAGGGTAAGGGAGATTATTCAAAAATCTTTGGACAAAAACCGACTTTCACTTGAAGAAACTGCTATTCTGGTGCAAACAACCGATGCAGGGCTTATTGAAGAAATTAAGCAAGGTGCCCGAAAACTAAAGGAAACTGTTTATGGCGATAGAATCGTGCTTTTTGCTCCTTTATATATTGGTAATTATTGCACAAATAATTGTCAGTATTGTGGTTTTAGGGTTACAAACAAAAAACAGCAACGTATTACTTTATCGAAAGAGCAAATTGTGGCGCAGGTTTCTGCTTTGGAAGATAACGGACATAAAAGGCTCATTCTCGTTTATGGGGAGCACCCCATGTATACGCCCGAATTTATTGCCGATTCTGTGCGAACGGTGTATAGTGTTAAGCACGGAAAAGGCGAAATCAGACGTGTGAATATTAATGCTGCCCCAATGACAATCGAAGGATTTAAAACCGTGCACGAGGCCGGAATTGGTACTTATCAGATTTTTCAGGAAACTTATCATCCCGAAACTTATGCTAAGGTGCATTTGGGCGGAAATAAACGCAATTTCGAAAACCGTCTTACATCGCTCGACAGGGCCATGGAAGCAGGAATAGACGATGTGGGAATTGGTGCGTTATTCGGCTTATATGATTGGAGATACGAAGTGCTGGCGCTGGTTAGGCATGTAAATCATTTCGAAAAAGTTTACAACGTGGGGCCGCATACCATTTCTTTTCCGCGCATAAAAAATGCTTCGGAACTGAATATTGATGATAAATACCTGGTAAGTGATGACGATTTTACAAAATTAGTTGCCATTTTGCGACTGGCTGTGCCCTACACCGGAATGATTCTAACCGCCCGTGAGCCTGTATCGGTACGCAACGAAGTGCTGAGATTCGGCGTTTCGCAAATTGATGGTGGCACAAATATTCAAATGGAAGGTTATACCAACAAAAATGAGCAAAATCAGGATTTAGAAATGGAACAATTCGAAATTAACGATACCCGCTCGCTGGCCGAAGTGATTGATGAATTGATTGATACAGATTATCTGCCTTCTTTTTGCACTGCATGTTATCGTTTAGGCCGGACAGGCGAACATTTTATGGAATTTTCTGTGCCCGGTTTTATTAAAAGATACTGTGCTCCAAATGCCATACTTACGCTGGCTGAATATCTCGAAGATTATGCATCAGCAGAACAAAAACAAAAAGGTTATGCCATGATTGAAAGAAAAATGCTGGAATTAGCCAAATTCCAAAAAACTACGCAATTGGAAAGTAAATTAGAGCGACTCAAACAAGGAGAACGCGATTTGTATTTTTAAATTCTTCATTGTATTCTTTTTCGGGAGATGTAGCTATTGAAAAGGATAGGCTGTCTCCCGATTTTTTATTTTGATGAAATTTTAACCAATAGGATTGCTTGTAAATGCAGTAAAATATATCGTGCCAAACCCTTTTGCTCCAAAAATACAAGGTTTTTAGAGGATGCAAAATTTTGGGTATGCAAGATATTTTTATAGGATATTGAGTTCAGTCTAAAAAGATTGAAAAAATGATTATACCCCTGCCAGCGTTTTCTTAATTGACTTATAAACTGTTTAGTACAGTTACAGCATTTTATAAAAATCAACGCTGGCAGGGTTTTTAGACTCGACTCATTTATAGATCTCATAAAAATACACCCACACTATCAACTCTATGTGTTTTTTGTTGTAAATGGAAAATCAATGCATGAAAAAACAGCAACATGAAAGAAAAACCTTCATTCCACTTACATTTCGCAAAACATTTCATCAAAATACTTAAAATATATAAGCAAATTTTGATATTCAATTTTAAATTTGTAGTTTTACTTTCTAAACGAAAAGAAATATGATTTGGCAAAAAGAAATTCAATTACCTGAATATCAAAGAGGCTATCATTTAATTACGGATACTGTTTTAAAAACCATTGACGAATGGCCTGAAATGGGCGTTTTGCATATTTTTATTAAGCACACCTCTGCTGCTCTTACGATTAGCGAAAATTTTGATCCGGCGGTGCGGGCAGATTTCGAAAACTTCTTAACACAATTAATTCCCGACGATCCCAAAATGTTTACCCACACCATGGAAGGAAATGATGATATGCCAGCGCACATAAAAGCTTCTTTTACAGGTAGTTCTGTCCATATTCCGATTACCGGCCGTAAACTTAATTTAGGACAATGGCAAGGCATTTATTTATGCGAGTTCAGGCACAAAGGAGGTGCCCGAAAACTAGTATTTACTATATATTCATAATGATTTAAATATTCTGTATGATGCAAAAACTTTTATTGTTGGGAGATGAAGCTATTGCTCAGGGCGCTATCGATGCCGGAATGTCGGGTGCCTATGGCTATCCCGGAACTCCGTCAACCGAGATTATTGAATACATTCAGCGCAATAAATTGGCTTTGGAAAGAAAAATCCATAATCAATGGTCGGCCAACGAAAAAACGGCCATGGAAGAGGCTCTGGGAATGTCGTGGGCAGGAAAAAGAGCTATTGTTACTATGAAACATGTAGGTTTGAACGTGGCCGCCGATGCTTTTGTAAATTCGGCTATTTCGGGTGCAAACGGTGGATTATTAGTGGTTGTGGCCGACGATCCTTCGCAACACTCTTCTCAAAATGAGCAGGATAGCCGTTTTTATGGTAAATTTGCCCTGGTTCCCGTGCTTGAGCCTTCTAATCAGCAAGAAGCTTACGAAATGGCTTACTCTGGCTTTGAACTGAGCGAAAGACTGGGCTCGCCAATTATTATTCGGATTACAACCCGAATTGCGCACTCTCGCAGTTCTGTATATACCCGCGAAAAATTACCGCAAAATCAAATTCGATTGCCAAAGAACAGGGAACAGTTTATTTTACTTCCTTCTATTTCCAGACAAAGATACCAGGTTTTGGTCAACGACCAGATTAGATTTGAATTAGAGTCCGACGAATCGGCTTACAATATTTTTTATCCCGGCAAAGATAAATCTTGGGGCATTATTGCCACCGGTATTGCCTACAATTATGTGATGGAAAATTTTCCAGATGGATGTAGTTTTCCGATTCTTAAAATTTCGCAATATCCGTATCCAACAAAAAAAATTCGCGATTTTGTAAACTCTTGCGACCAAATTTTGGTCGTTGAAGAAGGATTTCCTTATGTAGAGGAGGGTTTGGTAGGTATTATGGGAAATCCCAAAATTCATGGCAAACTCGATGGCTATTTACCCAGAACAGGAGAGCTTAATCCAAATTATCTTGCAAAGGCATTAGGCCTGGAAGATGCCGAAGGTCCTGCTGTTCCGTCTGTTTTAGCTGCTCGTCCGCCGGCTATGTGTCCGGGTTGCGGCCACATGGATGTTTTTAGGGCTGTAAACGTGGTAACCCAAAAATATGGAGATATTAGAAGTTTTTCAGATATAGGATGTTATACCTTGGGAGCTTATGCTCCGTTTAACTCCATCGAAACATGCATCGATATGGGCGCTTCCATTACCATGGCTAAAGGAGCTGCCGATGCCGGCATACATCCGGCTATTGCTGTAATTGGCGATTCTACATTTACTCACTCCGGCATGACCGGTTTACTGGATGCCATTACCGAAAATACCCGTATGGTTCTTATTATTTCTGATAATAGTGCAGCGGCCATGACCGGCGGCCAGTTTTCTCCGGCAAAAGAAGAGCAATTGGAGAAAATTTGCCTTGGATTGGGTGTTCATCCGGACCACGTTAGAACCATTAAACCACTTCCCAAGAGCCATCAGGATTTTGTTCAAATGCTTCAGGAAGAAGTGGATTATGATGGTATTTCGGTTATTGTGGCGCGTCGCGAATGTGTGCGCATTATCGATCGCAGAATGAGCGAAAAAGCAGCTGCTAAAAAGAAAAGCGAATAATCAATTTTACAAAACGGGCATGGTTCGTGAAAAACTTTAACGGATGATAATTCATCATGCGGGTTTCGTCCAGCTTAAAAATAATTATCGAATGAAAAAAGATATTATCATTGCAGGAGTAGGCGGACAAGGTATTCTGTCTATTGCAGCAACCATTGGAACGGCTGCTCTTATTGGCCAGCTAAACATGAAACAGTCGGAAGTGCATGGTATGGCGCAAAGGGGTGGAGCTGTGCAATCTCACCTTCGTTTGAGCAGCGAGCCTATCCTGTCGGATTTGGTTACCAAAGGCAAAGCCGATATGATTTTGTCGATGGAGCCAATGGAAGCTTTGCGTTATTTGCCTTATCTGGGCCAAAACGGGTGGATTGTAACCAACGCTAAGCCCTACGAAAATATTAGCAATTATCCGCCATTAGAAGAGATTTACAGCGAAATTCGAAAGTATAAAAACCACCTGATTATTGATGCCGATGAAGTGGCAAAGGAATTAAATACTTCAAAGTCGGCCAATATTGTTTTGGTGGGGGCAGCGGCCCAAAAACTCGGGCTTGATTTTAATTTACTCGAAGCTGCTCTAAGACAAATTTTTATCGCCAAAGGCGAAGATGTGGTGCAGGCTAATTTAGCTGCATTGCACGCCGGACAAGACATTGCAAGAGGATAACAGATTGTTAGTATTTTTTAACCTTAGGTATTCATCCTTTTTTTGCAATTTTGCGTAGAAAATACTTAGTGTTTTATACTATTTTGTAAAACACAATTATCGGTTTTAGGTTAACAATTATTACCATTGGCGAATATGGCCAATGGTTTTTTTCTGAGTTTTAATTTTTTTTTCTTTTCAATCTTTCGTAAATTTAAAATCTAATTTTTTATATGATGAACATGGATATGAATACTATGGCCGTTGTTGCCGGCATTTTTGTTGTCGGCCTCCTGATTTTTAGATTAGTCTTTAAAACAGGCTTAAAAATTTTGGGAACTACTTTTGTCTTTGGGGCTATCGTGGTTGGCTTTCTTGTGGGTACAGGCAAAATGGATATGAATAATTTTCAGGTTTCGGCTTCCGATTTCAAATTAATGGATTTAAATGAGATGTATTGTGGCGAAAAAGGCATCGACAAAGTTATTTGCGATTGTATTGTAAAACCGCTCGACGAAAAAATTCATGCCCAATACACTGCGGAGGAAGTAGAAAAGCTTAAAAACAATAAAGCATTGTGGCTTAAAACCATTTATTCTCTTCTAAAAGAGCATAAAGGTGATTTTATTCGTCGATTGAGAGAGCAAAACGCCGAAGACAAATGGGACGATTTTATTAATCAGTTTACCGGAATTGGCCTTGATCCGGCTATCGAAAAACAAATAAATCAGCTTAAAGAATAAAGTGCTAATGGCTTTTGCCAATCATTATTTACTGAAATATGCTTATAAGCATAATTTTGCTTTAAATCTGCCGCTCCAAAATTTGGATGCTTGCATTGTTATACCGAGTTACGAAGAGCCGGATATTTTTCCGACTTTAAATTCGCTTTTTAAAGCTGCTTTGCAAACCAAGAAGATTTTGTATGTGTTTGTGGTTATTAATGCCCCCGAGGATGCAAGCGAAAGCACTTTGGATACGAATCGAATAAGCTATACTCAGATTTTGGCGTTTAATTTGCAACATAAGGCCGAAAATCTTAGCATTTATGCCCTAATGCCGCCACTGCTCGCGAAAAAGTTTGCCGGTGCCGGATATGCACGTAAAATTGGTATGGATCTAGCCGTGGAATGCTTTAATACGATAAATCAGCCAAATGGATTAATTATTAATTTAGATGCTGATTCTGTGGTAGATGAAAACTATTTTACAGCAATTTTTTCTCATTTTCAGCAGAATAGGCAGCACCTGGCTGCCAATATTTACTTTGAGCATCCTTTGCATGGCAGCGATTTCTCTTTAGCGCAGTACCAATTGATGTACAATTACGAATTGCATTTGCGTTACTATTCTCAAATGCTTAAATACTCCGGTTTTCCGTTTTATTTTCACACTTTGGGCTCTGCTTTTGTGGTGAAAGCATTCGCCTATGTAAAACAAAATGGTATGAATAGGAGGAAAGCCGGCGAAGATTTTTATTTTTTACACAAATTAACTGCTTTGGGCGATTTGGGTAATATTACCCAAACCACGGTTATGCCATCACCCAGGGTTTCGCACAGAGTGCCTTTTGGAACAGGGGCATTTATTCGTGAGCATAGTTTAAATAATGATTATGATGTGCTTACATATAATCCCGCTATTTTTGTCGCTTTGAAAGTACTATTTAAGCAAGTTTCTGGTTTTTATGCGGTTTCCGATTGCTCCGGATTTTTAGCGAGCCTAAATTTGACCGGATTTTTAGAAATATTTTTGCACGAGAATAATTTTTGTTTGGAAATTGGCAGAATAAAACAGAATGTTTCCAACGAAAACTTATTTATAAAGCAGTTTTTTCAGTGGTTTAATGGTTTTAAAATGGTGAAATACTGCAACTTTTCAACTGATTTTTTGCCAAAGATAAGGGTTGAGCAAGCAGCATTGTTTTTAGTGCCCAAAACTGCCTGCGAGAATCTTGATTTATTGGTTTTCTATCGTGGATTAGATAAAGAAGAAGTTTGACTTATTTTTCCACAATAATAAATAAATCTTCGTTTGCTTTTTTCATAAGATATTGTTCACGTGCAAATTTTTCCAATACTTCGTTGTCCGATTTCAAATAATATAGCCTAACGGAGTCTTCGCTTATCTTTTTTACGTAATAATCCTTTTGCGATTCTAATTCGTGAATTTCGACTTTCATTTCTTTTCGCGTAAAATAATTATTACTATCGATGATAAAACTCCAAAATAAAAATAAACCAAGGCTTACCCAAAATTTATACTTGATAATCAGACGAAACCACTTATTTAAAATTTGTTTCCACATAATAGTTTTTTGTTTTTGCAAAATTAGCTTAATTTTGTTACTTAGAAAGCAATTTTTAATCCCCTTCGATTTTATTACGGTCTAAAATTTGTATCATTAAGGTTTAAATGAGTCAAAATCTAATCATATTAATTATAGAACCTTCTCAAACTGAGCAATTTTTGTATTCTGAAATATTTAGTGCTTCAGAATTTAAAATTATTAATTGTTCAAGTGCCGTAGAAGCACTGACTATTCTTAACGCAAATAGTCAGATAGGTCTGGTTATAACCGATTTGTATCTACCCGATTTAATTGGAGTGGAATTATTGCACAAAATACGTACTGCATCTAGGGTTCCCATTATTATTGTGAGTTCTATTCCTTTTCAAAAGCACGAGGTAAAAAGCTTTACCAATATCGAAACCTTTTATAAGCCTTACAATATTTCGCAGTTGTTAAAAACTGTGCTTAGTATCAGTTAATTTCGAAGTGTTTTTTTATTAATCCTACAACATCAGATTCTTTTATTGGTCCCAAATTGCGCGAATCCAATACTACATTCTGAATATCATTCAGAAAAAAATAGTAGTTTTGCCTTGCGGTAAATTCATATTCAGTGTTACTAATCTGTATTATTTTTTCCGATTCTAATGGCGCATAAAAATCAATTAAATTGCTATCGAATTTTATTTTTTGGTTTTTTTTAGGCATTATTACCGGACCAAAAAAGTCGATATTGCTTTCATTTTCAAATGACCGATTTTGTCTTTTTGTTGAATAAACGCCTTTAATAGATGCAAAATAAGTTTGATAACCCGGAGCTAAAATAGCACTACTGATAAATAATCCTTGGGCATTTGTTTCGTTAAAAACAACATTGTATTTGTTTAGGCTGTCTCTAATGCTTTGTTCGGAAATAAATTCGTAGAAGTATTGAATGTGTTTTGGATAAAACTGTTTGTTGTTGATGTAGAATTTTCCGTTTTTTATTTGGAAAGTATCTCCGGGCAGGGCAATACATCGGGCAACAAAGGTTATATTTCTTTTTTTGATAAGGTATAAACGCTCTTTTTGCAATTTTGTGTTCCACTTATTAATAAAAACCCAATGGCTTTTTATGTTATCTTTCTCAAAATGAAAGGGTTTTAGCTTGAAAAATTCGCCGAAATAAGCTATAAATAAAATCGACAGCAGAAAACTTGCTGTCGATATAATTATCCAATATCTTAATCCGGGCGATTTACTCATTGTGGCCTTTTATTCTTTTGAAAAGCCTGCTCCAGCGAATATTGGCAGGGAAAGATTTGTCCTTGTCAATCGAAAGCCAAATAAATACTGGTTTTCCAACAATGTGGTCTTCGGGTACGAAACCCCAGAAACGGGCATCTTGCGAATTGTGGCGGCTGTCGCCCATCATCCAGTAATAATCCATTTTTACCTGATAGCTAGTGGCGGCTGTTCTGTTAATAAAAATTTCGTTGTTTTTGAGTTCCACTTTATTGCCTTCGTAGGTTTCAATTAATCTTTTGTAAATTAAGATATTACTATTATCTAGCTGAATAATATCTCCTTTTTTGGGCAGATAAATAGGTCCAAAATTATCCTCGTTCCAATTGAATTGTGCATTGTGCGGAAAAATATATTCCGATCGCTGTCCGGCCGGTCTTTCGTAGCGCGTTACACTTTTTACAATTTTAAAATTCTTTATTTTTTCAAGATTTTCGTCCATTAGCGGTAAAATATAAGTACTTGGTGTGATAAGAGAGTTGTTAATGTCTTCTTTGCTTACACCCATGTCCTGTAGTATTTTTTCGTTAATGCGCGAACCATCGGTTTCGATAATGTATTTGTATTGAATACCGCTGTATTTTTTTTGCGCTTTATTGTTTATAAATAACTGACCATGAATTAGTTCTATTGTATCTCCGGGTATACCAACGCATCTTTTTATATAATTTTCGCGTTTATCTACAGGTCTTATTCCAATGTCGAAATTAGACCATAATCTTTCGCGTCCAAGTTCCCGAACAAGCTCGTAATAGCTTTGGTCCTGATGTTGAAGCACAACGGTATCGCCTTCCGGAAAGTTAAATACAACCTCGTCGTTTCTTTCAATTTTAGAAAGGCCTTTAAGTCTTTTGTAGGGTTGGCTTAACCAGTTGGAAAAAGACGGGGTGAATTGTGTAAAAGGCATTGTGTGATGAGCAAAAGGCACCGAAATGGGGGTCATGGGTAAGCGCGGTCCATAGCTATATTTGCTTACGAAGAGATAATCGCCTACAAGCAAAGTTTTTTCCATGGATGATGTAGGAATTGTATAAGCTTCGATAAAAAATGTGCGTATAAAGCTTGCGGCTATTACTGCAAAAATAATAGCGTCTATCCATTCTACTGTTTTGGTTTGTTGTTCCACTCCTTTTTTCTTCCAGAAAGCCCAATGTACTTTTTTTGATACGTAGATATCAAATAAGATGGCTAATCCGATTAAAAACCAATAATTACCGAGCCAAATTACCCATAATAAATAGAAGAAGGATGCTACTCCGAATTTAAACCATTTGTTGGTTAATAATGCATTTATTTTGCTAGTCATTTTTAAAAATTTTCTATTATAATTTTAAAACATCGTCCATTGTAAAAAATCCTTTTTTCCCATATAGAAATTCTGCGGCCATAATGGCTCCGAGAGCAAATCCGTCGCGACTTTTGGCATTGTGAGAGAGCAGAATGGTATCTTCGTTAGATTCGTATTGCACCTGATGATAGCCAAAAACACCACCTTCCCTGATTGCTTTTATGGGCAATTCATAGTCAGCTTTTTTTTCGTCAAGTACCCATTTGTTTAATCTTTCTGTTTTGTGTATAATATCTTCTGCCAATGTAATTGCGGTGCCGCTTGGTGCATCCTTTTTTTGGGTATGGTGTATTTCCAACATTTTTGCTTCATAACCCGGCAATTTATTCATCAGAACGGCCAATTGCTTGTTGAGCCAAAACATGATATTTACGCCTATGCTAAAATTTGAAGCGTAGAGAAAGCTTTTTTGCTGTTGTTCTACCAGGCTAACTATGTTGAGTAATTCCGCTAGCCAGCCTGTAGTGCCCGATACAACGGCAATCTCTCTTTCAAAGCATCGCAAATAATTGGCTACGGCTGTTTCGGGGTTTGTAAATTCTATGGCAACATCGGCGTCCAAGAATGCTGCTGAATCGAAATCATGCTGATTGTCTTGGTCTATGATACTTACTATTTCGTGATTTCTTTCTATGGCCAGTTTTTCAATGGTTTTTCCCATTTTTCCATATCCTATAAGGGCTATTTTCATTCTTTAGATGCTTGTTTTTTCCTTTTGATGATAATTTTGGCACTAAATTATAATTTCTTTAGTTATATGCAGTCGAAAAAAACTTAAAAAATTGAAACCTGCTTCATATTGTGTTTGATGCTATAGCATATTGTGTTGATAACTATATTCTTAGGCTTTTTTTTGACTGTCTTGTAAGTCTAATAAATTACGCCGGAATTGAGGATACGCTTACCTATTCTACGTAAATTATTTGAAATCCTTAATAAATCTAAAAAACTATTTTTTTTTATAATACAACCTTAACTATTGCGTTATAGTTATATAAAAAAACGCTAAAGATATTTTGCCGATGAAAAAACTTTACCCTTTTATTGTACAAATTCAGAATTTGGACTCTAGCTTAATTGATTATAATTCTGTTTTTTTATTAAATGAGATTCTGGCCGACGAAAAAAAATTAAATGAAATTTTTGATGCGCTAAGAAGTAAAGAAATTGTGCCAGACGATAAATTAATAAAAAATATTTTGAATAAAGGTTTAGGTCATAATTAAGATATTGGTAATAATCGGTTTATTACTTATGTCTGATTAAACTATACTATCCCCAAAATGGCATTTAGTATTTTATTGCCTAAAAAAATAAGCATGTCCTTACCAAATATTTATGCTGCCTTTTTTAGTGGTTTTCTGTTCTATCGTTTTAGTTTTCTCTTTTTTCTAAAAGTACTACATTTTCTACATGATGTGTTTGCGGAAACATATCAACTGGCTGAACTTTAATAAGTTTATAATTTTCGTTTAGCAGGGCAATGTCTCTGGCTTGTGTGGCCGGATTGCAACTAACGTATACAATTTTTTGCGGTGCTGCCCAAATAAGCATTTTTACCACATCAGTGTGCAAACCCGCTCTCGGAGGGTCGAGTATTATTACATCCGGATTTCCGTTGGTATCAAAAAAATCATGGTTTAACACATCCTTGGTGTCGCCGGCAATAAATATTGTGTTGCCTAACTCATTTAAAAGTGCATTCTCTTTGGCATCTTCAATGGCCTCTGGTATAAATTCTACGCCAATCACTTTTTTTGCCTTGTGCGCCACAAAGTTGGCGATGGTTCCTGTGCCCGAGTATAGGTCGTATACAATTTCTTTTCCCGTAAGGGCTGCAAATTCTCTTGCCACAGAATAAAGTTGGTAGGCTTGTGCCGAATTTGTTTGGTAAAAAGATTTTGGCCCGATTTTAAAGTTCAGTTCCTCCATTTTTTCCATTATGTGGTTTTTTCCGGCAAAGTGCAATACTTCCAAATCGTTTATGGTGTCGTTTTTCTTTTGGTTTATAACATATAGCAATGATGTAATTTGCGGAAAGTTTGCTTGCATCTGATGCAATAAGTTTTGTATTTGATCGTGCTCGTTTTTACCGAAAATCATTATCACCATTAACTCTCCTGTAGAGGTATTGCGTATGATTAAATTGCGCAAAAAACCTTCGTGCATGCGCACATTGTAAAAACTAAGTTTATTGTTTAAAGCATACGTTCTAAGCCAGTTTCTTATAGCATTAGTGGGTTCGGCTTGCAGATGACATTCTGTAATGTCTAGTATTTTATCGAACATTTTGGGTATATGAAAACCCACTCCGGCGGTATTTTCCACATCTGGTTCATTCATCTCTTCTTCTGTAAACCAACGCTTGTTCGAAAAGGTATATTCTAATTTATTTCTGTAGTAATAATCATTTTCAGAACCTATAATCGGGCATATTTCGGGGAGTTCTACTTTTGCAATCCGTTGCAGGGCATCTATTACTTGCTGTTGCTTAAATTCTAATTGATTTTTGTAGGGGAGCATTTGCCATTTACATCCGCCGCAGGTACCAAAATGCTTGCATTTTGGTTTTATTCTCATCGAAGATAGTTCTTTATAGGTTTTTACATAACCTTCCATAAAAGAATTTTTTTTCTTTGATATCTGCACATCTACAATATCGCCCGGCACAGCCATTGGAACAAAAAGCACCCGCTCGTTTACCCGTGCAAGTGCTTTTCCTTCGGCTGCTATGTTCTCTATTTTGATATTTTCCAGTAACGGAAGCTTATTTTTTTTTCGTCCCACTTGAATAATTTTTGCGGGCAAAGATAGAAAAAATTACCTCAAAATAAATTTCATTTAGTTGTAAATTCTATTTATACTGTTGATAAATTCATGCCTGATTTGTTCTTTCTCAATTTTGTCGAGCCCAATGGCCAGTGTCATTTTCTCGCCTGCCGAAAGCTCAAAACTTAAACTTCCGGGAATATACAAATCTTCGTACTCGCATTCGGCTAGTTCCATGGGGTATTCAAATCCTTTTATCCAGTGGCCATTCGGCGAGAACGTCAAATCGTGGGTTGATGTAAAATATAGCCACGGAAATTCTTTGTACATCCGCATGGCATAACCGGAAGTTGCTTTTTTTACTTCTGTTTTGGCATTTTCGTTTTCAAACGAAAGTTTGTTTATTTCTCTAAAAGCCAGAAGCGGCGATATCTCGAATGTGGTTTTCACGGGGGCCTCTTCCAATTCATATTCTATAAATAAAATATTGAGCTGCTGGTCGAGAATAAAACTTTTTACCAAATCGATGTTGCCTAATGCGTAATGAATTCTCGGATACGGATTTGTCTCAATGTGAGTAATATATCTTAAACCCGAAGTTTTGTATTCCTCGCCTAATTTGCATACCGAAAGCCGATATTCAAATTCGTTCATTCTTAATGTTTCTTTTAATGAGGCTAGTAATACAAAAAATCCTTCGCTTGGCTGGCTTAGTTGCGCAATAAAAACACCTTGTTCTTTTTTTCTGTTCGAAAATACCAGATTTGTATAAAGAACCGTGTTCTTATGGTTTTTTACCTTAATTGCCTTGTTGCTAATGTAATCGTAATTTGTAAGCTGTGTTTTGCTTATGTTCAGTTTTTTCATTTCTCGGAAGGATTAATTTGGGTTTGTAGAATTTTTTCGTCAAGAGACCTAAGGATGTGGCAGCTGCGTTTTTTTGTCTACCATCTCCCAACCCAGAATAAATTCATCCGTTTTTTTCTTCTCTTCTTTTAATTTATTGTCAGGCAATTCTTTTTTTTTCGATTGATTTTCTTTTGCCTGTGTTGGAGCATCCAAGCTGAAATAAACCTGGTTTAATTCAGCAAGTTTTTCTTTGCTAAAAGTTTTCATGGCGTAAGTTTTTTTTGAAGTGAGATTTAAAGTTGTAATTTACAAAAAATAAATAGAAATACTTGATTTTGTTTTTCTTTTTCAGCAGTTTAACATCAAATTAACGCACACGTACGCAACCCTGATTATTCGGGTTTTTTTTTCTTTCGCTTTTAAAACTTTTGAACTCGTGTGTTATGGTTTGATAATTAGGTACTTTATTTTTTTGATGTATTAAGTAATTGAATTTGTATTGTTTAGTTTATTTTCAATATAAATATTGTTTTATAATCGGAGAAATTTGGTACATTTGAAGTTGAAAAAGAATTGCCGATGCCAGAAGTTACTTTAAATAGCGCTGAAAGACTTTTATTTAGAGGAAATTATTCTCAAAGAATTATTGTTTTGTATAAAGTTCCGGTGCGACGATTACGGCCGCATATTCCTGAGGTATTCAACATTCCTTCTTTCACTAGAGATGGTAAGGCATTTGCCTACATCGGAATAGAATTTATTTTTCAAAATGCGGTTTGGCTTTCGGCATTACCTTACAACAAGTTTTCGTCTCACATTACCAATTATTTTAGCTTTGTTCGGAAAAATAAATCTAATGATTATGGAATTTTTTATTGGGGTGGTGTAGTTTCAGGTTTCTTAAAATTCTGGAAAGCAGTGGTTTGGAATGCACCATGGTATACGGCTCAGTTTTTGGTAAAGTCTGATATTAGCGATAATACATTGAACCATATCGATATTTCAAATATTGGGGCGCAATTGGCGCTAAGTTTAAATGCAAACACACATGCCGATTTTTCTATCGACGAACAATATATCCTCGAGGATTTAGAGAATATTCAAAATCCGGCATTTTATTGTTTCGAAAACTTAAGCAATAAGCATAAATTACATTTTTTTAAGCTTAATCGTATGCCAAAATCCCGGCAATATTTAAAAATCGAAAACATTCAGGCCGAGGTAATGCAAAATTTATGCTTGCTTACTACTGAGGAAATGAAATCTCCATTTGTTGCCTTTGCAGAAAGCACGCAACAGTACGACATAAAATTTTTAAAATACAATGATTAAATTGCGGTTTTTCTTTCTTAATCTGATTTTTTTTTCTGTATTCTTTGTTCATTCCCAACAAAATAACTTGCATAAGATATGGAATAAACCGGATTATGAACCGGCTTTGCTTGCTTTTTCTTTATTCGATATAAAAGAAAAAGCATTCGTTTTAACTTTTAACGAGAAAAAAGCAATGATTCCGGCTTCTACCATGAAACTTTTTACAACTGCCACTGCTCTTGAGAAATGGGGGCCAAATCATCGTTTCCAAACTTTAATTTATTATCGCGGAGAAATTGATAAGGATAAAAAAGTACTCAACGGAGATTTAATTATAAAAGGCTTTGGAGACCCTACTTCTGGCTCGGAGTATTTTTTTCGGGCCGAGAAAATAAATAGTTTTGTGGATTCCGTTATTCAAATTTGTAAGAATAACGGTATTTTTACTATAAATGGTGCTATTATTGCCGATGCCAGCACTTTTACCGACGAAGCCGTGGCGCCGGCAACATCATGGGAAGACATGGCCAATTATTATGCTTCAGGTGCTTACGCTATGCCTTTTTTCGACAATACCTACCGTATTTTTTACAATTCGCCGGCTGTTTCGGGGCAATTGTGCTCCATAGCAAAGTTAGAGCCATATATACCCGGCTTAAATATAGATAATCGGGTACTTTCTTCAAAAGATAAGGAAGATTTGGCCTATATTTTCGGGCAACCTTTTGAAAATGAAGTGATAATACGTGGTACTATACCTACAGGCAAAACCGAATTTGTGGTAAAGGGGGCTATTCCTAATCCAAATCTTTATTATGTGTACTATCTCGATAGTGTGATGAATAGCCGCTTATTGATTACAAAACTCAGGCCTTGGGTAAGTTTTGATTTAGTGAAAAATACCAAATACATTGGCAGACTAAAATCACCTACTTTGGCCGAAATTATTTACAAAACAAACAAACGGAGCTTAAACCATTTTGCCGATCAGTTGGCAGCTAATTTGTCTGATTTGCCAGGGCAAAAGGCCGGAATTAGAGAAGGTGTAGGTTTTATTACAGAGTTCTGGAAAACCAAACTTATGCCCATGGATGCTTTTTTTATGGCAGATGGAAGTGGTTTGTCGAGGCAAAATACTTTGTCGGCCAATAATTTGGTATTTTTGCTCAACTATATGCATCAATCACCATATTATTTTGAGTTTGCTAATTCCTTGCCTGTTAACGGTCTAAATGGCACTTTACTGTCGTTTGGCGCAAAAATTTTTCCTACCGGCACTATTTGGGCAAAAACAGGTTCTTTTCGTGGGGTAAGGTCAATGGCCGGTTATATCCGTGCAAGATCGGGTAAAGAGTATGCTTTTGCCTTAATAATTAATAATTATATGGGTAGTGGGTCGCTAGTAAAACAAGATATGGAATTGTATTTGAATTACATTTTCGAAAACTATTGATATGACTGTACTCGAGAGAGCCATTCAGATTGCACTTCATGCACATGCCGGACAGAAAGATAAAGCCGGTAGCGATTATATTCTCCATCCTTTGAGGGTGATGCTTAGAGGGCTTAGCATTGAAGAAAAAATTGTGGGGGTATTGCACGATGTAATCGAAGATTCGGATATTACGGCTTTGGACTTGCTTAAAGAAGGCTTCTCTTCCGAGATTGTAGATGCTATTTTAGCGCTTTCTCACAGACCTGATGAAGATTACATCTCATTTATCTATAGAGTTTTAGAAAATAGCCTGGCAAGAAGAGTTAAATTATACGATTTATTAGACAATACGGATATTCTTCGATTAAATAAGCTGGACGATAAGGATTTAATTCGTTTGAACAAATATATAGAGGCCATTAAAATAATTGAATCTGCATATTAATGCTTCGGAATTACTATAGCGACTTAGGGCTGGAAAAGAACGCCGGAGCCGAAGAAATTAAAAAGGCCTACCGCAAGTTGGCCATGATATTTCATCCCGATAAAAACGATACTCCTTTGGCCAGGCAAAGATTTAACCAAATTAACGAAGCTTACCAGGTGCTCTCAGATGCGGAGAAAAAAAAAGAATACGATTTGGCTTATCAGGCACAATTTATGTTTTTCAGTGCCACCGCGTATGATGTAAAACCTACTGCAAACCAACATGTTTACCGCAGGGTAAAAGTAAAAGTGCGTTCATCAAAAAAAAATGTATACAGCAAAAGAGCCATTTTGTGGGCTAAGTGGATAAACCGCATTTCTTTCTTTTTTGCTATTTTTCTTTTTGTGGATGCATTATTGCCATCGCGCGAGATTCAGCTGGAAAATTTTAAGATTAAGCACGACGAATTAATTCATATTATAGCGGCTGATGTAGATTTTCCTCTCAGTAATCAAGAATTTATTAGCTCCATGCGGTGGTCCGAGAATTTTGTGGTTTACCAAACACCTATCCTGGGTACTAATCTAAAAATGAAAGCTGCCGTGAATCCCGAAATTCAATTGCGCATGGCCGCATGGGTGACTGTTGATAATTTTAATATAGAAGCTCATCCGGCTTATGGTATTTATACGGCTTTTATGTTTGCGCCCATTATGTTGCTTATTTTTTCGTTCGTGGGAGGTTTTAAAGAAAAAAAATCAGGGCAAATTGTAGATTTTTCTATCATTGCGGTTATTATGGATCTGTATACCTTGTATTTTTTGTTTGTTTAAGTTGCCAAAAATTATTTTTTGATGCAATTCTGCTACCTAGTTTTATCTATTTTGCGAAATGGAATTTAAGCACCTCTCAAAATTATCAACATCTTTTTTATTTTACTGATATTTAATGTTTTATAAATAATAAAAATGCATAAAAAATTTGACTAAATCGCACATTTTTATTACTTTTGGTTGGTATTTAAAAATGAATATTCATAAACAAAATGGCCTTTGATTCCAGTCTATGAAAACCCTTTTTCAAGATAATAAAGTGAATGGGCTTCAAGCCTGATAAAATCATTGTGCGTTTGAATATCACGAAATTGAATCTTTAAAAAATGAGCGAAAAAGAAAAAGAAGTTGTTAAGGCACAAAGTTATTCTGCCGAAAGTATTCAGGTTTTAGAAGGATTAGAAGCCGTGCGCAAACGTCCGGCTATGTATATTGGCGACATTGGCGAGCGTGGATTACACCATTTGGTTTACGAAGTGGTGGATAACTCCATTGACGAAGCTTTGGCAGGGCATTGTACATCAATTGATGTGATAATTAACGAAGATGGCTCTGTTACTGTTATCGATGATGGTAGGGGTATTCCTGTGGATATGCACGAAAAAGAAGGCCGCTCGGCCCTCGAAGTTGTTATGACCGTGTTGCATGCCGGTGGTAAATTCAATAAAGAATCTTATAAGGTTTCCGGTGGTTTGCATGGTGTAGGGGTATCCTGCGTAAATGCTCTTTCCACCAAGCTTATTGCTCAGGTTCATCGCGACGGAATCGTTTATGAGCAAATTTACGAAAGAGGAAATCCAATGGCCGATGTAAAAGAAATTGGTACAACGGATAAAAGGGGTACTATTATTACTTTTTTACCCGATGACACCATTTTTACAACCACAGCTTACAAATACGAAATTCTTGCAACACGCTTGCGCGAGCTTGCTTTTCTAAACAAAGGAATTACCTTAACGCTCACTGATAAGCGCGAGCAAACCAATAAAGGCGAGTTTCGAAATACCGAATTTTTGTCGATAGAAGGTTTAAAAGAGTTTGTTCAATATCTGGATAATACCAGAGAATCGCTAACCAACGATGTAATGTACATTGATACCGAAAAAGGTGGTGTTCCTGTTGAAATTGCCATACATTACAACACATCCTTTAACGAAAATGTGCATTCTTATGTAAATAATATAAACACCCACGAAGGCGGAACCCATTTAACTGGTTTTAGGAGGGGATTAACACGCACGCTTAAAACTTATGCCGAAGAATCTGGGCAACTTTCTAAGGTTAAATTTGATATCAATGGCGATGATTTTCGTGAAGGTTTAACTGCTGTCGTTTCTGTTAAGGTGCAGGAACCACAGTTCGAAGGTCAAACCAAAACAAAACTCGGAAACGGCGAAATAAGCATGCCTGTAGACCAGGCAGTGAGCGAGATGCTCAAGAACTATCTGGAAGAGCATCCAAAAGAAGCTCGTTTGATTGTGCAGAAGGTACTTTTGGCTGCTCAGGCCAGGCATGCTGCCCGAAAAGCCAGAGAAATGGTGCAACGAAAAACCGTTATGGGCGGAGCCGGTTTGCCCGGTAAACTCGCCGATTGCTCCGAAAGAGACCCTACCAAAAGCGAAGTTTTTCTTGTCGAGGGCGATTCGGCTGGTGGAACTGCTAAACAAGGACGCGACAGACGTTTTCAGGCTATTATGCCTTTACGTGGTAAAATTCTGAACGTGGAAAAAGCCATGCAGCATAAAATTTTTGAAAACGAAGAAATAAAAAATATTTTCACGGCATTGGGCGTTACATTAGGTACTGAAGAAGATTCTAAGGCCGCTAACCTTGAAAAAATCAGATACCATAAAATTGTGATTATGACAGATGCCGATGTGGATGGTAGCCACATTAGTACCCTTATTATGACTTTTTTCTTCCGTTACATGAAAGAAATTATCGAAAACGGATATCTTTATATTGCAACGCCTCCGCTATACCTCGTAAAAAAAGGAAAAGAACAGCGCTATTGCTGGAATGAAGATGAGCGTAAAGCAGCGGTAGCCGAGCTTGGAAAAAGTAATCCGGATTCTGTTCACATTCAAAGATATAAAGGTCTTGGTGAGATGAACGCCGATCAACTTTGGGATACTACCATGAACCCCGAAACCCGCACATTAAGGCAGGTTACCATCGAAAATGCTGCCGAAACTGACAGAACTTTCTCTATGCTCATGGGCGATGAAGTGCCTCCAAGGAGAGAATTTATTGAACAAAATGCTACTTATGCAAGAATTGATGTATAAGCTCTTTTTCTCTTTAGAATTAATCTTCTGTGAACTTATTGTTCATGGAAGATTTTTTTTGCATTTCCATTGATGGCGATAGGTTTGATGTCTTTTTTTTGTAAATTACTAAGATCAATTTATCATTTATACATAAAAATATGAGAAAAAGTGTTGTTTTATTGTTGATTATGTTGCAAGGAGTATGGTTAATGGCGCAAATTAACATAAATCCGGAACAAAAAACCGAAGATCCAAAAAACGGAGAGCAAAATGCGCAAACTGAACCTAGTGGTTTGGATGCTTTTATTTTTGGTACCGGATTGGGTGCGGGTGCTGTAATTAGTACAAATATTGTAAACTCAGGTGCGCTTATTCCTACTCATTTCGATTTCTTATTTAAAGTTAGACACCATCGTTTTGGATTTGGTGTGGGTAAAGAATTTTTTTTAACGCCCGAAAATCTTGGTCGTTTAGTCCTTAATCAAACTTCTAATGTAACCAAAGGCTATTTAATGTACGATTGGATGCTTTTTAAGTACAGCCCTATTAATATTGGTTTTGGTACCAAATTGGGTGCTTTCGGAAATGCAAAGGATAGCACTCAGGTAGACACCACCGCCATGTTTGGAAATGTAGGTATTATTGCCGAAATTGGAATTCGCAAATTTAGCTTTTATGTTAGGCCGGAACTCGAATACAAATCTTATGGAAAAAGCTCTTTGCACAAAGAAGTTTCTGCTGTTGCGCATCTTGGCGTTAGATTTACTTTTATGACCGACGAAGAAAAAGCAAGGTTGGCAGACCGCAGAAAATGGCGCAAAAGAAAATAGTGTGATAGTAAATTGTCTGTTTTGATTTTAAAAGGGATAAACTTAAGTGTTTATCCCTTTTAATTTTGTGGTAAATTTTTAAATCACATTTCCAATTTTGATACCCAAAAAATAGGTTCTCGGTCGGTTTGGTCCATAGATATATCCTGCATCACGATATACTCCTTTGTCGAAATCGGTCTGATAGCTATTTAAAATATTTTGAACTCCACCGTTTAGTTCCAATTTTAATTGCGAACCAAGATTAAAATTATGCGCAACTTTAATGTTAAGCTCCATAAAATTGGGGGTTTTTTCTAATACATCGTTATTTACATACCCGGCGTAGTGCCCAACATACATTTTCCCTGTATAAATACCTGATAATGAAGTGGTAAATTGTTTTGTGGGGTCGTAATTCAGCGTAAAGTATCCATAATGATTTGGTGTGCGCATCATATTTTTGCTTGGCTTCAAGGTATTATCATCAGACCATTGTTCGGCTTGAATGTATTGGCTCTTTTGCGCTGTAAAACCCATTTGCAGTTGCAAAAAGTTATTCAGTGCGCTACGAAATTCTGTATTCATTCCATATACTTTTGCTCCGGAACCATTTCTTCTTTCTACCAACATATTGCCCTGTACATCTGTTCCAATTTCTTCGGTAACAAATACATCCGTAAGTTTGGTGAAAAAACCTTCTATCAGAAAATTGGTTTTCAAGCCTAAAAACTCGAAATAGTAGTCTAATGAGCTGCTATATGTGTTTGATGTTTCTGTTTTTAAATCATCGGCCAGCGTAATAAGCATTACTTGGCCACCTACGGCCATTATATGCAAATCCTCGTCGAAGGCTTGCGGAGCCCGAAAACCTTTAGAATAAGTTAATCTGGCAGATAAATCGTCGGTAATTTTATATAAAATATTGGCTCTTGGGCTAATAATTATTTTATCTATTAAATTATGCTTATCTGCTCTTGCTCCAATTAAAACATTTAAGTGTTTCGATTTCCACTCATTTTGCGCAAAATAACCAATAATATTGATATTTTGGGTTAAATCTCTTTGATATCCGGGCATTTTGTCGTGCAGATTATTTAGCTGATATTCTAAACCGGTAGTGATGGTAGCCGGGGCAAGAATTAATTTTTTAAACTCGTAGCTAAATTGTGTTCCGGCCACAAATGCCATGTCATCGGTATGTCCATAAGCATTGGGGTTTTGTTCTGCACCATAGTAGCTATTTCTATTGGTTTGTTGTGCCGAGGTATAAATGGATAATCTGGAATTATAGTTTTTAGATAGCATGGTATAAGTTAAGCCCCCGGAATGTATATTATGTTCGGTTTGCTCTGTGATGTCTGTTTCATGGGCTTGTAATTCAAATTTATTTCCGCCTCTTCGAAATTCATTTAAATGGTGATATTCAATTTCTAACTTCGAAAAATTCCCTGTTTTGTAGTATGCCCTGAATCCTAATGTGCTATTATTTAGGATTCCGTGTTCTGAGAACCCATCAGCATTGGCATCGTAATAATCTCTATTTCGTATGGAACCAAAAAACATTATCCCGGATTTATTGTCTTCTGAAACCATTGAATTATTTAGATTTATGCTTTGATCTAACGTGTTTTTATCTATAATAGATAAATTTGTGCTTACCTGAAAAGAATTATAGTTTGGTTCTTTGGTTATAATATTTACTGTACCTGCAATGGCATTTGAACCAAATAATGCTGAGCCGCCACCTCTTACAACTTCTACTCGTTCAATCATATTCGCCGGTATTTGTTCAATTCCATAAACACCCGATAATGCACTAAAAATGGCCCTGCTGTCAATTAGTATTTGGGTATACGGTCCATCCAAACCGTTTATTCTTATTTGTTGGAACCCACAATTTTGGCAATTTGTTTCAACCCTTAATCCCGGCTGAAAACTCATGCCTTCGGAGAGTGCTACGGAATTGGTACTTTCAAACAACTGCGCTGTTATTGTGTTTACAATGCTAGATGCTTCCTTCCGGTTTACCTCGTTACGGTTTGCACTTACAACTATTTGCTCTAATGCTATGATGTCTTTGTCTACATTAAAATTTAGTTCTATCGTTTCGTCTGCCTGAGTGTGTACTATTTTTGTTTGTGATTTATAACCAACAGATTGGGCTTTTATAGTAAATTCTCCCTCGGGCAGGTTGTTCAAGTGATAGTATCCATTGCTGTTGCTTACCGTTCCGATTGTAGTGCCTTCGATAATTATGCTAAAATAGGGTAATTGTTCCCCGCTGCATAGCACATGGCCTGATATATTGGCATTTGTAGGGGCTTTTTGGGCCATTGTAATGGTGGTAAATGCTATGGCAAGCACAAACACTGAGAGGCTTTTTCTTAAGAAATTCAATAACGTTGCAGGCATATTTTGATTTCTTATCTCGGTAATAGTGGCTTTTTTTGTATTTTTTTGTTTTGTATATTTATTGTGTATCTGTTTCATAATTAGTTATTTAAGATTATTTTTTTTTGTTTTCAGGATATAGCATATCCATTTTTTTTTTTAGAATTACTGATGGTTTTGCGTTATATTGAGTGGTTTTAGCTTAGCTCAGATGAGCAGATATGCTAAATGGACGGAGGGGCTCTAAGCTGATACTGAAATTGTGCAAAAATCGGCTTATTAAAACGCGAATAATTGTTACTTCTAGCAGATGGAAAATAACTTAGGTATTTTATTAATGTAATGAGAATTAAAATATGCCATAATGCATGATTTACTAATGATATAATTTGTAATTGATTATTATTGTGGCTATGCTGTTCCTGCGATTTTTGTTTTTTGGCGAAAGGATGTGAGTGCACCACAATATCGCCGTTAGAAAGAGAATGCTTGTGTTGAAATGCTATATTATTGAAAAATAGCGAAAAGATTATAAGCAGCTGTATTATTGTGAAATATGATTGTATTCTACGATAAACACTCATTTATACTTTTTTTGTAAAAGTAGATTGTTTATGCGGAGATTGAAATCCCTATTTATAGGTATTTTTAATGTGCATTATAGGCTTAAAAATTATAATTTTATTGAATTAGGTATTTAGGTAATAGAGCAAAAAATATGCATGTAAGGGAGTTAATTTAGGGGCTGCTGAAATAACGCTAAAAATAAGTTCCTTAGCATATTACTTCTATATATTATAATTTCGCATGCAAGCTTTTTAAAGTAGAAAGTGCGAAAACCCTATACTAAAATATGATAAGGTAATAAGGTAGAAATTAAAGCTACAGTTTTTTTCTACTAAGGTGTACCCCCACACGTAAGGGCATCAGAAACCTTATCTGCTATTTACGCCTTAGTAGTCAGTCTTTTTAAAGTAATAGCTAAACCTTATT
>DYOH01000133.1 GCA_020720625.1 Acetofilamentum sp. | reverse complement strand
TGCACTCGAAATTATAATCTATAGAAGTAATATCCTAAGGAACTTATTTTTAGCAGTATTTCAGCAGACCCAAATTAAGGGCACCAAACTAATTTCAACAAAGATTTGGCCATCACGTGGCTGATTGTTCAATATTTCTCAGAAAATAGCTCATTTCAATAATATGTATTTCATTATAGAAATGAGCTATTCCTATAAACATCTTTTAGATATCGTTATCGAGAAAGGATTTTAAAATATCATTTCGCATTTTCACATATTCATCTTCCGTAATTAGTTCAGTATTTTTTAGTTTGTCCAGCTCTTTGAGTTTCTCAGTAGTATTTTTCTCCATTGCTTTACCAGACTTGCTGTTTACAGCAGATTTGTATTTTTCTTTTAAATTAGCAGCAATGGTTTTGCCTTCTTCCATTTTATCCTTATAAAACTTTTTCATATCTGCGGCATTAAAAGTTACCAAACTACCGCCTTTTTCGAAATGCTCGGCAAACACCTGCCCAATGGCATAAGTAGCAGCCCCCGAAAGTATCGCCACAGAAGTTATTCCCACAACTGTGCCTATCACCGGAACAGCCTTAATGGCAGAAGCACCAAGTCTGGCAATAACATTAGACAATGTAGAGCCGGCCAAAGCACTAATCCACGATTTGCCTTGTTCTTTTGAGTAATCTACTCCATACAAGCCGCAGAGAGATTTTAGCATATCCAGCTGAATAGATGTTACTGCCGCAATATCTAGCAATGGGAAAGGAATAAGTCCAGCTCCAACAGACCAATATATATGACGACTAATAATCGCATCGGCCTGCTGCTTTTTTGTTTCATTTTGATTTGTTTCCATATTGAAAAATGATTAAATAGAAATGGCACATTAAAACTAAATGGCTATTAACCCAATAAAAAAAATAGTATTATGCCGAAGGATTATCTTAGCCTGTCCCAATGATTCGGGATTACAAAAATATATTTCGCTTAGCAGATAAGCATTCGGTATAAATTGAATTTCAGCTACAATTTAAGAAAAAATAATCAAATAACAATCAATCCATAGATAAAGCTAAAAAAAAACCTTCGGAACCCAAAATGAGCATCGAAGGTTTTTAACACTATCTGTTTCGAATATAGAATCTAATTTTTCTTTGCAGGTAGCCTGATTGCAGGTTTAAGCAGCAAAAACAAACCGGTAAGCAATAGTAAACCAGTGATAATAGACGCGGTGAAACTAATAGCGTTACCAAGCGAATATGTTTTTGGTTCAAACTTCATATCAATTTTATGTTTTCCGGCAGGCACCACCATACCGCGCAAGAGATAATTTGCGCGCACCAGTTTTGCAGGTTTGTCGTCAATATAAGCATTCCAGCCCTTATCGTAGTATATCTCAGAAAAAACAGCAAACTCCTCGTGCTTCGAATTTGTTTGATAAATCAAATGATTCGGCTTATATCCATTGGCAGCCAAACCAATTAAGTCGCCCGATGAAAGTGTGTCGTTGGCCACAAATCCATTTAAATCAGCTTTAAAACGCTCGTCAATCACAGCCACATAGTATGGGTTAATTTCGCCCAGGGCGGCCATTTCTTCGTCGGCATTTTTTACCCACTTTATAGATGGCACAAACCACACATTACCGAATGCGTTCATATTTATTAAACTTCCTTCTTCGCTATAGATAATATGTTTTGTATTCAGCATATTAATTACCGGACTCATTTTAAGTGCACTGTCTATGGTCATTTGGTTTACGTTTGTGGCACTAAACGCCCTTTGCAGTGCTTGAATCTCATTTACCAGATAATTGTCTATCAACTCCTGGTAACGGCGCAGTTTTGCGCCATGATATCCACCAATAGATTTATGAAAATAAGGCGTGTATGCGTCGTTGAATACATTTCGGGTAAGATTTAATACCCTAAAATTTGGGTCAGTTTCCTTAAGAATAAATTCATCTGCTTGTGTTAGCACAATTTGATTGCGCGCCTGACGCTTAGGAATAAAGTCAGATTCGTCGAGATAACGGCGATCTATGGACCATAAATCAACAATAATAAGCACCGCAACAAAAGTGAGCAAGTATTCCACTTTAATTTTTTTCTCGTTCCAAAGGTATAAAGCCCCCCATGCCATTAGAATAAAAATAAAACTGCGAATAGCATCGGCTCTAATCATAGCAGCTCTATCGGCATGTAAACCTTCCTGATATACCTTAAGAATATTTTCCGGCAAACCGGCGTTAGCCAATTGCGAGAGAATATAAGCATCGTTAATTCCGGTAAAGTCGAAAAGCAAACCGGAAAACAGCATTAAGAAAACAAGTATTCCGCCAACAATACCACCACTATAAAGCAAATAGTTCTTTAGCTTAGCCTTTTCCACCTCGCCCGAGAGTATTTTTTGCATACTTAAAAATGCCATTAATACCACCGCCACGTTTGTTACAACCAAAACCATTGAAACAGTTCGGAATTTATTATAAAGCGGGAAATAATAGAAAAACAAATCGGTGAACCATTCCAAATTTCTACCCCAAGAGAGGAGAATAGAAAGAATAGTAATGCTGATAAGCCACCATTTTTCGGGACCTTTCAATAGAAAAAAGCCAAGAACAAACAAAAACATCACTATAGCACCAAAATATACCGGCCCCGAAGTAAAAGGCATGGGTCCCCAATAAGTAGGCGAGTTTTGTACAATAGCAGTAGCCGTTTGTGGCTGAAGCCCTTGTTGCATAAGTTTTTCGTAAGTAATAGAACTTTCGTCGAGGCGCTCGGTACCGCCTCCAACAAAATTAGGTATCAGCAGGGTAAAAGTTTCGAGTTTGCCGTAAGACCAAGCCAAAGCGTAGTCTTTGTCAAGCCCTGAAGATTTTTTCTCCTCCGTTTTAACACTCAGTTCCGACTTACCACGAATACTTTCTTGTCCGTATTCGTAAGTAGTAAGTAAATCCCTGATACCCGGCGCCACCGCCAGCACAACAGCCATAAACGCCACCGCCGAAGCTTTGGTAAAATGAGCTAATTCCTTTTGCATAAAGGCAAAAACCAGCTCAACAATTACAAATACCAACACAGCCAAAGCCAGGTAGTAAGTAATTTGGGGGTGGTTAGATGCCAACTGCACACCTAAGAATAGCGTTGCCAATAATCCGCCGGCAAGATATTTTTTTCGGTAAATAAGAATAAACCCCGCCAATGCAGGTGCCATGTAGGCAATTGCATAAGTTTTTGTAATATGCCCGGCCTCAATGATAATCAGATTATACGAAGCAAAAGCAAAAGCAATGGCTCCAATGGCACTAAGCCATTTATTCATTTTCAGGCTAATAAGCAAAATATAAAATCCGAAAAGATAAGTGAACAAAATGGCCACCGTGGTATACGGAAGACCAAATCTTAAAGCTCTGTGCACATAAGTAAACACATTAACAGATTTTCCGTTTTTAATCTGATAAGCAGGCATCCCTCCAAACATAGAATTTGTCCAAAGAGACTCTTCCCCCGGGTGCTGTTTTTCGAATTCGACTAATTCCTGCGACATGCCTTTTGCATGGATATTATCCATTTGGGGCAAATCTTTTCCTTCGAATACAGGAAAAAAGTAAATAAAACTGATGGCAATAAAACCTGCAATAATAGCCAAGTGTAAGGCAGGTTCTCTGAATGTTGATTTTAGTTTATTCATTGTTATTCAGTAGTCTGTAATTATTCTTCTAATTTATTTAAAAGTGTGCGAATGTTTACTTTGCCGCTCACAATTTTATCGAGCTGCTCTATGGCAATCCGCTCCTGCAACATGGTATCCCTGTCGCGCAATGTAACAGTATTATCCTGGAGCGTCTGATGGTCTACGGTGATGCAATAAGGCGTACCTGCGGCATCTTGTCTACGGTATCTTCGACCAATGGTATCTTTCTCCTCGTATTCGCAGTTAAAATTATATTTCAGCTGATGATAAATTTCACGTGCTTTTTCGGGCAAACCATCCTTCTTAATCAAGGGGAAAATAGCTAACTTAACCGGAGCAAGGAAAGCAGGAATACGCAGCACCACACGGGTTTCGCTTCCACTGCCGTCTTCTTTCACCACCTCTTCTTCGGTATAGGCATGAGAAAGCACACTCAAAAACATTCGATCTAAACCAATAGAAGTTTCCACCACATAAGGAATATAAGATTCATTGGTTTCATTGTCGAAATACTGAATTTTCTTGCCGCTAAACTCCTGGTGCTGTTTAAGGTCGAAATCGGTGCGCGAATGTATACCTTCGAGTTCTTTAAATCCAAAGGGAAAATTATATTCAATGTCGGTAGCAGCATTGGCATAATGAGCCAGTTTATCGTGATCGTGCAAACGGTAGTTTCCATCACCCATTCCAAGGGCTTTGTGCCATCTCAGGCGTTTTTCACGCCAAGCATTAAACCACTCCATTTCGGTACCCGGTTTTACAAAAAACTGCATTTCCATTTGCTCGAACTCGCGCATACGGAAAATAAACTGTCGGGCTACAATCTCGTTTCTAAAGGCTTTCCCAATTTGAGCAATCCCAAAAGGAATTTTCATCCTTCCGGTTTTCTGCACATTAAGGTAATTCACAAAAATACCCTGAGCCGTTTCCGGACGGAGATATATTTTGGCGGCATCGTCGGTTACCGAGCCTAACTTGGTATCGAACATAAGGTTAAACTGACGAACATCGGTCCAGTTTTTAGTACCACTTACCGGGTCGGTAATTTCGTAGTCGAGAATAATTTGGCGCAATTCGTCTAAATCGCCCTTTTGCATAGCAGAGGCATAACGCTCTGTAAGTTCGTCAATTTTCTGCTGATTCTCCAATACGCGGGCATTGGTAGCCAAAAACTGTTCTTTGTCGAATTTCTCACCAAAGCGCTGAGCCGCTTTCTCCACTTCTTTCTCAATCTTTTGCTGATATTTTTCGCGATGCTCTTCTATTAGCACATCGGCGCGGTATCTTTTTTTGGAATCCTTATTGTCGATCAAAGGGTCGTTAAAAGCATCCACATGTCCTGATGCTTTCCATACCGTTGGATGCATAAATATAGCAGAATCTATACCCACAATATTTTCGTGCATATAAACCATCGATTTCCACCAGTATTCCTTGATATTATTCTTTAATTCAACGCCTTTTTGGGCATAATCATATACAGCTCCTAATCCGTCGTAAATTTCGCTCGACTGAAAAATAAAACCGTATTCTTTGGCATGTGCCACCAGTTTTTTAAATATGTCTTCTTGCTTTGCCATTTGCTTTTTCTTTGTATACAAAATCAGGCAAATGTATATCAAATAATTCTTTTTTCATAACAAAATGTTAATTGCGCTGACGAGGAATTTGGAACATTTCTAAGAATTGGTGATTTGAAAGATTTGTTTATTCGTTTATTCGTTTATTTGAAAGATTTGGTGATTTGGTGATTTGTTTATTCGTTTATTTGTTTATTCGGTGATTCGGTGATTCGTTTATATGAAAGATTTGGTGATTTGGTGATTTGGTGATTTGTTTAATCGCGCCTCCCCTTTCCGAAAGCTTATGATCAAGATATCCCCTTTTTTTGCATTCATTTGACCCCTAAAAATCAGTTTTTATCCCTAAAAAATAATTTCAGCCCTTTTTGTCTTCTATTATCCCTTTTGTTATGAATTGTGCTTTTGCATGAATAGTTTTGCCATTTAAAACAGAAAAATTATTGGGCTATGGAATTACAGGAACTAAATACAAAAACGAATCATTTGAAGAAAACGGAAATAGTTCCGTTTGAAACTTTTCTTCATACCTTGAAGGAAACATTGAAAAGTGTTTTTTATGAGCGCGACAATATTGATAAGTTTAGCCAACAAAGAGGTTTTCCGGCTTTTGTTTTACGCGATATTATGTCGCTGAATCCTTTTTCGGTAGCCATTCCTACCCATTATGGAGGAAGGGGAGTAAAAGTAAAAGAAGTATTGGGCGTTTTAGAAGCAGCTTCTTATGAATCTCTGCCATTGTCGTTAATGTTTGGCATAAATATGGGTCTTTTTCTCGAACCGATAGAAAAATATGGTCATGAATCAGTGAAAAGTGAAATCTTTAAACGCTTTATGAACCAACAAAACATGGGTGGACTAATGATTACAGAACCCGGCCATGGCAGCGATGCCCTAAACATGCAAACTTACAACGAAAAAAAAGGCGCACATTATCAAATTAAAGGAACAAAACATTGGCAAGGACTTACAGGCGTGGCAGATTATTGGCTAATGACTTCCCGCAGGAAAAACCCGGACAATACTTTAGCACGCGATATTGATTTTTTTATCTGCGACACACATCAGGCAGAACAGAACATTCATGTAGAAGAGTATTACAATAATATTGGTTTATACCCCATATCTTATGGCAAAAACATAGTAGATATAAAGGTTCCCGAACAAAACAAACTTATTAGTGAAACCACAGGCTTAAAACTTATGATGGATTTATTACACCGCAGCCGGTTTCAGTTTCCGGGAATGGCCGTAGGTTTTATACACCGCATGCTCGACGAGGCTATAAAACAAGTAACATCAAGGTTTGTTGGAGGCAAATCTTTGTTGTCGCTCGACCAGGTAAAATACCAAATTGCGCGTATTCAGAGTGCTTTTACCATTAGCTCGGCCATGAGTTATCGAAGTGCTCAGCATAGCGGCATCGAAAACGATTTATCGCCCGATGCCATAGAATCGGCTAGCGTTAAGGCATATATTACCGACCTGATGCAGGAATCGGCGCAAATTCTTACACAACTTAACGGTGCCAATGGCTATAAGGCCGAAAATATAGGCGCACGAGGCATTATGGATTCGCGGCCTTTCCAGATTTTTGAAGGTTCCAACGATATGCTTTACGCCCAGATTTCCGAAGGGGTTTTAAAACTAATGCGCAAACTGAAAATCGAAAATCTGCCGGAATATTTCCAAATGAATAATCTAAGCAGCCATGCAGCAGATTATTTTAAGTCGTTTATAAACTTTAATGTAGCATTTGATTTACCGCAACGTAGATTAGTTGATTTGGGTAAAATTATCAGCAAAATAATAGCAAGCAATCAGGTGCTTATTTTAGGCGAAAAGGGATTTCGAAAAGATTTAATCAGAGAGAGTATCGAGATTATTCGTCAGGATGTGGCCATGCTGATAAGTGCTTATCAGTTTCAAAATAATGTAGCTCCGGTGGTAGATTATCACGATAAGAGCGCTTGGTTGGCCTTGTAATTCTAGCTGCTTCCAACATTTCATTCCAACATTTCAAAAGTTCCAAAACTTTTGAAATGTTTTTGGTATTTGTTTAATTGGTGATTTGTTGATTTGTTTAACTGAGGATTCGTTCATGGAAAAATTGTTGATTTGCTGATAATGTTTTACCACGAAGGACTAAAAGAATATCACGAAGAACAAAAAGAAAAAAACTTCGTGACCTTTGTGAAATCCCTTCGTGCTCTTCGTGTTGAAAGGAAGAATTGTTGATTTGTTTATTTGTTTAACTGTTTAACTGGGGATTCGTTCATGGAAAAATTGTTGATTTGCTGATAATGTTTTACCACGAAGGACGCAAAGAATA
>DYOH01000005.1 GCA_020720625.1 Acetofilamentum sp. | reverse complement strand
CCTGCCAGCGTTTTCTTAATTGACTTATAAACTGTTTAGTACAGTTACAGCATTGAATAAAAATCAACGTTGGCAGGGTTTTTAGACTAGACTCATTAATGATTATTAGATGGGGGAGATATGGAAAAAAACAAAATAGTAAAGATATGGAAATAGCAATTATGGAAAGACTAAAGTACAAAGTCGAAATTTTAAACTTAGTATCATGAAACATTCAACTTCCTGATGATTTAACAAATCCAGACAGTGCGCCCGCCTATCGCTATGTGTTCCCATGTGAAAACTACAAGAATCACAAGCCTGTATATATTCATAAACCGGGATGAATTTATTATTGAATAGTTAAAAAAAACGAAAAACTTTGTATTTTTGAACTTATAGGTTAATTTTGTAATGCGAAACGTAATTAAATTTTCTTTAAGTAAGCATAAAGATGTTGTTATTTGTGTGGATTCAGATAAAGCTGATGAAATTTTGCCATTTATACACGACAATGATGATGTATTGAAAGAATTTTTCAGGATAAGGGGCATTTTGCTGGAAAATCTTAGGAGTAGTGAGTATTATCTAAAGGTAAAAGGCACAAATAATATGTTTGAAATGCGATTTACAAGTGGAAGAAGAAATGATAGAATTTATTGCAAGGAGATTCGAACAAGTAAAAGAAGGTATATAATAATGGCTTATTTATTTGAAGGTAAAAAAACAAATGAAATACCAAAAAATGTTTTAAAGAGTATCCAAACTATTGATAAATATGAATACAATGTCTAATCGAACAAATGAAATTCTTACAAGGTTTAAGGATATTGAAAATGAAATCAATATTGAACTAGAAAGAGATATGATTCAACTTAGGTTTATTAGTGAGTTAGAAGAATTAATGGAACTTAAAGGAATAAATAAAATGCAGTTAGCCGGATTGCTTGGAGTATCTGCTAGTTTTTTGACACAAGTTTTTAAAGCAAAGAAAACACTTAACTTAGCACTTTTGGCTAAACTGAATCGGATTTTTGATATAAGGTTTGAAATTACCTCTAGGTCTTCATTTTCGGCTATAAGAACAAATATTTATGAAATACAGAACGAAAATTCAGAAATTAATTACTTGCGAGATAGTAATTTAGAAAGTTTTATGCCAGTTAATTCGAAAAGAAATACTAAAAAATTTGCATTAGCCGCATGATAATAGAACATTCGCCATTAAAACAGAAGAATATTTGGGTAATTGATTCTGTTTTTCAGTTCATAAAAAAGGATAAGCTTACAAAAGCAGAAAAGACAAGGATTTTAGAAGATACACTTCTTGACATTGATTTTGAAGTAAGAAAGCCTAATAAAAAGGATAGCTTTACAATTACGCTTAGGATTTCTAGTTTGCCTGAAAATACTGATTTTGCTCTATTAATTCAGCTAGTAGGCTTATTTGAATTAAAAGACTTAGACAATTTAACCGAAGACAATAGAGGCCAGTATATTTTGTATTCTGCGTTGCCAATGCTTATCAATTCAGCAAGAACGCATATACAGCAAGTTACAACCTTTTCGCCAATCGGCAGGTATACCATACCTGCATTAAACCTTGTTGATTTAATATCTAAGTGGCAAGAGTGGCAAGAAAAGAATAAAGAAGAATAGACTTATTTTATAATGTTTTTGAGGCCACTAAATAGCGGCCTCTTTTTTTTACCAACTAATTTTTTTCAACTTATTTTCTATCATGGCGTTTGAATGGTGTATATAAATCATACTTATACGAATGTCGCTATGTCCGGCCAGTTCTTTAATTAAATAGGGGTCGGGGTTAAGCTCTGCCAGTCTTGTACAGAATGTATGTCGGCTCATGTGGAATGTAAGCCTGTAATTAATATGGGCCAATGTTGCAATGAGCTTCAAAATCCTATTTATGTGCTCGTTGCTGATACGTGGAAAAATAAACTTTTTTTCGGGATTGTAGTATTTAATCATAATTTTCTCCGGCTTTCCGGCGAAAAGATGGGAGAGTGGCAGTTTTATATTTTTTCCGGTTTTGTTCATTACAAATGAAAGGCTATGCTCATGGCCTTGATTTGTAATTACATTTTCGGGTTTCAGGCTGATTAATTCTCCGTAACGAATGCCTGTATAGCAACTAAATAAAAACAAGTCTTTAACAAGCACAAATTCGCTCATGTTTAGCTCTAAGTTTTCAATCCGGCTAAGTTCGGGAGCCGTTATTCCTGTTCTGGTGGTGGATTGTTCTTTTAGTGCAAAATTCCGGTACGGATAACGATTCTCCGGCAGGATATTGCTCTTTATGGCAATATTGATGTAGGATTTAAGTATTTTGTGGTGATTTTTTATGGTATTCTGGTGATAGCCTTTATTCCTTAAATAATCATCAAATTCTGTTACAAGCTTGTAATCTATGTCTTTAAACTGCATTTCGGGCTTAAATTCTGCAATATGGCTGATGATTGATTTATGGCTTCGCTTTGTTTCGGGAGCAATGTCTGTGCGAATAGCGCATTTTTCGTGCATAAACTGAATAAAATTTTTGTTTGTTTTGGCTCCGGTTCCTTTGTGCTGCGCTATAATGTCATCAATCGTATAATCTTGCTGCATTCTAATCATTTCGGCCTCAAACTGATTGAATTTTAGCAAAATTTTGTGTATCTCACTATTTAAGGTGATGTAGTTTAGATGCTTATTACTTATTTTATTATCTTTGTCAATCCAATGCTCCGGCTTAACGCTTATTCCAGTGCTTATATATTTTTGCTTTCCGGCGAGGTAAATTTGTATCTCGATTAATGTTTCTCCTTTTTTATTGAGGCTCTTTTTTCGATTAAAGATTGTTTTGTAATTCGCTGTTTTAATCATTTCTGTAAAATTTTCAGGTAGTAAAATAATTTTACTCACACTAATAATTCAGGTAGTAAAATTACTTTTTTAATCGTTGTTTTTTTGTTTTTTATTTACTTGCAGGGACTATAAAAAAACGCTATATCGGCCTAGAAAACCAAATTACAGCGTTTTTAAAATTTTTTACAGGTTTATAGTAGTGACCTCGGAGGGACTCAAACCCACGACTTTCAGAACCGGAATCTGACGTTCTATTCAACTGAACTACGAGGCCAATTAGAAGGTGCAAAAATAATAAATTTTTGCCGACAAAAAAATCTATCCTTTTTTCTCTTTCATGAGTTTTACTTTGTAACGACTTTGAACAATATCGGTAAGAACCAAAATGGCTATAATAAAGTAAAAAGTAGTTTTATTCATTGGCGTAATGTGAGTATCGAAGAAACTTAATTGAGCTAAATGTCCGCCTTCGCTAAGCAGCATAACACCAACCAAGAAGAGAATAAACAAACCCAAAACCTCGTACATGCGGTTTTTCTTTAGAAATTCCGATACTTTACCGGAAATAAAAATCATCATTACCCCGCTAATTACAATAGCAGTAGCCATTACCCAGAATACATGAGTTAACGCAATGGCGCTAAGAATGGAGTCGAAAGAAAAAACCATGTTCATTAATACAATCAAAACTATAACTTGGGCAACAGATTTTTGCTTCGATTTTTTGTTTATTGCTGTATGTTCTTCAATAGAAATCATGTTCCAGATGCCTTTCATTGAAGAAAAGACAATGAATCCGCCTCCCAACAATACAATGGCGCTATGCATATTAATATCCGCATGTACAATTCCTTCCCAATTAAATTGTAAGAATGGATTCTGAAAATATTCAATCAGATGTAATAATAAGAATAAGAAAGCAATGCGCAGTATGATTGCAATTCCCACCCCCCAGGTTCTTACCATTCTTTGTTTATTTTCGGGTGCATTTTGCGATTCTAAAGAAATATAAAGCAGATTGTCGATACCTAAAACGGCTTGCAGTAATACCAAAAGTAGTAGGGTTATTATTTCGTCTATCATGGTAATATTGTTTTTTTGTGATGCAAAGATAGTGCTTTTGTGCGGTTGATGTATTTTTGCTACCTGTTTTTTTTTAAAGAAATCAAATATTTAATTTCTGCTTTAGTAAGGAATACCCTGATTTGCTGGCTTTTATTGTGGTTTTATTTTTTAAGAAAACATTGTAAGAATCTTTTTCCATTAATTCAATTTTCTCTATAAAATGGATATTTACGATAAATGAGCGGTGAATTTTGATGAAAATTTCATTGTCTAATTGCATTTCAATATTTTTTAGTCTGTCGTATTTTAGATAATGTGCATTAGGTGTATAAATCATAATGAAATCGTCTTGTGCTTGTATATGAGTAACATCTAATACCGGAATAATAATAATTTTATCGTTTTGTTTTACAGCAATGCGATGCAAAGGGCCATTTATAAAGCTATTCAATTGGGCCATTTCGTCTTTTTCTTCTGAAGATTTTTCTTGTGCAGCATTTTTCGAAATCGCTTTTTGTAGTGCAATGCTCAATCTTTCCGACGAAAAGGGTTTAAGCAAATAATCTACTGCATTTTTTTCAAATGCCTGAATGGCAAACTCATCATAAGCTGTAGTGAAAATTATTTCCACCTGCTTATCAATAAGCTCAAGTACTTCAAATCCGTTAAGTTTTGGCATTTTTATGTCGAGTAATACAATATCAGGCTGCAGTTCGTTTATTTTTTTCACGGCTTCAAACCCATCGCTTGCCTCGGCCACGATTTCAATATGCGATTGGTCTTTTAAAAAATTGAAAATGAGTTTTCTTGCCGGTGTTTCATCATCGGCAATTAAAATGGTATATTTTCTTGTAGTTTTCATTTTGTTGGAATTGCAATAGTAACTTTAAACTGATTTTCGGTTTTTTCTATCGAAAGCAAATCGTTTCTTAAATAATGTAGCGATAGTCTTTCTGCGGTGTTTTTTAGACCAAGTCCGTTTCCTTTGGGTTTGCTTAAGCTTTCTTCAAAATTATTTTTTATTGTAATAATGCATTGGTCGACGGCATTTTTTGCAGTAATTTGCAGAAATATTGGGTTTGAACTTTCGTAAACTCCATGCTTAACTGCGTTTTCTATTATAGGCTGTAAAATCATTGCCGGAACACGAACATTTTTACACAATTCGTCTACTTCGATTTTTATTTCCAGTTTATTTTCGAATCTATATTTTTCTATTTCCAGATATTTTTCGGCATTTTCTATCTCTTTTTCCAGCAAATGTATGCTTTGGGCCGAAGATTGAAGACTTAAGCGAAAATACTCAGAAAGCTTTATTATGGCCTCATGTGCTTTTTCCTGATTATCGTATACCATATAGCTTATTGAGTTGAGACTATTGAATAAGAAATGCGGATTTATCTGGGCTTTTAGCTGCGCTAGCTCTTGTTGTTTGAGTTGGAGCATTAATTGATTTTGACGAATAATGTTCTCCTTGAAATTATGATAATAAATAATTAAATAAAAAGTAAGTGTAAAAGTACTGTAAAGAATAATAGATGTAAGAGTCTTATTTTTAATGGATTCTGCAAAGTAGCTTATGTAATTCTGATTTTTCTCAAAAATAATACTTATCATAAAATGGGTGAAAAATATCCAGAAGAGCACCGATCCAATACCTAAAAATATGATGGTGGATAGTAATTGCGAAATTTTTTTTTCTTCAATGCGATTGTATTTAATTACATACCATAATCCTATAGAGATGGCATACTGAATAAAGCAGAGCAATATATTTTCTGTTAGCCTTATTTCAAATAATTCCGGCGGATTGGCAAATGGAAAAAACTGACACACAAATATGGCTGCAATCCAAAATATGGTGTAGACAAATGCTTTTATTGGCTTATCTAGGAATGGATGATTCATGTGTTTATATCTTTGTTTAAGATGCAAAAAAAAGCGGATAGACACATCAGTTCTATCCGTTTTTTTTTAGGTATATTATCCTCTTTTAATTTCACCGCCACCAAAAATGGCATTTCCTATGATAATAATCTCTTTACTTAAATCTACTTGGGCACCATTGGTAAAATTTTGTTTGTTGCTGAAACCACCAAAGATAGCGTTTGATTTTATCACAACATTCCAATCATAAGGCACAATTATTTCCATTCCACCAAAAATGGCATCTACTTCTAGCACTGCTTTTTTCTCTGTCGATAATTTGGCATCGCGCAAATCGAGTTGACCACCGCCAAACAACGCTGTTACTTTTCCACCTTTAAAATTATTAGAGATAACGCGCACATTCCCGCCGCCAAAAATGTAATTTTCATGAATCACGTTATTCGAATAATCCTGAATATTTCCTGTGAAGTTAAAATGGTGCTTCGATTTTTTATTTTTTAAAATCATCATCAATCCAATAGCCATTAGTAATGCCGGAAAAAACAAGTTTTTCATCGGAAACGGACTCGGAATTAATCGCATGGCCAGAAAAACTCCTCCAACGGTAATCAAAATCAGTCCGGTAGTTTTATTTCTCTCGTTGAAAAGCATTGTAACTCCAATGGCCACTAGCAAAGTTTGCCAATTGAAAAACATGTGGTAAAGAAAATCGGGCAAAATACCAATTCTGTTGGTAAGCACCAAAGCTCCTGCCGCTATTAAAAATACTCCCGTAAGTTTAGCCGAATTTGCTTTTGTATGGTTTTCTTCTCTTGGTTCGTCCATTTCTTCAATGGGTTCGTTGTAATCTAATCGTTTCATATTCTGTAATTTTTAAGTTTGATACAAAGATGCAGCAATAAACAAAAAAAGGCCATTCGTTTTCGGTGAATGGCCTTTTTTTCTCGGTGAAAGTGGGTTTTTAAAGTTTTTTCTTGGGTATCCATGCCCAAATAGCTTCCACTTTGATGGGTTCGGCACCGGTTTCGTCGAGCACGGTAACAGGCACTAATACTTCGCCTTTCTCTGTTTGCAGTATATATTCTGTTTGCTCTTGCGATAATGTAGCAATAGCTTTCATGGCGCCTGTAGATCGCCAAACAAATTTGGTATTCAAACTTTTTACCAGCATAATACGGTCGTCGGGTACATTCATTCCAACTACCATGCCGGTAGCGGTTTCTGCCAGCAAAATCATGGCAGCGGCATGCAGTTGACCAATGTGGTTTTGTACTTCGTTTTTATTTGGTAATGATACAATTACCTCGTTGGGGCTCATTTTTTCGTATGTAACACCGGCAAATCCGGTAAATTTTACAAAACCACCAATGGCTTTGCTCATTCCGGCTATTTTCTGCGCTTCGGGCAATTTTTCAAACTGAGCTACTAAGTTGCTTAATTGGTTCATCCTTATGTAATTAAATTCGTTAAAAATTTTTATCCAAAGATAATTCAATCTATAATATTCTGATATATTTTTAAATATATTTATGAGTTCAGTCTAAAAACTATTTTTGAGACAATGCAAAAATAAAATAAAAAATATTACTAAAATTCAGCATATTCTACAGCATTTAAAAATTTTGGAATTATGCTTTAATTTGATGTTGGAATAATGGAACTTTGGTTTTTTTGCTTTTTTTTTCTGTTTAAGTTTCTTTTTGTTCAATAGTTCTGCGTTTCAATTTTTTTATTTTCCACTTATCGTATTTAAGTGTAGAGATTTGGAATGCCCGTGTTTTATCTTAGGCTATTTATATCAAAAAAAACTTTGTCGGGAAAAGAAATTTCCGACAAAGTTTGATATTTGAAAAAATGAATGGATTAAACGGCTACATCATATTCTCTTAGCGCATTATTCAATGAAGTTTTCAGGTCTGTAGATGGTTTGCGTTTTCCAATAATCAAGGCAACCGGAACATTATACTCCCCGGCAGGAAATTTCTTTGGCACTGAACCAGGTATTACCACCGATCGTTCAGGTATATACCCCTTATATTCAATAGCTTCGATGCCCGAAACATCTATTATTTTGGTACTACCTGTGAGCACCACATTGGCACCCAATACAGCTTCTTTTCCAATATGTACACCCTCTACCACTATGCAGCGGGAGCCAATAAAGCAATCATCTTCAATAATTACGGGCGCTGCCTGAATAGGCTCCAAAACGCCACCAATGCCAACACCACCGCTCAAATGCACATTTTTGCCAATCTGAGCACACGAACCTACTGTAGCCCAAGTGTCTACCATTGTGCCACTATCTACAAATGCGCCTATATTTACATAAGATGGCATCATAATTACACCTGGAGCAATATATGCACCATAGCGTGCCACTGCATGAGGCACTACCCTGATTCCCAGTTTTTTGTATCCTTTTTTTAGTGGAATTTTGTCGTGAAACTCCAATACTCCGGCTTCAATGGTTTCCATTTTTTGAGTGGGAAAATACATAATTACTGCTTTTTTTACCCATTCGTTAACAATCCAGCCACTTTCGGAAGGTTCGGCCACTCTTATTTCGCCATTATCGAGTGCTTGAATAATTTTATCAATACTTTTTTTTACTTCTTTTTGTTTCAGCATTTCCCGGTTTTCCCATGCTTCTTCTATTATTTGTTGGTGTTTTTTAAACATAATCTAAAATCGTATTTAAAGAATTAATTAACTATGATTCAAATTCATGCAAAAATAGTTGATTTTCAACAATATTTTGTTGTTTCAAGGGGAATTTTAAATTCAAATTTGTAAGAAATATAAATAATGTGGATTTTTGTTGAAAATATTCCAAAAATGAATACAAAAACCAAAGCATGGATTCATGCTTTCCGATTAAGAACTTTACCGCTGGCTTTGTCGAGTATTCTTGCCGGCGCATTGCTCAGCGGCAAGAGCAATTTTAATACTAGTGTGTTTGTAATGGCTTTATTTACTACTTTATTTTTGCAAATTCTGTCTAATTTGGCCAACGATTATGGCGATTTTCAGCATGGTGCCGATTCTGATGGGCGTGTTGGTCCAAAGCGCGCTGTGCAAAGCGGCGAAATTTTACCTGGCGAAATGTTGCGTATGATTATTGTTTTCGTTGTTTTTTCTTTGATTAGTGGAATTCTACTGCTCTATTTTGCATTGGGAGCCGAAAAACTACTTTTTGCCTTGCTGTTCTTTCTGCTCGGAGTGGCATCAATTGCCGCAGCCGTGAAATATACTGCCGGAAAAAATCCTTATGGCTACAAAGGTTTTGGCGATTTATTTGTATTCATTTTTTTTGGTTTGGTGGGCGTTATGGGCACTCACTTTCTTATGCAAAATATTTGGGATTACACTATACTTTTTCCGGCCATTACTATTGGCTTAATGAGTACAGGTGTTTTGAATCTGAATAATATGAGAGATATTGAAAATGATGCCAAAGTGAGCAAAATCACTATACCAGTGATGATTGGCAGTGCCAAAGCAAAAAGATATCATTTTTCAATGATTGTTGCATCATACTTTTCGGCACTTGTTTATTTTTTTATCCATTTTAATCATTACGGTCAATTTGTTGCTTTTATCACTTTACCTCTATTCGTTAGACATTTATGGGTTGTATTCAAAAATGTGGAGCCTCGATTGCTCGACCCTGAATTGAAAATACTGGCTATTTCGACCCTATTTTTTTCTTTGAGTTTTGGATTAGCATTTTTTATCTTTTCATAGAATGATAGCGAAGGTTTTTCCGTATAAGTTAAATTTTATTAAGCCGGGAGGAACATCCAGAGGCGTTTTACACCAAAAGGAGACTTTTTTTATTAAACTTTGGAGTCCTGAAAATCCGGAAATTTTTGGAATAGGAGAGGCGGCATTATTTCGCGGACTTAGTGCCGAGGATTTTCCGAACTATGCTGAGAAACTGACAGAGATTTGCGAAAACATTAACGATTATTTGCCGCATAATTTGCATTTGCTGAAACATTATCCATCTATTGTTTTTGGTCTTGAAACTGCCTACACGGATTGGCTATTTGGCGGAAACCGAATAATATTTGATAATCAATTTTCAAAAGGGAAAAATGGGATTCGTATAAATGGTCTTATCTGGATGGGACAGATTGACGATATGCTTCAGCAAGTTGAAAATAAATTGGAAAACGGATTTTCTTGTTTGAAATTGAAAATCGGAGCTATTCATTTTGAGCAGGAAATTTCGCTTTTGGAAACTATCAGGAAGCGTTTTTCACCCGAATCGCTCGAAATCAGGGTAGATGCCAATGGAGCTTTTGATTTTAAGGATGCTTTGAGTAAGCTGGAGCGTTTGTCGGCATTGAGTTTACATTCGATTGAGCAGCCAATTGCTGCTGGAAATGCAGGGCAAATGGCCGAAATATGCAAAAAATCGCCATTACCTGTGGCTTTAGACGAAGAATTAATTGGAATTTTAGATTCTGATAAAAAGCTGGAAATGCTTAAACTAATTAATCCAAGGTTTATTATCTTAAAACCTTCTTTGATTGGTGGATTTTTAAGCACAAAAGAATGGATTGATTTAGCCGGAAGTCTTCATTTGGATTGGTGGATTACATCTGCACTTGAATCGAACATCGGACTTAATGCCATTGCCCAATTTACTGCTCAATTTCCGCTTTCTATGCCCCAAGGGCTAGGTACCGGAATGGTTTTTTCTAACAATATTGAATCACCGCTGGAATTGCGCGGCGAGAATTTATTTTATGGTAAAGCACAATGGAACTTAACTCAAATTCAGTAAATTATTGGATTGTAAACAATCGAAAAACGGTATTTGAGCCAGGTGTTAATTTTGCACGCGATGCCTTAGAACGCTCCGAAAGTATTTGGGAAAGAGAGATTTGGCAGTTTGTGGTAAATTGGTTTGATGAGCATGATTACATAGAAGTTAATACATCGGGTTCAACCGGAAAACCAAGTGTGGTTAAACTTTCTAAAGCGCACATGAAAATGTCTGCAATGGCTACTTTAAGTTTTTTGCAAATAAAGAAGCATAACTTCGCATTACTCTGTTTGCCGGCAAACTATATTGCCGGTAAAATGATGATAGTTAGAGCTATTTGTGGAAATTTTAACATCTTGGCAATTAAACCGGCAATTGTGCTTGAAATACCGCAAGCAACAATCGATTTTGCTGCCTTTATACCTGCCCAGGTAGAGCAACTAATTATTACTAACTACGATTTTCGTAATATATCAGTTTCAATAATCGGCGGAGCAGCAATTTCGGCCGGTTTGGCACAGAAAATTAGTGAATTACCAAATAAATTATATTCTACTTACGGAATGACCGAAACCATTACGCATATTGCCTTACAGCGATTAAACGGAAGCGAAAAATCGGATGCTTTTTCGCTTTTACCCGGTTTTTCGGTGGAAATAAACCACGACGATTGTTTGCTCGTAAAAACACCCTATGCAGAAGAATATATTAAGACCAGCGATGTGGTAAAACAAATTTCTGAAAATGAGTTTATTTGGCTTGGGAGAGCCGATTTTGTTATCAATTCGGGCGGTGTAAAAATATTCCCCGAATTTGTGGAGCGCAAACTGAGTGTTGTATTTAAGATGCCATTTTTTGTTTTTGGGTTGGATGATGAAAAATGGGGTAAAAAATTGGTTTTGTTTATTGAAATATCATTCTTTTTGCACAAAGTGTCCGAGTTAAAAACTGATTTTGCAAAATGTGGCCTTTCCAAAATTGAATGGCCTCGCGAAATATTTGTGTTGGATAAATTTGTATATACAGAAAATTTTAAAATAGACAGAATCGCTAGCGTAAAAAAAGGTATTACCAATCAACATATTATTTTGCAATAGAATAGAGCATTACACTTACTTTATAAATGAAACTTTATGGAGGTGTAATGCTATTAAGGAAAAAACTTATTTTATATACAGATAAAGTACTTCGATAAGGGCTTTTTGGCACACCGGACAAAATTCGTTTGTGTTGTTCGAACGCATTTTGCAATCGTGCATAGGACGGTACATTTTTTTTAAAACATATCCGGCACCTTCAAAGGCTCCAATATTATTGTAGTATTGATGGATATCCGGAGTTGGTATTGGCGTATTTTTAATCATTTTGCCCCATTTGGCATTAATGTCAGCCAAGGAAGAAATATTTCGCTGCCAAGGCTCAAAATTTAGATTATAAAGTGTTTCGGCTGGAATATCTTCGTAGGCGTATTCGTCGGCCAAGGCACCAAATCCATGTCCAAATTCGTGTGTAAACACTTCTTTAGATTGGGCATGGTCTGAGCTGCAAAGATTGTAATAATTAAATACGCCGCCGCCCCCGTATTTTGCTGAGTTTACCAAAATAAAAATCTGGTCGTAAGGCGCGCAGGCAGCTACATCGCGCACACTTTTTATATCCAGAGTTGTTAAATATCTTTCGGAATTGAAAGTATAAAAACTCGAATTCAAAATGGTGTTTTTCCATTCGCCTGCGCCTGGAATGTCTGTTCCGCTTTCCTGAGAAATAGACTTGATAATGTGAAAGTTAATGTCCTTTTTGAATTCTTTAAAAGGGCTAACATCAAAAAAGTAGCCCATAAATCGCTCACAATCCTTCTCAAATTTAGGCATCTCATCTGCTGTGTACCCTTCGGCGATGATAGTAATATCTAGTTTTTGGTTTGGATTCCCATTGTCTAAAATAGTTTTAACTTCGAATGGCAGAATAGTTTCTTTTTTGATAAAGTAATCTTTTGGGTTAATAAATCGCTCATAAACAACTAGAAACTCATTATTCCTGTTTCTATTCAATAATTTTAGCAGAATTGTTCTTTTTGGAAAGGGCATTACCACAGATTCGTAAAAACTCTTTTTAATTTTCAATGATTCTTCAATATCAAGCCATTCGCGGAATAGAGATGAATATCCCCTTGAAAAAATAAGCTTATTCGAAGCCGAGTCAAACACCTGAAAATAATAATCTCCTAAAAGAAGTGAGTCAATTAAGATGTTAAACGAGCCAGCCCAAGCAGATTCTTTTTTTAATTGTTCTTCTAAAATCCATTCGTTATTTTTGTCTCCGGCTCTTGAATAATCGAATCTTAGGGTAGAATTTTCGAAATAATCATCGAATTTGATTTGAGAAAAAACCCATATTGGATTCAATAGAAATAGAACTGCTAGGAGAAAACAAGGTTTTTTTATACTTTTAGCCATCATATTAATTTACTTTAGGATTTGTAAGTTGATATAAGATATTTTAAAAATTATAGTACATTTTCAGGATAAATATACATAATTTCGATTAAATTAGTGCAGGCTTGAAACAAGTAAATGATTAAAACACGTATCAATATTTTCCTCTTTATATTACAGTTGATTTTTGTAAATACTGTAATTAGCATTTTTTTGTTTCATTTTCATTGTTTTAAACCAATCGTTTCGGCCATTATTTTTTTATTTTTATTACCCGCAGCTTTATTGGGAATTTTTATGTCGGTAATTAAGAAATATTTTCGTTCGTATCGGACATATCGCGATTTAATATTTTTTACAATAGGAATATCGGCCATTTCGCTTTGGTTGCCAATGATGATTGCCATTTTTACAGGCCCACAGTATTATGGCGAGCTACTTAATAGCAAGGTTGTTTTTAATGCCGAGATAAGAGATATTCCACAAAATAGAGATGCACTTTGGATTTCGTTTAGTTCTGGTGTAATATTGTACGATTTAAAAGGAGAGTATCACGAAACTGTAAACGATGTAGATGGAGATAGCACCTATAAAGTTGTAAAATCTTTTTATGCTTATCCATTGGTTTCGGAGCAATGGACATTCGACGAGCCAATAATGGCCTTTTTTTGTGAAACTAGTGTAAATAAAGGGAGTAATCTCGAAAACTGGAATCTTCCCTATCTCATAAGCAGTAATTCTGAGCTTACTAAAAATGGGGGCTTGATAATTAAAGAATCTGAGCAAAAAAAGATTTACTCCAAAGCTATTTGGAAATTAGAAAAAACAAAAGATATCAGAATATCAGAAAATGCCATTTTTATTCAACCGGAGCAAGATTTTGAGAAACATTTTTTGCAAGACAAAATGAGTTTCTATTTGTTTTATTTGCTTGTGAATATTTTCTGGGTTGGAACCACCGGTGTTGCTCTTTGGTTTAACAGAAGAAAAACAATACAGTACGTAAATTTTGATATTATGCAATAATTTAGGATAAGGATGATTTTATGACAACAGCCGAAAATAGTATGTCTCTTGAACAGCAGTTAGTTGATTCTCAGAAATTTCGTTTTAACGAAACTTCTTTCAAATATTTGATGCAGCGTCGTATCTACAAAGTATTGATAATTTGTAGTAATTACGATTTTTTTATGCTCGAAGAGGATGGTCGTATTGATGAAATGATTTTTAGAGAATATGTTTCTTTGAATTTAAGGTATCCGCCTGTTTTTCTTCATGCTAACAAAACAGCAAAAGCATTACGAATTCTGAAAAACGAAAAAATCGATTTGGTAATCACTATGCTTAGCGCCGACCATACCGATATATTTGAGCTTTCGAGAGCGATAAAAAACGAATTTCCACATATTCCTATTGTTGCTCTAACTCATTTCTCGCGCGAAATTAGCCTAAAGTTAGAGAAAGAAGAGTTAGGTTCGGTAGATTATGTATTTTCCTGGTTGGGGCATACCGATTTGCTGCTGGCCATTATTAAACTCATCGAAGACCAGATGAATGTTGCCCACGACGTGCAGGAAATAGGGGTACAGACCATCCTGATGGTGGAGGATAGCATTCGGTATTACTCTAGTTATTTGCCCATAATCTACAAAATAATTCTCAAACAATCGCACGAGTTTCAAAAAGAGGGACTTAACGAATACAGGGAAATGCTTCGCATGAGGGGCCGGCCAAAACTTTTGTTTTGCACAACATACGAAGAGGCTGTAGAGCTTTTCGAACGCTATAAAGAAAACTGTTTGGGTGTAATTTCGGACATTGCCTATGCTCACAATGGGAAAAAAGATAATCTGGCAGGAATAAAACTTGCACAGCATATCAAAACCATAGACCCTCATATTCCGATTTTGCTGCAATCGTCCGATTATAAGAATAAATTTCTTGCCGACGACCTAAATGTGGGATTTTTGTATAAATACTCTAAAAGTCTTATCATTGAGCTCAGAAACTATGTTTTTACTAATTTGGCTTTTGGTGATTTTTTATTTAAAAACAAAAAAGGTGAGATTGTCGATAGAGCCTCCGATTTAAACGAGCTGCAGGAGAAAGTTCGTAAAATTCCGGTTGAAACTCTTGAATATCATTTTAACAGAAATGATTTTTCCAGGTGGCTTAATGCTCGTGCTCTTTTTCCTATTGCCAAACAACTCAAGTACCTTACAATCGACGATTTTGAGAGTGTAGAAGTGGCCAGTAATTATATTTACCGAACCATAGCCAGCTATCGGTTAAATATGGGACGCGGTGTTATTTCCAAATTCGACAGAAAAACCTATAGTCCCTATATCTTTTTTGCCCGCATTGGAGAAGGCCAGATTGGCGGAAAAGCACGTGGCCTTGCTTTTATTGATTCTTTTATTAAACGAAATAAAATTTGTTGCAAATATAAAAATACAGTAATTGCCATTCCACGTACGGTGGTATTGAGTACAGATGTTTTTGACGAATTTATGGATTCTAACCATTTGTATCAGATTGCTTTAGATGATTCTACCGATGATTTTATCCTGCAAAAATTTTTAGAATGCCCGCTACCGCAGTACATTTACGACGATTTGTGGAAAATTCTGGAAGTAATGGAGAATCCAATTGCGGTTAGATCTTCAAGTGTACTGGAAGATAGCCATTATCAGCCATTTGCTGGAATTTACTCAACATATATGGTTCCCAATGTAAGTGGCAACAAAACCAAAGCCATAGATTTTTTGGCCAAAGCCATAAAAAGTGTTTATGCATCTGTTTATTTTAAATCGAGCAAGGCATACATGGCCGCTACATCCAATGTAATCGACGAAGAAAAAATGGCCATTATTCTACAGGAAGTAACCGGGAAGAAATATGGACACATGTTTTATCCTACTTTTTCTGGAGTAGCCCGAAGTATTAATTTCTATCCCATCGAGCCCGAAACACCGGCCGATGGCATTGCCAATATTGCTTTGGGTTTAGGCAAAATAATTGTAGACGGAGGTGTGTCATTGCGTTTTTCGCCCAAATATCCCAAAAAAGTTTTGCAGTTAAGCTCCACCGACATGGCTCTGCGCGATACCCAAAAGTATTTTTATGCATTAAATTTAGATACCACAAATTTTTTACCATCTACCGACGACTCGGCAAATTTGCTCAAGAAAAAGATAAAAGAAGCAGAAATGCATCGTTCGATAAATCAAGTAGCATCAACCTACGATTACCATCACCACATGATTCGTGCGGGAGCAAATTATCAGGGGCTGAAGATAATTACCTTTGCAAATATTTTGCAATACGATACATTTCCATTGGCCGATATATTGCAGGATTTGCTAAAAGTTGGGCAAAAGGAAATGAATAATCCTATAGAAATTGAGTTTGCTGTAGATTTAGATACTCCTGCCGATTCCCCAAAAATATTTAGTTTTCTGCAAATTAGGCCCATAGTAGAAAGTCAGGATGAAAAGGCAATCGATTTATCGGGCGATAAACCTGAAGACTGCATAATTATGTCGAAATCGGCACTGGGAAACGGATTAATAGATAACATTTTCGATATTGTATATGTAAAACCCTCAAGTTTTAACGCAGCAAATAGCAGGGAAATTGGAGAGCAGGTAAGCGAACTGAACGAGATGATGGTGGCAGAGGGCAGAAACTATATTTTGATAGGCCCGGGGAGATGGGGCTCCTCAGACCCCTGGCTGGGTATTCCAGTAAAGTGGTCGCAAATTTCGGCTGCCCGGCTTATTATTGAAGCCGGATTAGAGCACTATAGAATTGATCCAAGTCAGGGAACTCATTTTTTTCAAAATCTTACATCTTTTCATGTGGGGTATTTTACAATTAATCCGTATATTAACGACGGCTATTATGATATTGATTTCTTGAATAAAACTGATGCGGTTTTTGAAAATGAATACCTTAGATTGGTTAGGTTTCAAAATCCGATGGTGATAAAAATTGATGGTAAAGCCAATAATGGCAATGTGCTAAAACCTTAGGTAAAACAAAAAAATGGGTGCTATGGCTAGAAAAATATTGATTTTGAGCTGTTTAATGATGTTTTCCACAGCTTTATTTTCGCAACAGTTAAATGCATCGGCACAAAGTGCTGTAGATCAAAAGCTGAGTGCATTAAGTGCTGCTCAAACCGGCGGAAATGCAGGCGAGCAATTTAAATTAAACAAAGAAATTGCAGAAATTTACCAGAAAAACAATCTGCCTGTCCTGGCCATAACATATTACGAGGCTGCTTTGGGTAATGCAAAAAATCTGTCGCAGAATCAGCTTATTAGAAATACTGCCCTTGCCCTTTCGATGTGTAATATGCAAACCGGAAATTTCACAAATGCTGCAAATTACCTCGGAGAGGCCAATAAATATACTTTGCAGCTTGGCAACAGTAAAAAAGTTTTTTACGACGAGCAAATAAACATAGCTTCATTTTACAGAAGAGCTAAATCTTATCAGAAAGCTTATGATATTCTAAAGCCTTTAGAGAAAAAAATTATTTTCGAAGCTTACGACGATCAATTGGTCGATAAATTTTATGCCGAAATTGCTTTCGTTTGTCAGGCTAGTGGCGATAATGCAAATTATGCTAAATACTCACAAATTATTGAAAAAAGAAAACTGGAGCAAACCAAAGAGGTATTTAATGAGCAAACTAATATTTACAAAGAAGATATTTCGGAGAAAGAAAAAGAAATCGAGATAAAAAATCAAACGCTAACATCTTATCAGGATTCTTTGGAGAAAGCTGAGCTTGCAAAACGGGAGTCTGATTACCAGCTTACAATCAAGGAGCAGGATCTTAAACTAAAGCAATCAGAATTGGATAATGAGAGATTAGTTACCCGTGCACTTGCATTTGGCCTCCTATTTTTATTGCTAGTGCTTGCCGTAATATCATATTTGTTTTTTCTGATTAATAGAAGTAAAAACCAAATTAAGAAACAAAAAGAGGAGATTGAAAAACAAAATGCACTTTTAGAACAAAAAAATTCTGAAATTGCAAAACAAAATAATCTTCTTGCATTGAAGAATGGCGAAATAGAGCAACAAAACAAAGAGATAAATGCACGCAACGAACAAATAAAAGGAGCCATTACTTATGCTAAAACCATACAATTGGCAGCATTGCCGCTCGAAAGCGATCTGAATCGTCATTTTCCGCTTTTCAAAGTTTATAAGGCCAAAGATATTGTGTCGGGCGATTTTTACTGGTATGCACACCGAACGCTTAGCCCAACTAATACTCACGCCTACTATTATGCCGTAGTTGATTGCACCGGGCATGGCGTTCCGGGGGCATTTATGAGCCTTATCGGGATTAGGATTCTAAACGAAATATTGTTCGAGAAAAACATTACAGAGCCATCGGCTATTCTAACCAAGCTTAACCTGGAGTTACAGAAGGCCTTAAATCAGAGCGAAACTTCTAACGACGATGGTATGGATGTAGCATTAATACGTATTGAACATAAAGAAGACAAGTACCATGTGATTTTTGCCGGAGCCAACCGGCCATTTATCTATTTTGATTCGTCGGAGAAAGAGTTAAAATATCAAAGAGGCACTATGGCTACTATTGGCGGAATAGAAGGAAAGCGGTTCAACGAGGAGTTTACCGATTTTCATGTGATACTTAAACCAAAGGATATGATTTATCTCTCTTCCGATGGTTTAGTGGATCAGAACAATACACAAAGAAAAAAATATGGGTCTAAACGATTACTCGATTTACTTGCAAAAATTGCCCAAGAGCCAATGGTTGTGCAAAAGGAGACTATCGAAGCCGATTTAGATGAACACTGCCAGGATACTCCGCAGCGCGATGATATTACAATTATGGGAATTCAATTGACATGACAAATATAGAGAATGTGTTGGAACTACTCCAAAAGCTGAATATAAAATTTGATTTTTATGCACACCAAGCGCTTCCTACAATAGAGGATGCCATGAAATACTGGCAAAATATTGATGCTTGGGCATGTAAGAATTTGTTTCTAAGAAATAATAAAGGAGATAGACATTTTTTGGTTATCCTGAAACATGATACCGAATTCTCGTTGAAATTATTAAAGAAAAAAATTGAGAATCAGCACTTTACCTTTGCTTCGCCTGAGCGCTTGTTTAAGCATCTGGCTTTAACTCCCGGGGCAGTTTCTCCATTTGGGCTTATTAACGACAAAGACAATAAAGTAGAACTAATTGTAGATATGCAACTTAAGTATGCAGATGCACTTTTATTTCACCCTAATGATAATACGGCTACTGTAAAAATATCGGGAAAAGATTTGTATCTTTTTTTCGAATTTACTGGCCATAGGGCGCTAGATTTCGATTTCACCAGCTTATAGTCTTATGCCCATAAGAATAACATCGTCAGTTTGTTTGTTTTTTCCTTTCCACATAAGGAAAAATTCGTGAGCTAATTCTTGTATGGAGCTCATTTTTAGTTTTTGCGACGAAACCTCGAGCAGAAAAGTTTTAAACGATTGTCGCTTAAGTTTTGTATTTTGTTTTCCGCCAAATTGGTCGGCATAACCATCGGAGAATAAATACAAAATATCATTTTTAGTGTATTGATATTCAGCTTGTTCGAACGGTTTTTCCCGGCGAAAAACACCTATTGGATTTTTAACCGCATCTAACTCTATCATTTCTTGTTCGTGAAATATCCATCCTGGATTATTAGCACCAGCAAAAACTATTTTTTTTGTTTGATAATCGATTAAAACGCACGACATATCCATTCCATCTTTGTTTGTAAATGAATTGTCGTTTTGGTGCAAGGCCGATTTTACATTTTTTCTCATCTCTTCCAGGAGTTCCGCCGGCTCTATATTGCTGTTTTGCGATACAATCTGATTTAGAAACGATATTCCCAAAAGGCTCATAAATGCACCCGGAACCCCATGACCGGTGCAATCTGCAACAATGAGCATTAAACCTTTGGGAGTTTCTTTGGCCCAATAAAAATCTCCGCTTACCACATTTTTTGGCAACCACAAAATAAAATAATCCGTTAATAAGGTGTCCAGGTATTTTTTTCCTGTAACAATTGCTTTCTGAATAGTTTGTGCGTAATTAATACTGTCAACGATTTCTTTGTGTCGCGCTTCTATTTCCGATTTTATGCTGTCAATCCGTTCTTTTTCTTTATGTATGGCCACACTTTGTTCCCAAAGTTTTTTGTTTTTTTCTATAAATAATACTTTTTCCTGCTCCAAAATTTGAGTCTGACGAGCCAAATCAATCATTTCTTTTGATAAATCAGATGCTGATTCTTTTTTATGGGAAACTGTTTTTGATGTGTTTTCTTGTATTCGCCTATTTAATTCTTCGATAAGTATTCCTTGGCGTTTCAATTCATCTTTAAGTTGTTCGTCGTCAAAGGAGAGCGATGTATTTGAAATATCCGAAATTTTGTAGGCAGGTTTGTTTTGTACGTATATCTCCCCTGCTTTTTTAAAATCACCCACAAAGATAATAAACAAAATAGCTATTATGAGCAAAAATCCTAATACTCCAATGGTAATCAGCATCATTTATTCGATTTTAAAATCTTTGTTTAATTTATATAACCATAAATACGTTTCGCTCAACGGATTGTCGATAAATGACATATAGTTAAGCAGGGTGTATCCGTTTTCAGTTTTATGCAAGCCGGTGCTAAGCGATGTTCCATAAGCAGTGGTGTTGGCCATAATAAGCGAATCTGTGGTATTGTTGAAATATCCTAGAAAATAAGCTGTTCCGGTAAGTTCCTTAATGGCGGTCCAAGAAGGAAAACTTTGATTTATAGAGTATAAGCCGCACGATAAATACCCATCATCTACTTTTACTACATCATAAAAAAATAAGTAGTTATAGTTAAAATTATTTTTATATAAAAGTAATTCTCCTGTGGGACTTATTTCGGCAACAAAGTTTTTCTGGCTCGTTGCATCGCTAAATTCTTGATTTTCAATTCCTGCAAAGAAATAATTATTGTTGGGCAAAAAGTTTGTATAATAAATTTCTGTAGCAGGAATACTTATAAATGCGCTGTCGGTTAAATTATAGTTGCCATCTATTGTTCTCATCACAAGTTTTGGTCCTTGTGGACTAAATTCGGTGTTTAAGAATACTAGTGACTGATTGTTTTGAATAATTTTTAGCGGCTTTTGATTTGAGTTTGTTGCTAATATGGTATCCAATAATAAACTATCGCTAAAATTATAAACCAAAAATTCTAAGTATCTTTTCTTTTGAGGCATTTTATCAATGCTAAGCGAAAAGGCAATCCATATTTTATCCGACATTACATTTAGTTCAACAAAATCGCGATTATATATGGTATCAATTCTATTTATGGAATCTACCGCTTGAATATTTACGGTAAAAAATGCGTTGATAGTTCCTAATTGATTAATTTTAAGTATATTAACTTGGCTGTAGTCGGGAGAAAGTGCATTTTTACTTATAGTGTAAATGAGATAATCATCGGGTAATTTGGACTTTTGAAATTGTACGCTTCCGCCATCGTTTATTATTTGTTGGGCATCAGTAAAAAAAGAAGAATAATCATTAAGGATGTAATGATAACCTTTGTTACTAATTTCTATAAGATTAAAATCGTTGTTTATAAAAATATAACCCGAATCTGTTTTTAAAGGAGGTAAAAATGGGGAATATTCAAATGCTATAACACCCTTCTCCTCGGTTGTTGGTATCTCTGTATTATTATCTGGGAAGCAAGATTGCATGATAATTGCCATGGCCGGTAAAATAATACTGTATGCGATTAATTTATTCATAGCGGTTTTTTACTTTATATCTAATTCTCAAATTAATACCTGCAGTAAATTGCATATTTTTCAGAAAAAAAATGTCATCTACATAAAACATCGGGTAGTACCATTCGGGGTAATAAATGTCGATTACCGGAGATATAAGGTCTGTTTTGTAGGTAAAATCAGTAAAGTACTCAATGTTTCCTAGTTGGTAGCCCAATCGTATATTTGCATAATGACGGGCGTTAAATTCGAGTCGGTTTTTCGACAGATAAACATTTTCCTCGTTTAATTGTGGGTCGGCGGCAGCATAATTTGTTTTTACGACACTTCTATTATAAAGTGCTCCTGTGCCTACGCCGGTATTTATTACAAAATTCCGGATAAATAGTTTGTAGCTTAAACCGGCAGATATTTCAAAACGGTTTAAGTCTTCCTGAAATTGGAAATTTACTGCTGACGGACGATTTGCGTATTCAATTGTGCGTGTATAGCCCATGGTTTGCAGGCCTGTTCCAAAATCTAAATACAAATTTGAAAATAGCCGTTGCTCCATACCTAAATATATATTCAATCCCGGTTTGCTTATATAGGGCTTGTTGTAAACAGCAGACTGAGAAAGCGTATTACTTTGACTAATGGTAACATTTGTTCTGTTTACTCCTAGTTTTAGACTTATTCCTAATTTGGGATAGATTTTAAAGCGCTTCATTCTTCTGCTGAATTCGGCCGGATCGGTATTTTTATTTTCTTTATATAGTGGATTCAGTTTTAAAAATTCAACCATCAGCGAATCTGCTGTTTCTAGTTCATCTATAGCATAATAAGCCGCCGCAAGATATTTATATGCGATTGATTTGTTTTCTTTTTCTGAAGCTCTAAAGTCTTTGTTTTTTAATTGTTGAATTGTGTTGTCGAATCTTCCTTCTTCGTAATAACCTATGGCGCTTTTTAAGTCTAAATCGCTTATTTCTTGAGCCAGAATTGGTTTAGAAAAAAAGGTAAACACAACAAATATTATAAATATATTTTTCATTTTAAGATACTTAAAAATGATTAATTGTTTTTTCGAAAGGTACATTTTTTCCAACAATAGAGTTCCATTCTTTTGTTGAAAAGTTTCGCGAAATTTTTTCTTTTACAAATTCGGCATAATCGTTTGGCGTTAAGAAATAATACATCATTTTTTTTCTATTATCCAATAGCATAATACTGTTTTCTGTACTTAGTTGAATATCATCAATATGCTCAAATTTTCCGCTGATGATTATGGGTTTTTCGCCTAAAGCATTTGTTTGATATATCCTAACGGTGTTGTCGGCAAGTCCAATAGCAATTATATCTTCCTGCTCTGCAATGCTTAGGGAGTTAATTTCTGCATAACTCACAAACAAATCGTTTTCAATGGTTTTTAATTGTTTGTTGAAAAACACTAGGTGCCCATTGGATAGACCTGCTACAACATAATTTGAGTTATTCATTATCTTTAGAGTGTTTACTCTGACATCTTTAAAAGACTTGATTTTAACTAATTCGTTTTTGCCAAGATGGTAAGTATAAATATCTCCGTTTTGAAGTCCAATCCAAACTTCGTTATCAGATTTTCCATAGTCAATGGTTTTTATTTTATCCGGGAGATTATTTTGGTGAATATTTTTTAGTTTGTTCTTCGTAAACTCCGAATAACTTAGTTTATTATCACGTCCGCCGGTAATAATGGCTTTGTAGGCCGGCACGTAGGTTGCAGTTCTTATATAATTGGTATGTCCTTCTATAGTATATTTTTTTTCATTCTTGAAATCGTTTAGCCTATTTACGTAGTTATCAAAAGATATTACCAATAGAGAATCGTTAATGATAAAGGCACTGCTAATAAGTTCATCATTTTTTTCCAGCAGATTTGTAGTTTTTACTACTTTATGTTTGGCGTCGAGCTCTGCCATAGTGCCATTGGTGTATAAAATGAGAATTTTATCTTTATTAATAATTCTGGTTGCAAGAATTTCGTTAGAGAAATTGTAACTTTTGGCCAGTTCCGATTCGTTTTCGGTAAGTTCGGCAGCATATTTTAAGCCTTCAAAAATTACAGGATCAAACTCGAATCCTCCGGCATTTTTGTTAAATAAAAAGGCCTGATAAGCTACCAAAAGATTTAGCTGAACATCGTCGAATTTGGTTTTAACTTTGTATGCAAGTGTTTGAGCAAGAGCCAGATATGAAAGTTTTTGTGCGCTATCGGATGCTGAGATTGCTCTTTTTCGTTGTGTTTCGGCTATTTTTTTTTGTTCTTCGGCTATCACTCGCTCATTTTGCGCTATAGTTTTTTGTTTTAATGCATTTTCAGTTTCTAACTGCGCTATAATTTTTTGCTCTTCGGCTAATGCTCTGGCAAAAATTGCTTCCTGACGGGCACTATCCGATGCGAGTTTGGCCATTGTGGCTTTTTTTTCATTATCCATGGCCAGAATTCTTTGTTCTTCGGCCGTTTTTTGGGCTATGATTGCTTTTTCTTTTTCTTCTAATGCTATCTTGCTTTGGTTTGCAGCTATTTGCTGTTGTTTTTGTGCAAAACTTTTTTCGTTCAGTGCCCAAATTGATAATCCTGAAAGTGCTAAAATGGCAAGAATGGATGCAGTAAATAGAATTATTCGCAGCTTTCTTTTCGAGGCAGCCTGATGTTCTAGATGATTTTTGCTTTGCTTTAAAAAATCAACAATATGTTCGAATACGTCTTTCGCCTTTTTCCTTTTTTCATTGGTCGGAAGTGCCCAATTTTCGTTTTTGGCTATCCAGAAATCGTTTGGTTTTGCTTTCTCAAACCAGTTTTCGAAATAGCTTAAGGTACCAAGGTTTAGCAAATAGCTTTTTTTCTGATTATTCTCAATCCACCTCAATAGCTGAATTTTTAAATCTTCGTAGTCTGATAAATAGCCTAATTCCTCTACTCCCCATTGGTGCAAAAGCTGCCAGTTTCTTATTAAGGCCTCGTGGGTAATATCCAAAACCTGTTTAGTTGGCAGTATTTCCGATTCTATATCTTTTTCGTTGATAAAGGGTTTTACAAAAGTGCTTCCGGGTAATCGGAAAATATTCAGTACCGCGCAAACCGTTTCGGTTGAAACGTGTTTTTTGTTAATTATATATTTTATTTCTGATAATTCTACTCTGTTTCGCACGGCTCTGCCATTATCAATTTTGGTAAGCGATTTAAAAGCAGTGCGCAGAATTAAATCGGTTTCTTCTCTTGTTGGTTTTTCTTTGAGCCAATTTAGTTTTTTTACATATTCGTAGGCCTGATCGTACAAGAAATTGGCGTGGAGATTAAGAATATTGGTAAATTTGGGATTTTGAAAATATGTTTTAGTTTTGTTATCCAGCGAGTTAAAGAAAGTGTCGTAAGTATTCTGATCTTGAGCTTCAAGCATATCGCGATCAAATCCGCCAATTTGGGCTAAATGAATAAAATCAAGTTCTTCTTTTCCATGTTTTGCTTCAATCCATAGTCTATTAAGCGCATGTTGCAGAAGTGGCAACTGGTCGAATCCATCCGGAAGTTCGTTTATGAGTACTTGGGTTAAACGTGCCGATATTTTTCCTCCTGCCAGCTTTGCCGGATCTTCGATAACCATCTGCAATTCGTGTCTTTTTAGGCGAGGCACAAAGAACTGCGAAAATCCTATCATCTCAGGTAGTCCTTTAAAAACCACACTCTGACTAATAAAATCAGATCTCATGGTAAAAACAACATAAACAGGTAAGTTTTCGGCTAATGCAATCCGGCCTGTTTCCAATAACAAGTTAACCGCAGTATAGGCCTCGGCCGATGCTTTTCCGTCGGAATAGTTTTCTGGGTTTGTGAAAAATTCTTCGAATTGATCTGCCAGTATGAACAAATTGGCGCCTTTACCATCATTATTGTTGGCATCCTTGTAGAAATCCGATTTTTTGTATACATCAATAAGCGAAGAAAAACCAAAGTCTAACTCATCTCTAACGTTTTTAAAGTCAATCTTTAAGTTTTCGGAAAGTGTAAGCGCTAAATTGTCGAGTGGCGAACGTTCTGGTCTAAAATCGCAAATAAGCCAATTGTTGAATTGGGTTCTAAAAAATCCGGCTCTGGCTGCCGGAATAACACCTGCATAAACCAACGATGATTTTCCGTCGCCCGAAGCGCCAGTGATGATGATAATTTTACGCTCTTCGAGTTGTTGCACAATTTTTCGGATATGCGTATCCCTTCCTTTGAAGAATATAGATTCTTCTTCGGTAAATGGTCTAAGCCCGGGATATGGCGATAGTTCAATCATTGTGCTTATGTTTAGAAATTTTGTCGAATACTACCTTAATTTCCAGAGGAATAAGTTCATCATCTACAATTTTGAAGCTAGTCTTTGGGGCTTCAAATTCTAAGTTTTGAATATTGGCTGTATTTTTCGATGCAATAAGCAAAAATTGACCCGGAATAGATGCACCTCCCGAAATTTTCCAAATTTGTTGCATAAACGGAATCGCCCATTCGTTGGCGTATTTAAAGTACACAACCGTCAGCATTGAATTATTTACCTGTTTGGCGATATATTTTTCATAATCGGTGCGCGACGATGGTTCTATTACCAAGGTTTCTGGTGGGCTTACATCTTGCAGCATTTCTATAATTTCTTTGGCATTGTAGCTATCTAACGAGTTGTATATTAGGAATATTTCTGTTTTTTTTACTTGATATTCAGCTGCTTTATTCACAGAAATTACGCCCCTTAAGTCTTCTACAAACATTACTGCCGATTCATGATTACTAAAAATCATGTTCTGATTAATCTTATTTCGGATTTGATTTATAAATGCAGAGTTTACTTGTTTCTTAGATTTAGTTTCGGGGTGCCACACAAATATGGTGAAATTTTCGTCTGTACTATTTTTTTCCTGCGCCAAAGAAAAATCTTGATTCAAAAAAGCTTGTGAAGATTGATCCACAAAATCGCCTATTACATGCACAGAGCAATGCGAAAGCATTAACTCCTCGGTATGTTCTTCTTGGCTTAAGTGCTCAGAAATAGCAACTTTGAACCCTGCTTTTTGAAGAACAGTGCTTAATTTCTGGTTCAATATGTTCGTATCTGAGGATGTTTGAGCCAGAAATATTTTTATTTCTTTGCTTTGTTGACTCATAATTCTTGTTTTGGCAATTTTGATACCAAAATTAAAAAAATCTATTAAAAAAAAATCTTTATGCACTATTTTGTTTTAGTAATTTAGAATTATTAATCTTACAGGCTTAAAGATTAAATTATGCAAAATAAACTTCACCTTGGTGCATTATTTTATTCTAAATAAGCATTTAAAAATTGCTGATAATAAAAAAATAATTAATTTTGCAGCCTCAAAGTAAAATTTAAACTAGGAAACGAAATGTATTTGTCAAAAGAAAAAAAACACGAAATTTTTGAAACTTATGGTCAAGGTCAGGCAGACACCGGTTCGCCGGAAGCACAAATTGCATTGTTTACCTATCGCATTAATCACCTGACAGAGCACCTTAAGAAATTCAAGAAGGATTACAGCACTCAAAGGGCGCTGTTGAAGATTGTTGGAAAACGCAGAAGCTTACTTAATTATCTGATTAAAACAGACATTGAGAGATATAGAGCTATTGTAGCTAAGCTAGGTCTTCGAAAATAAAAAAAAAAGGCAAATTATTGCCTTTTTTTTATTATTCTTTTTCTTTTCAACAAATTTATTAATTTTACTTTTCTTTATTTTATTAGTTAGCAAATTTATATGCAAGTTTACACAAAAGAAATTGATTTAGGCGACGGCAGGATAGTTACTATCGAAACCGGAAAATTAGCCAAACAGGCTGATGGTGCTGTTGTTGTTAAAATGGGAAATACCATGCTCTTGGCTACAGTTGTTTCTGCCAAAGCTGCCAAAGATGATGTTGATTTTATGCCACTTCAGGTTGAATATCAGGAAAAATTTGCCTCTACCGGCCGAATTCCTGGTGGATTTCAACGTAGAGAAGGACGCCCCAATGATAGCGAAATTCTTACATCAAGATTAGTCGACAGAGCTTTAAGACCTATGTTTCCCGAAGATTTTCATGCTGAAACATTCGTTACAATACATTTACTTTCGGCCGATAAAAATGTGATGCCCGATTCTTTAGCCGGTTTAGCGGCTTCTAGTGCATTGGCTGTTAGCGATATTCCTTTTAACGGACCTATCTCCGAAGTACGCGTATCACGAATTAATGGTGAGTTTATTGTTAATCCCGGATTCGAACAAAATGAAAACGCAGATATAGATATCATGGTAGCGGCTACTTTCGACAATATTTTGATGGTTGAAGGCGAAATGCTTGAAGTTTCTGAAGCTGATATGCTCGAAGCCATGAAAATTGCTCACCAGGCCATTAAAGTTCAGTGTCAGGCGCAGATGGATTTAGCTGCTGAAATGAAGATTAGCAAGAGAGAATATTGCCACGAATCTAACGACGAAGTGCTTCGAAAATTGGTTTTTGAACAAACATATCAGAAAACATACGAAGTTGGTAAAAGTGGATTACCTAAGCACGAGAGAAGTGAGCAGTTTAAAGCTATAAAAGAAGAATTTATGACTCAATTTTCGGACGAAGAAAAGGCCGAAAAGGAATCTTTGGTTCATAAATACTATCACGATGTGATGAAAAAGGCGCTTAGAACAATGCTTCTTGATGAAGGAATACGGGTTGACGGGAGAAAAACTAACGAGATACGTCCAATTTGGAGCGAAATTGATTACTTACCCATGGCACATGGTTCTGCTGTTTTCACCCGTGGTGAAACGCAATCTTTAACCACAGTTACATTGGGAACAAAACTCGACGAAAAAATTATCGACGAGCCTACTAATCAAACCCGCGACAAATTTATGTTGCATTATAATTTCCCGCCATTTTCTACGGGCGATGCAAGAGCTTCACGCGGTCTTTCACGTCGCGAAGTAGGACATGGAAATTTGGCCTTTAGAGCTTTAAAAAGTATGTTACCCGATATTCCCTATACTATTCGTGTAGTTTCTGATATTCTAGAGTCAAATGGTTCTTCGTCAATGGCAACAGTTTGCGCCGGAACATTGGCTCTTATGGATGCCGGTGTCCAAATTCTAAAACCTGTTTCCGGAATTGCCATGGGATTGGTTAGTGATTCAGAATCTAAAAAATTCGCTGTTCTTTCTGACATTTTAGGCGATGAAGACCATTTGGGCGATATGGATTTTAAAGTTACTGGTACTGTAGATGGAATTACTGCTTGCCAAATGGATATAAAAGTAGACGGATTGTCTTACGAAATCTTGGAAAAAGCATTAAGTCAGGCTAAAGAAGGCAGACTACATATTTTGGGCAAAATGCTCGAAACCATTGAGCAGCCAAGAGAAGATTATAAACCACATGCTCCGAGAATAGAACAGATTATTGTTCCTAAAGAAATGATAGGACCAATAATTGGCCCTGGTGGTAAGATTATTCAAGATATTCAGGAAACCACTAAAACCGTTATTGTAATAGAAGAGATAGGTGGCGTTGGTAAAGTAGATGTTTCAGGACCAAATAAAGAGGCAATTGATGCAGCAATGGCTCGTATTCGGCGCATAATTGAGGTGCCAGAAATTGGAAAGATTTACCACGGAATTGTAAAATCTATTACTACATTTGGTGCTTTTATTGAAATTTTACCAGGTAAAGATGGTTTGTTGCATATTTCCGAAATTGACTGGAGTCGCACGCAAAACGTTGAAGATGTTTTAAAAGAGGGCGACGAATTAGAAGTAAAATTAATTGGTGTTGATGAAAAAAACGGAAAATTAAAATTATCTCGTAAAATTTTATTACCAAAGCCCGAAGGTATGTCCAACGAAGAGAATTCCGAAAATAGGCGCGAGCGCAGACCAGATGATCGTAGGTCTGATGACCGTAGACCAGATAATCGCAGAGATTCTCGCCCGGGAGGCCGAAACGATGGTGGCGACAGACGCAGAGATAACCGCGATGGAAACAACAATAAACGATACTAGTTTTTCTATATAATCTAAAATAAAAAAGACCGGAACTTATCCGGTTTTTTTTATTTGGTTATGAATCAAATAGTTTATTTTTTGATAAAAATAAAATCGCCACCCTCGTCGCCTGTTTGTTTAACTTCGCCATATTGCGGAATTTGACCGTTGGCACTATTATTAATCACGGCAACCTTAAAACTGTTGAACAATTCTTCAGATGAAAGATATTTTTCCATATTTTCGTCTAAACGGCTAACTAATAATTGAATAAAAACGCTTTGATCCGGCACTTCGCTCAAAGCCCCGCTGGTCATGGCCTTTCTGCTCGGATATTTATAAAGCTGATTTATGGCTACTGATGCATTGGAAAAGGCATTGCGGCTTTTGAAAATTCCACCACCAAAACATGCGTCTGTTATCAATAAGGTATGTTTAGCCGGAATGGCTTTCATGTAATCGCGTATGGTACTATTTGATAGCCATGTACCTCTGTTACTTCTTTCGGCATCTGCTGCAAGCCAATATCCTTGATCAAATTTTTCGTCCCAGTAACCATGTCCGGCATAAAATATAAGTAAATTGTCTTCTTTTGACAACTTGGTATAGTATTCTTCTAAGGCTGCTGTAATTTCGTTGGCTCCTGGATTTTTTAGAAATTTAATGTTTTGGGATGCAAAAGTATAATTTGTCGAAATGATATTATACAATTTTTCTGCGTCTTTAATGGGTTGGTCTAAACTTGTAATATTGGGGTCTTGATACTCTTCAACACCAATAATCAGGGCATAATAATTCCCCGAAGCGTTAATTTGGTTTTCTTCCGGCTCGTTGCTTGGGGTGCTATTGCCTTTGTTCTGTATTGTAAAAGCTGTGCTGTTTTTGTTTCCCGAATTATCTATGGCCACCACAACAAAGGTGTTTTGTCCTTCTTCTAAATCTATATTTTGGGTAAAATTTCCGCTAGCATCAAAAGCTGCTGATATTTCATTTATGGTGATGCTTTTTAATCCGCCGGCATCAGTTGCCACTCCCTTTACTTCAATTGTTTCAGTTGCCTCAAAAATAATTGAGCCTCGCGTAACTGTTGGCGAAATTATTTTAATCTCTGGCGGTGTAATATCTTTCTTGTCAATAATATATTCAATAACAAAGGTATTGGACGTGCTTATTCCTCCCGAATTTTCGGCCACAATTTTTATGGTGTTTTTTCCTTCGATTAGCTCAATTGTTTTCTCAACGGCATACGCACAGGTATTATTTTCTGCTAATTTGAAGCCTCTACTGGCATAACCATTAATATAAATCTGAAACGTTTTTAATATTTCAGATGATTCAATACAGGCAATAAGCTCAAATTCTGATTCTTTTGTTTGAGTATATGAAAGGCTTGGGGAGCGAAATACGATTAGTGGAGCTTCGGCAGTTTTGGTTTTATTTACTGCCAATTTGGCCACTTGCTCAGGGGTAAGTGATTCGTTCCATACTTTTAATGCTCTAATATATCCTTTAAAAGCTGTTCCATTAGAATAATTTGTTGTCGTAAACGTGTTATCGCCACCGGCAGGAACAACAAATTCAATTTGATAAGAGCCAATTTCCTTATCATCTAAAAAAACTTTTGTAGTGCCATTATTATGCACTACTGTGGCAGTATACCACTTTGAAGGTTCTATCACGCCATCTGTTAACTGTGTGTAATCCTGGTTATTAGCCGTAAATGAAATCTGATTATTGGCATTGATTAAGAAACCAAGCCAACGGTAGCCCGAACCCATCACAAAAACCCAATGTCGTCTGCTTTCATTTGCATTAAACTGGCACGAAATGGTAAAATTGCTAAGACTAAGATTGGACAGATATTTAGCATAATCAGTACTTTTTGAATATTCTCCATCGCAGTAGTATCCGGTCTGAATATTCAAATCATCAAAAATTGGATTGCTTTGTTGTGCATTAAGCGTCAATCTCCAGAATAAAACTGAGGCAAGTAACATTAAAGCGAGTGAATTTTTCATGTTTATCTTGTTTTTCAATTTTGTTGTAATATAGTGAAAAAAATATTTAATAAGGAAGAATATAAAATTAGGTCAATTTTTAGGCAAAATTTCAATCGAAAAAAAAATATGAAATAGATATATTATTAGAAACAAAATAAGCTTTACTTAGGGCAAATTTTTTCATAGATATGACAAATCAGAATAAAGCATATATTTTAGGTATTTCGGCCGTACTACTATGGTCTACGGTGGCTACAGCTTTTAAGCTGGCTCTTGCAGAATATAGTTTTGTGCAGCTGTTGTTTGTGGCAGCAGGCACAACAATAATTATTTTGCTCATATTGCTTGCTTTTCGCGGTGAAATTCACTTACTAAAGAAAAATTCGGCAAAAGACTTGATGTATTCTGCTGTACTTGGATTTTTAAACCCTTTTGCATATTATATGGTTTTGCTAAAGGCATATTCCATATTGCCTGCACAAATAGCTCAACCTGTGAATTACCTATGGCCTTTGGTTTTAGTATTGTTGGCTGCTCCCATACTCGGACAAAAAATTGAGCTTAGGAGTATTGTGGCATTGTTGGTAAGTTTTACTGGTGTTGTTTTAATTTCCACACAGGGAAATTTGAAGCTTTTGGAGATTAACCAACCATTTGGGGTGGCTCTTGCCAGTGGTAGTTCAATTATTTGGGCACTTTTTTGGTTGTTTAATGTACGCGACAAGCGAAGCGATTTGGTAAAATTGTTCTACAATTTTGTTTTTGGGTTTATTTATACTGCAATTTATATTCTTATTTCAGGCGATTTTGATTTTTTTCATTGGAAAGGCTTTTGGGCTGCAATATACGTTGGTCTGTTCGAAATGGGAATTACTTTTGCATTGTGGATGATGGCTATGAAATTAACTCATTCTGCCGATAAAATAAGTAATTTTGTATTTCTTTCACCCTTTATCTCACTTATTTTTATTCACTTTATTTTGGGGGAGCAAATTTTCTACACCACTTATATCGGTATTTTCGTTATATTAGCCGGAATTTGTATTCAGCAATGCAAAAAACAGAAGAAAAAAACCGCATCATTTTAGGTATTGACCCTGGCACCAGGGTGTTGGGCTATGGCCTTATCCAAATTGAAAAGAAAAATGCTAAATTGTTATATTATGGTATAGCTCAAGTAGAAAAATTTGAAGATCATTACAAGCGACTTCAATATCTTTATGAAAGAGTTGTACAAATTATTCGCGAGTACAAACCAGACGATTTGGCCATAGAAGCTCCATTCTACGGAAAAAATATTCAATCCATGCTTAAGCTTGGTCGCGCGCAGGGGGTAATTATGGCGGCAGCCATGGCTAATCAAATGAGCATTACCGAGTACACTCCGCGTAAAATTAAGCAGGCTATTACTGGAAACGGAAATGCGTCTAAAGAGCAAGTAGCTGCTTTTGTGCAGAGTATTTTAAACTTACCTAAAGCACCCGAAAGTTTCGATGCCACCGATGCGCTCGCAGCTGCAATGTGCCATTTCTATCAGTTAAACTCTCCTGTTTCTGGAAAAGGATTTTCCAGCTGGAAAGATTTTATTAATAAAAATCCGGGAAGGTTAAAATAATGGGGTTTAGAAATATCAAATGCCTCTGCTTTTCTAATGCATGATTATAAAATGCGAAAAATGTCGTTTAGTTAATAGGTTTTATCAAAATAGTATTTTGTTTTGGCTTTTTTTAAGTCAGGAAAAAAATATTTTTTAAATATCTATATGATTATCATTAATAGCTGATTCTGAAAATATGCGGCTAAGCAGAATAAATAAAATTGTCATGCATTTCTGCTAAGATTTGTAAGGTTCTGATTAGATGGAGAGGATTTTCTTCGGTTACTAATAATTTTTTTATACTCTGAAAATCAGGTAATTCTTTGAAATATTTTAAGTATTGTTTGCGCATTTCATGCACAGCCCTTTGTTCTCCTTTCCACTCAATTGCCTTTTGCAAATGCCTTATGCATAAGTCAACCCTTTCTTTAGTATCTGGCGCAGGAAGTAATGTACCTGTATCAAGAAAATGCCTGATATGTTTAAAAATCCATGGTTTTCCAATACTTGCCCGGCCTATCATTAGAGCATCTACCTTGCTGTAGTTTAGTAAATTATATGCCGAAATTTCGTCAATAATATCTCCATTGCCAATAATCGGAATTTGAATAGATTTGTTTTCTTTTAGCATTCTTAAATGATTCCAATCGGCATTTCCGCTATAGAGTTGTTCTCTGGTGCGGGCATGTACCGTAAGGGCCTTAATTCCTGTATTCTGCAATTGCGGGGTAAGTTGGTGAATTACTATCGAATTTTCGTCCCAACCTAAGCGTGTTTTTACAGTTACCGGAATACTTACCGACTTAACCACAGCTTCGGTAATTTCGAGCATTAGAGGTAAATTTCGTAGCATTCCGGCACCTGCAAATCTTTTTACAATTTTTTTCATTGGGCAGCCCCAGTTTATATCAATAAAGTCTGGATTGGCATCTGCCACCAACTGAGCAGCATAAACCATAGCATCTTTTTTATGCCCATAAATTTGAATTCCAACGGGTCTTTCGTGCTCAAAAATTGTAAATTTTTTGGAAGTACGTGCAATATTGGCCACCAACTCATCGGAAGAGATAAATTCTGTAATTAACACATCTGCTCCGTATTCTTTGGCAATAAACCTAAACGACGGATCAGTAATATCTTCCATAGGTGCCAAATACAGAAGTGGCGATTGTGTATGACCTGTCTGTAAAAAAAATGTGCTGTTTGTATGCATAATATTTTAAAAACCTTATTTTTGTGTTATCAAATTAGAAGGGTTTAAAAGTAATGAAAGATTTTTTTAGTACAAGCTTTTATGATAATACAGTTGGAGAATGGATTGCTGCATTGCTAATAATTATTGGTGGTGCGCTTTTAGGGCGTTTTATCTATTGGTTTATTGGAAAATATATAAAAAGATGGACACAAAAATCAAAGTACAAATTTGATGATATTTTGATTGACATGATAGAAGAGCCTGTTTCGCTCACAATTGTATTAACTGCTTCGTGGTACGCCATTGGAATGCTTCATTTATCTGCAAATTGCCAGAATTTTACAGGGCATGTATTTTATATACTAATCACATTTAATGTTGCGTGGCTTTTGGTTAGGCTTATAGATGCCATAATACTAGAATATCTGGTGCCATTGGCAGCAAATACCAAAAGTACTCTCGACGACCAGTTATTGCCAATTCTTAGAAAATCAATTAAAGTGGCTATCTGGATTTTGGCTTTTATTGTTGGATTGGATAACGCCGGATATAATATTGGTGCTCTTTTAGCGGGTATGGGAATTGGCGGAATTGCACTGGCAATGGCGGCCAAAGATACTGTTTCGAACTTTTTTGGTGGATTTACCGTTTTTATTGATAAACCCTTTGCCGTTAAAGATAGAATCGTTATCGAAGATATTGATGGTATTGTCGAAGAAATTGGGATTAGAAGCACCAGAATCAGAAATCTTAATGGAAGAGTGGTTACTATTCCCAATTCTATTTTTACCAGTAACAAAATCGAAAATATTTCTTCGGAACCTTGTCGAAAAATAAGCTTATCTTTAGGGCTAAATTATAACACATCTCCCGATAGAATGAAATTTGCCATTGAAATTTTAAAAGAGATTGTTTCAAATAATATACAGCTAGAAAATAAAATAGCTGTCGGATTTACTAATTTTGGCGATTTTTCGCTCAATATTAATCTTAACTATTATATAAAAACAGATGCCGATATTATCGAAGTGCAATCTGAAATCAATCAGGAAATATTGAAACGATTTAATGCCGAGAAACTCGAATTTGCTTTTCCTACCCAAACTATTTATACTTTGGGGTCCAATTAATCTTTATTTTTACTCATTTATGTTGCATAATAATCCCCGTGAATTTTATCAGGCCCGTTTACTCGAAATTGATTATGAACTTAGTTCACTAAAACAAAAATTGTTTTATCTGGCGTGGTTAAGAGGAATTGTATTTTTTATTTTTGCCTTTTCTGCTTGGCTCATTTTTAAATCATCGGGTAGTTATTGGGCCATTGGTCTTTCCCTGTTTTTTTTAGGCGCTTTTTTGTTTCTGATTCAAAAAAATGAATACTTGTCGAGAATTTTGTTCGACTTACAGAATGCTAAGAAATTGAACAGTAATGAATTAAGCGCATTGAACAACAATTTTGATGCTTATGACAAGGGACAGGAATATATTCAAACGGAACACGATTATGCTTATGATATGGATGTTTTTGGTGAGAAAAGTTTGTACCAAATTTTAATCAGATGTTTTACAAAGCCCGGAAAACAAAAACTTGCACATTATTTAAAAAATATTTTTGTAGATCAAGCCGAAATTGTTCTTAGGCAAAATGCCGCAAGTGAATTATCTAAGCTTGGCAAATGGAGAGAAAAATTTGGCGTTTTGGCCTTAAGAAAGGAAGATATCACTACAGATTATAGCTCATTTAGCGGAAATTTTTTTCACGCTGAAAAAAATACAGCTAAAAACGGAAAATTCGGTACTTTGTATTGGAAAATTAGCGCATATACTTTGTCTATAGCCTCTATTTTGCTTTTGATTTTATCTCTTTTCGGAAGTATTCCATCTATTGGCTATTTCTATTATACATTATTGATTTTGGGCATCATATCAACACAATTAAAATATATCAATTTTGTGCACAAACAAACCGAAAGTTTGCACAAAACGATGCAAAAATATGCCTTGATTATTCAACACATAGAAGAGACAGATTTTGAATCTGAATACATAAAAGAATTACAAAATAGATTAATTACACACCAAACCAAAGCATCAACAGCCTTAAAACAATATGCATCCTATTTGAAAATGCTCGACAACAGGCTAAATTTTTTATTTGCCATACTGAGCAATGCCATACTTTTGTGGGATATTCATTTAGTGCGAAAAGTGGAGCACTGGAACCAAATTTATGGTGAAAATTTAACGCAATGGATTGATGTTATCGCCGAATTTGAATATCTGAACTCAATCGCTGCGTTCAGTTTTAATCATCCTGAATATTGTATACCTCAATTTAGTCCAAATTACTCCTTTTACGCTCAAAATCTTGGACACATGGCAATACCTCAGGAAAAATGCATTACAAACGATTTTATTATCACCGAAAATTTGCGCACATTTATTATAACGGGTGCAAACATGGCTGGTAAAAGTACTTTTTTGCGAACTTTTGGCACTAATTTAATACTTGCACAAATTGGTGCAGTAGTTTTTGCATCGGAATTTATTTTTAAACCAATCCGACTAATCACAAGCATCCGCATTTCCGATTCGCTCACCGAAAACGAATCATACTTTTATGCCGAACTAAAAAGGTTAAAATACATTGTTGAAGAAGCTTTAAAAGAGCCTCCGGTATTAATAATTATCGACGAAATGTTAAGAGGAACCAATTCGGGCGACAAGCATAAAGGCTCCGAAGGTTTGCTAAAAAGGCTTACAACAACAAATAATTTTTGCATGCTCGCAACACACGATGTGGCTTTAGGCAGTTTAGAACATATTTTCTCCGAAAAATTGAAAAATATTTGTTTTGAAGCTGAAATAAGGGAAAATGAGTTGTATTTTGATTACAAACTTAGAAATGGAGTGAGTAAAAATCTCAATGCAACTTTTTTAATGCAAAAAATGAATATTATAGAGCATAATATTTGATTTAAATAATATGAAATCACGTGTTTATGTGTATTGAGATTTATGTATTTTTATAGATATTCATGAATATGATTTTTGTCATAACTCAATATATGGTATTTTTTCAAATTTGTACTTTGTAAATAAAAATGATTGTAAAAATGAAAAAATTAGCAAATTATTTATCTCTGATGGCAATTGTAGCCATTTTTACCTTCGCGGCTTGTAATAAAGAATCAAAAACAGATGAACAAACCGCTCAAACTGCTGCAGTAGACGAATTCGATTTATTATTGAAACACGTTGAAGCTAATGGCGATTATATTAATTCTGCTGATGTGCCTAATTTAATTGATGCCACAAAAGTAAAAGAGCTTTTAGGTGGAAACATACTTATTGTGGATATTCGCACAGCTAAAGATTTTGCTGCCGGACACATCGAAGGTGCAGTAAATGCCAAACTCGAAGAATTAGTAGATTTTGCCTACGAAAATGCTTTCACCGATTTCGAAAAAGTTGTGATGGTTTGCTATAGTGGTCAAACGGCTAGCTACGGTACTGCTGTTTTGCGACTTTTAGGTTACGATAACGTTGTTGCCATGAAACGTGGTATGAGTGCCTGGAATCCAAAAACGGCCAGTAACTGGAATGATAATAGCAGCAATAAATATGCTTCTGTACTAGAAACTAATGCTAATCCTAAAAATGCTGCTGGTAAATATCCTGTTATTAAAACAGGTAAAACCGATGGCGCAGAAATTTTAGAAGCCAGAGCCAGAGAAGTTTTAGCTGCTGGTTTTAAAGGTGTTAGCGTTAAAGTTGACAAATTAATGGAAGACCCTGCCGCTTTCTATATTGTAAATTATTGGCCAGCAAATTTATATATCAAAGGCCATTTACCCGGATCTGTGCAATATACCCCAAAACAAGCTTTTGCACGCACTGCCGATTTAAATACTTTACCTACTGACAAACCTGTATTGGTATATTGCTTTAGCGGACAAACTGCTGCTTTTGTTGCTGCTTACCTCAATATTTTAGGTTACGATGCCAAATCTCTCTCTTACGGTGCTGCTAGCTTTATGAATACAGTTATGGGTCAGGATGAAGAAATTGGACACGATTGGAACAAAAAACAAATCAATAACTTTAAAATTATTCAATCGGAGTATGTTGAAACTACTGAAACTGCTCAGCAATCTGGTGGATGCTAAATAAGAATTGTAAATAGATGCTCAGAGAGCTTTCCGCAAGGAAAGCTCTTTTTTTTAAACTTATTTACTTAAATTTGCCTATAATTTAATATATATGCTTTTCGTAGATACACATTCTCACTTATATTTAGAACAATTTAATGCTGACAGAAGCAGTGTTGTAAACCGTGCCATCGAAAGCGGTGTAAAATATATGCTTTTGCCTAATATTGATGCCGAATCTTATTCTGCGCTCAAAGAACTAAACCTTTCTTTTCCAAAAAACTGTTTGCCCATGATGGGGCTTCACCCTGGCTCTGTGAAAGAAAACTACTTGGATGAGCTTAATTTTGTTGAGAAAGAATTATTCTCTAATAAATTTGTAGCGGTAGGAGAGATTGGTATTGATTTATATTGGGATAAAACTTTTTTTTCCTTCCAGCAGGAAGCTTTTATCAGGCAGATTAATTGGGCTTTGGAATTAAATTTACCAATTGTAATACACGCCCGCGATTCTTATAGCGAAATTTTCGAAATTCTTGAAAAAGAGTGGAAAACAAACTTAAAAGGAGTGTTTCACAGTTTTACTGGCACTGCAAATGATGCTCAAAAAATAGTAGAAATGGGATTTTATCTTGGTATTGGTGGAATTTTTACTTTTAAAAACTCTGCACTTTCAGAAATTATCAAAAAAATAGATATCAGCAGGTTGATATTAGAAACAGATTCGCCATATCTGGCACCTACTCCCAAACGTGGACAAAGAAATGAAAGTGCCTTTCTTCCTTTTGTTGCCCAAAAACTTGCCGAGGTAAAACAATTATCTTTGGCCGAAGTGGCTCAATTAACAAGCCTAAATGCTTTTGAATTGTTTTCTTTGCATAAATTTTTACAAAATGAGTAAAAGAAAAATATTATTGATTTATACCGGTGGAACCATCGGAATGTTGCAAGACGAAGAAACCGGCATGCTTAAGCCTTTCGATTTTAGTCAGATAACAAAAGTTCTTCCATCTGTAAAGCAGTTAAATGTGGAGTTGGAAGTATTTTCCTTTAAAAATCCGGTAGATAGTGCGTCTATCGATCATACATTTTGGAGCGAACTGGTTGAAATTTTTGCCAATAATCACGAGCTATATCACGGTTTTGTAGTGCTTCATGGCACAGACACAATGGCCTATACTGCTTCAGCATTAAGTTATATGCTCGAAGACTTAAACAAACCAGTTGTGCTTACAGGCTCCCAACTCCCCATTGGCCAATTGCGCACAGATGGCATGGAAAATCTTGTTTCATCAATAGAAATTGCTGCTGCGCACGAAAATGGAAAATCGCTGGTTCCTGAGGTAACTATTTTTTTCGATGATAAACTATTTAGAGGAAACCGTACCAGAAAAAGAAATGCTGAATATTTTGAAGCCTTTGAATCTGCCAATTTTCCTCCGCTTGCCGAAGCAGGAATACATATTAATTATCAAAAAAATAATATTCATTATTCAACATACTCGCGAATTCCTAAATTTCATAAACTGGTAGATAATCGCGTTGCCATTATAAAACTGTTTCCCGGTATCAGACATGATTTTTTAAAAGCAGTGCTTTCTGCTCAGGAGATTAAAGCTTATGTGTTGGAAACCTTTGGTTCTGGAAATGCTTTGCTAAACGATTGGTTTATTCAGGAGCTTAAATCTGCCGTAGATAACGGGAAAATTATTGTAAATATTACGCAGTGCAGCGCTGGTGCTGTGGAAATGGGGCGCTATGAAACCAGCCAGGGGCTTCATCGTGCAGGTATTATTAGCGGTTACGATATGACCACAGAGGCAGCCATTACCAAATTGATGTTTTTATTGGCACAAAACTTAAAAATTGAAGAGATTAAACAGTTTATGCAGATTTCTATCGCAGGAGAACTAAGCAGATAATTTTTTGCACCTGTTTTGATTATCATGAAATATTTACATGGCGAAAATCAACAAAAAAAATTGAATAAAGTATGTAAGCAAATTGCCTAAAAAGCCATATTGATAAATACTTTTGACAAAGCATGCAATTATTATTTGCAATATTTTTCTATCATTAGTGCAGCGTCTTGGTAACCCAGTTTTTGCGCTGTTTTAAAATCCTTGCATGCAGCAGAAAAATTATTCATAGCCACATAAGCAGCTGCTCGATGAAAATATGCATCGGCAAAGTTGGGATTTCGCTCAATCGATTTGGTAAAATCATCAACGGCCTTTTCGTAGTTTTTGTTGTTTTTGTATATCAGTCCACGGTTAGAATAGGCAGTGGCAAAGCCAGGTTCCAGCTCAATGGCCTTATTATAATCGGCCAATGCAGCTTCAGTATTTCCGGCAATGTTATTGGCCAAACCTCTGTTTGAGTATGCCGATGAATTTCTTGGGTTTAGTTTAATTGCACGATTAAAATCATCAATGGCTTTATCAAGTAAATTCATTTTGCCATACACAACCCCTCTGTTTATAAAAATCTCAAAATTATTGGGTGCTATTTCCAATGCTTTTTCAAAATCTTTCATTGCTAAATCAAATTGTCCTAAATTATCGTAAATTATACCACGGTTATGAAAAGCTTTGTCAAAATCCGGAATCAGAATAATGGCTTTGTTGTAATCATCTAAAGCATCGCGAAAAATCTTCATTTTCTGGTCGGGGTTTAATGTCATATCACCCAGATTTTTTCGTGCAGTTCCTCTGTTGTAATAAGCATGTGCATAATCTGGTTTGAGCGAAATTGCTTCGTCAAAATCTTTTATTGCATCAGCGTGAAGCTTAAACTTTTCTTTGGTAGACCCCCTGTTATTCCAGGCTACTACAGCCTTGGGTTCTAATTCTATTGTATGATTCCATAGTGAAAGGCTATTTTGCCATACATCGGTTTGTTTGTATGTAAAAAAGCTATTATATCCAACCATCAATGCAATTATTATGGCCAGCGGAATTTTAATATATTTTTTTTCTATTGCCAGCGGAACAAGCGCCGAAATAAAAATGAAGTAACCAATACTAGGGATATACGCATATCTATCGGCCATTACCGCACTCCCAACCGGTAATAATTGTAGTAATAAGAATATGTTTATCAGATAAAACGCTATAGAGAAGGCTATTAGCCTATTTTTTTTGATTGCCAGATAAAAGGTGTATAAAAATACTATTGCCGGAATGATATATAAAAAATAAACCAGAGGCAAATGCCCGGATTTGTAAGGATACGGATACAAGGGCGTTAAATCAAATGGAATACTTAGTTTTAAAATGTATTGTGTTAATCCATAAGAAGCCCAAATAATGCGTTCGTGGAAGAAATAATCTGCAATATCATGAATCGCTGAACCCGCTTTTTGAGCCCAGATGGCAATGATTCCAAATAAGAGCGAAAGCAACAAAAAGGGCACTTTTTCCAGCCATATCTTATAGTTTTTCCAGTTTCTTCCCAGAAAAATATCAATGGCAATGATGGTAATGCTCAAAGAAACTGCTTGCCCTTTGCTCAACAATGAAAAAATAAAACTCAGAATAGATAAGATTAAAAAAGTGAAATTTTTATTCCCGAGATATTTTACATAGAAAATGGCCGAAAGAAGGAAGAAAAAGGTATAAAGAACATCTTTCCGCTCCGAAACCCACGCAACCGACTCTACATGAATGGCATGAACACCAAAAAGTAAGCCGGTAATAATGGCCATGATGAAAAAATACGGCGGTTTTTGGTTTCGGTATTTTTGCTCGTATAACCTGATTAATAAGAGTGTAAATATAAAAACGAAAACGGTATTGAATAGGTGAAGAATGAGATTATGCAAAATAAAGAGGAACGGTTTTGGTTCGTAATCTCTTTTATTATCGGGGTTAGTTGGTTTCCTTTTTTCCGATAGATTAAAATCAATTTTTAGTGAGAGCATGGCCAAAGGGTGATAGTTTCCCATCCAAAAATGCGTAAATTCGTCTTTAATACCATCCCATCCTTCTTTTTCGTGTTGATAGTATTCCGAAGCATAACTTGTATCGTCCCAATTAGTAAAATCGTTGTTTAGAGACGGGAAATATGCTGCAAATGAGATTGATAATATAATAAGTATCGCCAGAAGGCTATTTTTTATGTTGTAGGTTGGAAAGCCGTTCTTTGTTATAATCGGATTTTGTTTTGGAGGTATCCTAGAGGCAGTATTAATTTTGCTATGTTCGATAGAACTACTTTTTTTTATAGGTTTAATTTGCTTTTTGGCCATATCTATTTATTTTGCTCAACAATCATAATACAAAAATAAAAAAAATAATTGGTTAATGTTTTTTTTGTTTATTACATATCAATTACTTTTGCAAATATTTATGAATTGTTTTACTATGAATCAATTAAAAAAGCTATTGGTTATATTCTTAACCATTCTTATGGGCATTTCAGCCCAATCGCAAGTTTCTGTTTCTTCTTTAAATATTCCGGAAGGATTAAAAATAACCGAATCTTTTGTTTTGGCCAATGGAACAGCTATTTTTTTATTAACAATAGACGCAAATCTGAACTTTGCATTTTATAGTGCTAATCTTACAAAAGAAAAGACTTTTGGTGCAGCAACGCCAGTGGCAGGGTTAAACCAGCATATTCTGCAAGGTGCGCAAATTAAGGGCTTTTCTTTAAGTATAGATAGTCGGTTGTTATTTATCTCCGCAAATTTTGCTGCTGGGAAAGGTGGTTTCGATATCTACAGGTTGGTTAGGAACGGAAATGATTGGTCTAAACCTGAGAATATAGGAAGTCCAATAAATACAGCACTCGATGAGATGGAACCATCAATTTCTGCCGACGAGAATTCACTTTATTTTACAAGACCTATTACCGAAGTTAATAGTTTTTCGTCGGACTTTGAGTGCAACAAAATTTTTGTTGCTGAAAAAAATATCAATGGTGAATGGGAAGAGCCTTACGATTTAACTAAACCTATCAATCTTTTTTGCGAAAGCAGGCCTCGTATTGCTCCCGACAACAAAACTTTATATTATTCATCGGTACGCGAAAACGCCGATTTGGGTTTTGATGTTTACTACACCCAGCAAATTGCCAAAAAAATATGGAAATTGCCAATTAAAATTGATACTTTAAGTACCGCTAATAACGATTGGGCGCTTAGTTTTCCTGCTTTCCAGGAGTATTTTATTGTTAGTTCTGTTGCAAAGAAATCAAAATCTAAAGAGCCTTCTTTTTTAAATAACGCACCGGTTCCTGCGCAATTTTTTCAAGACAAGCTTGTCTCTATTTCAGGAAATATTACCGATTTATATAGCAATAAACCTATTGAAGCCAAAATAGAAGTGGCTAATCCAGAAAGCAAGCGAATTCTGGCATCCTATCTTAGTAGCGAAATAAATGGCGAGTTTTTTTTTACTTTAACAACCGGGCAAAAATATGATTTAAGTCTATATAAAGAGAATTATTCTTACCGTTTTGAATCTTTGGACTTAAGCTCTGAGAATAAATTTGGCTTAAGGAAAAAAGATTTTACGCTTTTTAGCTCCATCAGCTTATTTTTAAATGTTTTTGATGCAGAAGATTTTAGCCCTTTGGATGCCAGAATTTCTGTAATCGAACAATCTTCTGGAAATCCTATAGATGCAAAAATTAATGCCGAGCGAAAGGGGCGTTACATTATTGGCCTCGAGATTGGTAAAAAATACAATATTAAGGTAGAAGCAGATAACCACAATCCTTTTGAAATTCCTTTTTCACTCGATGAAATTGTGCAATTTAGTAATTTCGAAAGAGATGTTGATTTGCAGCCAAACTACGAAACTCTGGAAGTTGAAGTAACCAATATGGAAACCCAGGAAGTTCTCGATTCGGTGCAGATTTATGTGGTTGATGTTGAGACTGGTGAAGAATTAAAAGTCTATGCCGCCAAAAACGAAGAAGGAAAATACGACCTTAAACTAAAAAAAGGAAAAAAATACAATGTAAAGGTTAAGGCTCCCAAAGGATATGCATTTTATAATACCGAAGTTGACTTGAATAATGAAGCACCACAAAAAATGGAAGTAAAACTTGAACCTTTAAATGCACAAACAAAATTAACCATTAGCGCAGTGCAGTTTGAAACAAATTCGGCGGAGCTCGACATAAGTTCTTTTACTCAGCTCGACCAATTGGTTGAACTTTTGCTCGACAATGAGAATGTAAAAGTAGAAATTTCCGCACATACCGACGATGTTGGCTCGGATATCTACAATCAGCGGCTTTCTGAGAAGAGAGCCCAAAGTGTTGTAAATTATTTAATCGAAAAAAAGGTGCCTTCATCCAGACTTATTCCACGCGGATATGGCGAAAGCAAACCTATTGTTCTCAATGATAACGATGAGAACAGAGCAAAAAACCGTAGGGTGGAGTTGCGTATTCTTGATGTGAATATTCAAAATTAAGAATTGCAGAATTAGATATTTAGAAAGAAATATACAATGAAAATGAAAAATATGCTTCAAATTATTTACAAAATTCGCTACAAAAAAATCAGTAGGATTTTTGGTTTGATGGCTGCCATGCTATTTTTGCAGTTGACCCTTGGAAAGCATCTGATAGCGCAGAGTTCGCTCAAGTATAAAGATGTTTATGATGCCATTGGCACAAAATCATCCGAAGAGACTTTTATGATTTTGAAAGAGTTTCAGTTTTACAATCCCGATCATCCGAATGTTTATTATCAATTGGGTCGCATTACCGAAATGTTTTCCAAACGTTTTGACCCTATGTTGTATCCCAATCTGGTGAATTATTTCACACGTGAAACTAAGAATTATTATGGTTTAGCTAAATTTTATCTGGAGCAAAAAGGAAAAGTATCAAATAAAGATGCCGTATACTATCAGGATGTTCAGGTGGTGGATGGCAGTAAAAAGCCTGGTTATGAAGATATTATAATGGATATTGATAAAAGAATATTGGCAAACGACGAATATCAAAACAATGTATTGATTATTACCCATTATTTTAAGAAAAGTGCCTATTTCTACGATAATTGCATTCAAAATTTCCGGCAAATTCTTAATAATCAGTCTAAAGTAAAGGATTTATATTTATTCACTGACAAGAAATTATTAGATAAACTAGAACAGCTTAGAATGGATTTTGATTCAACAAAATATTTTCTAACCCACTACCAGAATGCATTAATTAACTATCCCATAAAAAATTACAAACCCGAATATGTTCTCAAGAATATTGAAACATACAGGCTTGAAGGTTTAACTAGCGTTTCGTTTCTTTATAACAGCTTTTATCTTTGGGATTTTGGTAAATGGGTAAACGAATATAAAGAGGTAATAAACAGAGAAATATATCCGCTACGTAAAAAAATGATTGAAGCAGATGCCAATTTGAATAAGGCTGTAGATGAAATTATTAATGCTAAGCAAAGGGTAGATTCCATCCAATTTTATGCCCCTCAGGTGAGTGTACTTAACGAAATGTCGAAATACGATTTTGAATCGCCTGTGGTGGCTTTGTTCGATTATAAGTCGTCGAAAATAGATTTCCTGAAAGCAGGCAAAAGCTATTATCTCGACCCTGTGATTAGTTTTAAAGAATATGATTTAACAGATATAGGAGTTCAGGCCAAAAAAGTTTCGGATTTAAAAACAATTCTCGATAAAAAATTGAATGTTTTTAGTGCCACTGTAAAAACAGTAGGAATCGAAAAGTATATGGATTTAATTGAAAATCAGTATAAAAATAAAGAAAATTTTGTTGCTCAAACCGAAAATAACAACAAGCAAGATGCTTTGTTTTTAAATCGTTTTTTGAATAATTATATTCAGATTTTGCTTAATATTAAGAGCAGGTATTATTTAAAAAATTCTTATGCTCAATTTGAGAAAGATTCTATCGCTATGTTTCAAAATGCTGCTGATTCTTCTGCAAAGTTTGTTTCGTCAACCTTTTTGGAAACACCCAAATTTCAGTTTGTAGGTGGAAAAATAAAACCGGAAAACCAGCCAAACGATGCCGGATTTGTGGCCTATATCAAAAATAATAAAGCAGCTTGGGTGCGAAGCATTAAATCCGAAGGCGCACACGTGAATGTTTCTGGAATATTGCTAAATGAACAAAACATATTTGTTGCTGCTCAGTCAGACAAGGAATTAATAGTTACACAACTTTCTGGTAGCGGAGACCAGAAAGAGATGTTTCGGGTTCCGTGCAATGGAAAAATTACTCATTTCTTGTACGATGATATTGCTCAGGTGTTTACAGTTTTGACGCAGAATAAGTCAGCAAATGCGAATAATATTGCTTTGCGAAGAATTTCGTTGGATGGAAAAGATATTTGGGCAGATTCTTTCTCTGTTTCTTTTGATGGTGAGATTGTAGACTTATTATTTTTTGGCGACAAAATGTTTTTGATTGCCAATTCAAACGGTTTTTTTGGTGCAATAGACGGAAAAATACAGTACCAAACCGGACAGAAAATGCAAATTTCTGTAATTTCTGTGAATATTGATGGTAAAGCCTTAAAAGTTAAGGAATTTCAACTTCCTTCGGATGTTTTTGCCATTCATGCCCGCAAGCTTAATAGTGCCACATTTACCATTATTGGTCAATACGGCAAAAATTTTCAGGCCCGAAATACGCCTGTATTTATAATGCTCGATGAAGAATTAAGTACTTTGAAGATAGAATAATTAGGTTTGATAATAACAAACCAAACCGGAGAATATAAAAATTCTCCGGTTTTTTTATTCAAATTAAAGACTAATATGTCTTTCTTTTTTTTCCTGAAAAATATCGTCTATTGTAATAAGAATACCTGTTTCTTCAACCGCCCCAAAATGATGATTAATTGCTGTTCCAAAAGTTCTCATATTTGGCGATATATTCATATACGAATTTATGAGTGGTGGAATTTTTTCACCCAGATTTCTAATCGAGTAGGATAATTCTTTGTAATCGTCCTTAAAATTTCCATGATTGAAAAATTTTTCGAGCTTATCCAAAGAAGTTGCAAATTCAAGTGGCTCATTTGGATAGACAAGTTTATCATGATCCGGGAACATTTTTTTTAAGAAATAGAGCAATAAATCGCGGGCTTCAGTATTAAAGGTATCATACATGGTTACTTTTCCAAAAAAGTACTTTGCTTGTTTGTGCTTTAATATTAAAGCGCCCAATCCGTCCCAAAGATTATCTAAAGTGTATATAGCTTTTCGGGCACTTTGAGTCGACTGGTAATCTGGCCGTACAAAAGAGCGACCAAGCTCTAAGGTGTATGGCAGGAATTGCTCAATAAATTTTTCAGAGAAAGAAAATAATCCTTGGGTGGCTAGCTTTATTTCTTTTGGATTATCCATGTGAATGTTGGCGCAATCTATGTATCTATATCCGCCTAAAATAATTTGCTGTTCGGGTTCCCAGACTATTAATTGATAATAAGGATTTTCTGTAGTGTCGTAGGCATCAATATCAACATCTTTTCCTGTGCCTCCTCCGGCCCTTCTAAAAGTCATTTCTCTCAAACGACCTACTTCGTGCATTAATTTCGGAGCCTGTTGTGCAGTAAAAATATAAAGCTCATTTTGTCCATAATTGGTTTTTCTCAGCATTTCAACATTCTGGAGTTCATGTATTAGCTGTTCCTTATTTGCCTCGTCTGCAAGTTCTTTCATATATATGCAAAAATTAATTTATACTAAATGATTCTTTTGGGTTCTGTGCCAATTTGTATACATGTGCACGTATATAATCTGCCCATTCTGTTGGTTTAATGTTTGGATTTAAGAATGTGGTGTACGGAATTGGCTTCCCAATAGTTATGGTAAGTTTTCCGCCCCGATGCTTAAACATTTCGTTTACTAAGTAGAACATTTCTAAATTTGCCTTTACTCCGAAAAATTTACGTAAGTTGGCAAAGTTGTAAAAAAAATTGCTAATTCTTCCACTAAAATGTACTGGAATAATATCTCTTTGGTATTTTCGAGACCAATCAATAAATGTTTTTTTCCATTCCAAATCCATAATTATTCCTTTTTGTCGTCTCGAAACAAATCCCGACGGAAACATTAGTATTTGCGCATCAGAGTTAAACATTTTTTCTATCCCTAAAAGATGCTCTCTGGTATTCTTGCCAAACGAATTTACACCCACAAAAATTCCTTCCATATTTTTTACATTCAGCAGCAAATCATTAATAATGGTTTTTATATTGGGATAAAATTTTCCGATTTCATAAATAAATGCCGCTCCGTCTATTCCTCCAAGAGGGTGATTTGCCGCAAAAATCAATTTATTATTTTTAGGCAAATTTTCTATTCCAATAATTTCTGTTTGAATATTGAATTCTTCAAATACACCTTCTAAAAATGGGCGGCCTATCTTTGAGCCATGTTTATCTAAATAGGCATTAATCTCTTCCTGATGTGCAATTTTTTTGATATATCGAATCATAAAAGCCGGAAGCCATTTTTTTAGCTTCGGATTTCTTTTTTCAAGAATTTTATCTATGTCTATATATTGAATTTCAGTTTTTTGAATTTCGTTCATCTAATTTACTTATTTATAAGAAATATTCTGTTTTGTTTGCATTAAAGATAAAAAGAAAAAAATACTTACACATATTTTATTCAAATCAATTTCCCAACTATCTCAAATTTCCCAAATACCCAATCTTTGTGCGGGGCATTTATTAATTCTTCTGTAAGATCCTGGCCTGCCCAATGTTCGTAGTGTTTTCCATTTCGCCACATTCGGCTTTCGCTTACATCGTAAATATTGCCTTCGAAAGCAATCCATATTTCGTTCATATCTTGTCCATTGCGCAAAGCTAATTGGAATTTGGTATACTCTTTCATTACTAGGGTTATATATTAAAAATCAAAATTGGCATTCAATTCCTAAAATTTTAAGCTAAAATTTTGGTCTAAAATTTTGGTCTAAATATATGATTTTTATATTTACTTTAGATGTTCAATAAGAAAAGAAAATGCGATGAAGTTTAGAAAATATTTGAAAAAAGATGGTATATTTTTTTTGTTGATGATATCCTTTAATTTATCTGCCCAGGCACAGATAAAATACGAAACCCGCGGCGTTTGGATTGCCACGGTAAAAAATATTGATTGGCCAAAATCGCCTACTAGCGGAAGCGCAAAGCAAGAAACCGAATTAATTAGTTTGATTGATAATTTGTATAAAAATAATATTAATACCATCATTTTTCAAGTGCGACCATCGGCCGATGCATATTATAATTCTGCTTTCGAACCTTGGTCGGAATGGCTTACCGGAGAGCAAGGTAAAGCTCCCGAAGGTTTTTTCGACCCGCTACATACCATGGTTTTAGAAGCCCATAAGCGCGGTATGCAAGTACATGCCTGGATTAATCCTTATCGCCTGGTATCTAATAAATTGCATAGTCAGATTTCCGAAAATCATTTGGTTCGAAAACATCCGGAATGGACTGTAAATTACGGTAACGACATTTATGCTAATCCGGGCTTGCCCGAAGTGAGAAAATATATTGCTATGATAGTGGCAGATTTAGTAAAGAAGTATGATATAGATGCCATTCACATGGATGATTATTTTTATCCTTATCCAATTGCTAATGAAACTTTTAATGATTCTGCTGCTTTTAAAACCTATGGAGGTAAATATTTTCCTAATCAGCTTATGGAGTGGCGCATTTACAATGTAAATGCCACTGTGAAGGCAATTGCCGAAAGTATAAAAAAAACGAAGCCTCATGTGCAGTTTGGAATTGCTCCTTTTGGCATTTGGCGAAATGCAGCACAAGACCCTCGTGGATCGGCAACCAATGGTTTGGCCAATTACGATCATTTGTATGCAGATGTGCTCTATTGGATGGAGCAAAAATGGGTAGATTATGTTAGTCCGCAAATTTATTGGCCGGTAAATTATCCGGCGGCCTCTTTTCAGGTTTTGGCTGATTGGTGGAACAAAAATAATCATGGAATTATGCTTTATACCGGGCATGCCTATTATATGGCTGCAGCCGATGCAAAAAACGAACAATGGCGCAACATGGCTGAAATTCCGAATCAAATTGAAATTTCGCGCAATTCATCAAATTTTGGCGGAGTTGTATTTTACAATACCACTTCGTTTTTAAAAAACAATAGTGGGCTTACAGATTCTATTGTAAATAATCAACTTAAGTATAAGAGTTTTCCTAAAGTACCACAAACTACTCAAAATTATGCTCCTACAAAGCCCTCAGAACTAAAAACCGAGAAGAAAGGGAAAGAATTATTTGTTTTTTGGGAATCAATGAATAATCATTTAGCCGATACTGCTTCATATTTTGCTGTTTATCTGAGTAAAGGCAGTTCAAGCCAAAGTATTGTTGAGCCAATTTATTTGCACGACATCGTAAATTCAAATGTATATACCTTTGCGGTAAAGCGTTTTGCTCTTTTTCCCGAAAAATATACCTTAGTCGTTACCGGACTAAATCGTTTTTACAAAGAGAGCAATGCTTCAGAGAGAATTATTTTTAAAGCTAAATTAAAAAACTGATATGGGAATTATTGAAATTGAAGGCATGGAATTTTATGCCTATCATGGTCATTTCAAAGAAGAACAAATTGTTGGAAACAGATTTATCGTATACCTTCGAATGGAAGTTGAAACCGAGCAAGCATCAAAATCCGACGATCTAAAGGATGCTGTAAATTATCAAACCGCCTACAACATCATTAAAAGCCAGATGTTATTAAAATCGCATCTGTTGGAGCATATTGCCGGTCGCATACTCGATGAACTTTTTACCAAGCTAAAGGGAATTCATAAGGCCGAAATAAAAATTTCGAAATTAAATCCGCCCATGGGTGGCAAAATTGATAAAGTAAGTGTTACTCTAATTCGTTAAATTGATGAGAATTCTATTGTTTGCTTTATTCCTTGCATTTTTTTCTTTGAAAATGCATGCCCAATTGAATAGCGAAACACTACTTAAATCAAAAGTAGTTACTCAATTGGGAGATACTTTATTACTTGCCGATACACTTAAAGCTTTTGAGAATAATATCGTTTTGGTCGATTATTGGGCAAACTGGTGTGGGCCGTGTTGGAGAGAGATGCCGTATTCCGAAAAATTAAAGCTGGCGCTTAAAACCGAGAAGGTGGTTTTTTTGTATTTATCTACCGATTTGGAACATCAGCAATGGAAAAATGCACTTAAAAAACTGAATGGCGATGGAATTCATTTTAGATTAATTCCGGAATTTAAGCCGGCTATTCAAAGTGCCTACGCCATACACGGAATTCCATTTTATCAGATTTTAGGCAAAAGGATGGAATTGCTTAAAAACAATGCGAATTGGCCTGGCAGTGGAAAATTAGAGCAAGAGATTAGAAATAACTTGTAATACACTTTATTAAAAAACGCCTTCACGGATTGGAAGGCGTTTTTTGCTAATTCTACTATTTTTTTGTAAAAAAGTAACGTCCACTAAAGTTTTCCTGAATATTTAGCGGGCGGCCAATCGCACTGCTAATGTTTTGTTGTTTCAATGCTTCGGTAGTTTTGTAGATAATTTCGTTAATTGCAAGTTTTGTTGCGCTACTTTCGGTAAAAACCTGAAAAAGTTTTTCAACAAAAGCTTTTGGTTTTTTAAAATTTTCGTCGGCAAGGTATTCGATATTTCCCGAGCTAAATGCCCATCTGGAAGATTCGTCAATATTTTCGGTACTAAAGCTGAAATTTTCTGCCGGCATAAACAACGATTCAGAGAAACATGCATCTGTGAAAATAACAATGTGCTTTGCATTAATACTCGATAAGTACTGGATAATCTGAGAAGTAGCAATATAATCTTCGAGTGCATCTACATTTGCATTGTAAGGAACCCAGGTTGCATAATCGAAGGCCGCATTGTAAAAACCATGCCCCGAGAAATATATGATGAGGTTATCATCTGATTTTATTTCGTTTTTTATTTTGATAAGCGCATTTCTAATATTTTGGTGTGTGGCTTCATTATTATATAGCTCATAAATATTATCGGTTTCGAAAGTGTATTTTTCTGTAAGAATTCTTTTGAATTCCTTGGCACTTTCTGCAGCATATTCAATAGCAGGCCAATTAAGATATTCGCTTAATCCTATGGCTATGAGATAATTGGCTGGAATTGATATAAATATTGAGTCGCTTACCATTTCTTCTTCGGCATGCACTTCTATAGGAGTATTTCTTTTAATAGCAACATTTATTTCCTGCAAATCGGCCACTTTTTTATCTCCGATTTGGGCAAAAAATCTTAACTTATCCTGAGCACCATCGGCAAGTTCTATACCCGAAACTTCCGCTGCTTTGTAGTTATAGCTTAAGTCAACAGAAACCGCAAAGTCGGCCTTGGGAAGAATGCTGTCGATGGTGATTTTTTCGGAGAAATGCAATCCGGGTGTTGTAATTGGCTGATTAATATATACATTTACATTTGAAAGGAGGCTATCGGTAATATTTTTCAAAATAAATTGTACCAAAGCATTGCTATCCTTGCTTAATTCTCCGGCTATAGATTGATAGCTTATAGCAAGATTAGAAATAAAGAGTGGCAAGTCAAGGGTATTTTCCTCGGTCCAATCCTGATTTTGCGACATGGTATTTTCAATATTTTGAATCAGCACATTTATCGTATTCAGGTTTTCATAAGCATCCAAATCGCTAGGATTATATACGATGGCACTTTCGAAATAAGGTTTTGCCAAACGAAAATTTTCAAGGGCAGAATTCTGATAATCTTTTCCTTCTTCTTTGTATTGTCCCACTGTCATGTCGCTAATGGCCGAGTTATAAACCATTCCTTCGTAATAATAGAATGTACCTACGTTATATATGGCTTCTACATAATCGGGCTTTAGGTTGATGGCTTTCTGGCAGGTTGCAATTGCTTCGTCGTAGTTTTCTTCTTCAAAATATAAGAGTGCTAAATTATAAAACAATTCGGCATCTTGCTTGTCTTTTTCAATCAAACTTTGAATTAATTGGCGTGCCATGTCGTATTCTTTTCTTTTAAGTTGATATGAATACTCAAGCTTAAAAAACGAAAGACTATCGGGGAAAATAATTTGTGCCTTTTTAATTACATCAAACGCCATTACCGAGTCTTTTATTTGTTCATTTAGTGTTTTAATCTCAAGTAAATAGCTCTCGTAATTGCGCGGAAATAGTATTCGAAAAGTGTTTAGTTTCTCAAAAAACAATGTAGTAAATCCGTATTTTTGATAGAGCTGAATTTCGAGCAAGAAAATTCTTTCATTCTTCGGAAATTTAGTGTTTGCTGCCTTAAAAAGCGGGAGAATATTTTCCATCCCGAAATTGTTATTCAACAAAATTGGCAAACAGTTTTCGTATGGCAAAGATGAATTAAATTCCAATTTTGCCAGGTTGTTTAAGGCCTTAAAGGCTTCGCCTGCTTGTTTTGTAAATTGCGCACAATTAATAATATAGGTATAGGCTAAAGTATCAGTTGGAATAATTAACGAAGCTTTTTTAAACTCATCCATGGCATTAGAGTACTTTTCCTGTAAATAGTAGTTTTTGCCCTGGTTCATGAGGTCTGTCCATTGTTCAACAAAAGTTTGAGCATTAGCCGAATGGAAAAGCAAACCCGCAATAAATAAAATAATTATTTTTTTCATAAGCTTGAATTAAGTTAAAATCTATGTAAAAATAGCGTCGAAATAAATTTTTCAGGAAATCATCGTCCTAATTTATGATATTAATGCTAATTTTGAAACAAAAATTTAAACAAATTTTACCATGCAAAGATTTTTTCGCAAAATATTGGTATTCCTGTTTATTGCTGTAGTATTTCTTTGGGCATTGATGAAGTTTTATAATCCGATTGAAATTGGTAAAATCGATTCTGTGAATGTGAATGAATTATCTACCAACAGTATAAAACTGTCTATGGTAGTACCGGTAAAAAATAAAATGTTTTTTGATTTGAAAATACTGGAGGCTGACTTGGATTTTACCATGAACGACATCAAGGCAGGCAAAATTACAAGTTTTGACGATGAAATATTGCTCAAAGCACTAAAGCACGAGAATGTATCTTTTCCGGTAGAGCTTAAATTTGAGAATATGCTTACAAATTTTTTGTCGCTTTTTAAGGCATTTACTTCCAACGAAGCCAAAATCAATATTAAAGGAATTGTTAAAGTAAAGTTTTTTATTTTCACCAAAGATGTTCCTATTGATCTTGACAATGTAGTAAAATTGAAAAAATAGCTCATTAATTATTATATAATTGATTAAATTGAAAATGAAATTAAAGTACTTCCATGTTCTAATTGTTTTGTTCACTTATTTTTCGGCAAATTCGCAAACATACAGCTATTATAATATAAACGATATATTGCCTGCAAATGCTCAAACCCGTGCAATTGTTATTAAGCAAGCAAAAATGCTTACAAATACTTTAGAAATTGAAAGAAATCAGAATCAAGCGCAAAAAAGTATTCCCGGATATAGGATTCAGATATTTTTTGCCACAGGCAGAGGTGCAAAAGAAGGAGCGGAAGCAAGGGTGGAAAGTTTTTCAGAGGAATTTCCCGAAATAGGAGCATATATTTCATATTTCGCACCTTACTTTAAAGTCTACGTCGGAAATTTTCGTACCAAAAGAGAAGCGGCCAGTTATAGACTTAAGATATTGCATAAATATCCCGATGCCTGGATTGTAAAAGATCAGATTGAATGGCCGGAATTATAAAATTAGGATTACTTTATTTATTATGAGTGAGTTAATTAAACATGAATGTGGGATTGCGTTAATTCGTTTGCGTAAGCCTTTGTCTTATTATCAACAGAAATACGGAACCTGGCGCTACGGTATAAACAAAATATACCTTTTAATGGAGAAGCAGCACAACAGAGGTCAGGATGGAGCCGGTTTGGTAAATCTGAAAATTGATGTATCGCACGGCCGAAAATATTTTAATCGTGTGCGTTCAATAGCATCAGCTCCATTGCAAGATATTTTTTCCCAGATTAAAAAAGATTTTCAGAAAATTGAAGAAAAAAATCATCACTTATTCGAAGATTCTATTTGGGCAAAAGAAAATGTGCCTTTTGCAGGCGAAGTATATCTTGGGCATTTGCGCTATGGCACTTTCGGTGGCAACGGAATCGAGAACGTGCATCCGGTGATGAGAGAAAACAACTGGAAATCGCGAAATCTGGTGCTAGCCGGAAATTTTAATTTAACCAATGTAGATGAGCTTTACAATAGCCTTCTTACTTTGGGTCAACACCCTAAAGACTATTCAGATACTGTAACAATACTCGAAAATGTTGGTCATTTTTTAGACGATGAAAATCAAGGGCTTTTTGATTTGTATAAGAAGCGCGATTACTCCAATAAAGAAATTTCGCCTTTGATAGAAAAAAATCTCGATATTACCAATATACTGAAAGCATCCAGCAAACGATGGGATGGAGGCTACGTAATTGGCGGTTTAATCGGGCACGGGGATTCTTTTGTAATGCGCGACCCTTGGGGTATACGGCCGGCATTTTACTATTACGATGATGAAGTAATTGTTGTGGCTTCGGAGAGACCGGTTATACAAACCTCATTTAATTTGCGCGAGGAACAAGTGCGGCCAATTCCACCGGGAGCAGCTGTGGTAATAAAAAAAGATGGTCAATTTAGTATTGAGCAAATTCGTGAAGCCGAAACCATTAGAAGTTGTTCTTTCGAGAGAATATACTTTTCCAGGGGGAGCGACGTGGATATTTATACCGAACGAAAAAAACTTGGAGAACTTCTTACTCCACAGATACTTGAATCTATAAACTACGACTTGGATAATACCGTTTTTTCGTATATTCCAAACACTGCCGAGTCTGCTTTTTATGGAATGATTAAGGGTGTAGAAGATTATGTAAAACTGAAACAGGTAGATAAAATTTGGGAGAAAAAAGACAATCTTTCGAAAGAGGATTTGCTCAGTATTATTGCAAGAAGACCTCGGGTGGAAAAGGTAGCCATTAAGGATATTAAAATGCGAACTTTTATTTCTCAGGATAATACCCGCGATGATTTGGTGGCGCACGTATACGATATTACTTATGGTTCACTGCGCCGCAATGTAGATAATTTGGTTATTATCGATGATTCTATTGTGCGCGGAACCACCTTAGAAAAAAGTATTCTCCGCATTTTAGACAGACTCGATCCCAAAAAAATAGTAATTGTTTCGTCATCGCCACAAATTCGATATCCCGATTGTTATGGAATTGATATGGCTGTTTTGGGCGACTTTATCGCTTTTAAAGCGGTAATTCAGTTGCTAAAAGACGAGGGGAAAGAGCATATTCTTGAAGAGACATATCAAAAATGTAAAGCTGAGCTTATTTTGCCTAAAGAAAAAGCTATAAATCATGTAAAGGATATTTATAAAGATTATACTCCGGAGCAAATTTCCAAAAAAATTTCGCAAATGCTAAAGACCAAATTTATTAATGCAGAAGTTGAAATCGTTTATCAAACTGTAGAAAATTTGCATATTGCTTGTCCGAATGATTTGGGCGATTGGTATTTTACTGGTAATTATCCAACACCAGGCGGTAATAAGGTTGTAAATCAGGCTTTTGTGAATTTTATTGAAGGAGTTGGCGGGAGAGCCTATTGAAAAATTGCTTTTCTGCTAAAAATATATCATGCTGAATATCAAGGAACTGCTCTATCTATATAAGAATCACCCAAAGGTGCTTTTGTTAAATGAATTTCTTACGCAAAAGAAAAGAATTCATTTAAGTGGATTGCATGGCTCTTCGAGTGCCTTTGTTGTTGCTACAATAAAAGAAATTTGCAACAAAAGTATTTTTTATATTGCCCAGGATAAAGAAAGTGCGGCCTATCTTTTTAACGATTTTGAGAGACTATTGCCCGAACGCAAAATTCATTTTCTTCCATCTAGCTATAAACGTGCACTGGTTACTAAAGAATCGGATAGTTACGATCCCGATAATTTGGTTTTAAGAACCCAAATTTTAAGCGCAATTGCTACCCAAAACGACTTTTTTCTGGTTACCTATCCAGAGGCTTTACATGAAAAAGTTGTTCAGCGTAAAGTATTAAAAGATAGTAGTATCGTGCTTAAAAAAGGGGAGAAGCTCGATCAGGATTTTCTATTGGAATATCTTACGGATCTTGGCTTTAAGAGAAAAGAATTTGTATTCGAAGCCGGCGAGTTTGCTGTTCGTGGGAGCATTATCGATGTTTTTTCATTTTCTAACGATTATCCATTTCGTATCGATTTTTTCGATGTGGAAGTGGATAGTTTAAGAACCTTTGATACCGTCACACAGCTATCGCTCCAAGTATTCGACCAAATTATTATTACTCCGCACTTTCTTGAGCTCGAAGAAGAGGTTTATACATCCATTATCGAGTATCTAAAGCACGATACGCTTATTATAGCCAACAATTTAAGATTTACGCTCGAAAGACTGGATTTTTTTGAAGACCGAAACAAATCTCATTTCGAAACAGATTTTATTCAAACCAGATTTGTAAATGGGCAGATTTTAAAAAAAGACCTACTTGGGTTTCAGTTGCTAGAGATATCCCCTCATTCTGTTTTTGAAAATTCCGAAACCATTGTATTTAAAACCGCTGAGCAAATTTCTTTCAAAAAGAATTTCGATTTTCTGGTTAGCGATATCAAAGAAAAGAATCTTCAAAATTATCGGGTTTTTATTCTAAGTGCCAATAGCAAACAATTAGAAAGAATAAACCGGATTTTCTCCGATTTAAACGCGTCTGTTCATTTTGAAGAAATTAATTCTATTGTTTATCTGGGCTTTATCGACCACGATTTGCAAATAAGCATTTATGCCGATCATCAGATTTTTGAACGCTATTTGCGGTTCGAACTAAAAAAAACAAACTCACAATCGGGTACGGAAGCACTTACCTTAAGAGAGCTAAGTGCATTGCAACCAGGAGATTATGTCGTTCACATCGATCATGGCATTGGTATCTTTGGTGGACTGGAAAAAATGGAGGTAAATGGAAAATTTCAAGAAGCGGTTCGCTTAGTTTATAAGGATAATGATGTTCTCTTTGTGAGTTTACATGCCTTGCATAAAATTTCGAAATATAAAGGTAAGGAGGGTGAGCCACCTAAAGTTTATAAATTAGGATCTAAATCTTGGTCGGTATTAAAAAACAAAACCAAAAGCAAGGTTAAAGATATTGCCAAAGAGTTAATTGCACTATATGCTCAACGTTTGCAGGAAAAGGGCTATGCTTTTAGTGCCGATACCTATATGCAAGACGAGCTAGAGTCTTCTTTTATTTATGAAGATACTCCCGACCAGCTAAAAGCTACAATAGCCACAAAACAAGATATGGAATCGCTTGTGCCTATGGATAGGCTTATTTGCGGAGATGTAGGGTTTGGTAAAACCGAAATTGCTATCAGAGCGGCTTTTAAAGCAGTAGCCGATAACAAACAAGTGGCCGTATTAGTTCCAACCACTATTCTTGCCTTTCAGCACTTCCGCACTTTTAGCGAGCGATTAAAAGATTTCCCGGCCAATGTTACCTATCTTAGTCGTAATAGGTCTGCAAAAGAGCAAAAACAATTACTTCTTGATTTGGCTAAGGGCAAAGTAGATATTATTATTGGCACGCATCGTTTGGTTAGTAAAGATGTAGTTTTTAAAGATTTGGGTTTACTCGTTATCGACGAAGAGCAAAAGTTTGGAGTTGCAGTAAAAGAAAAACTGAAGGCGCTGAGAGTAAATGTTGATACACTTACATTATCGGCAACTCCTATTCCCCGAACATTACAATTTTCGCTCATGGGGGCACGCGATATGTCAATAATCAATACGCCACCGCCAAACCGTTTTCCTATTATTACAGAGTTAATTGCATTTAACGAAGAAATTATTGCCAATGCCATAAAATATGAAATTGAGCGAAACGGGCAAGTGTTTTTTATTCACAACAGGGTAAAAGATATTGAGCAGGTGGCTAATATTATCAGACAAATTGTGCCCGGAATTAGAGTTGTAGTTGCACATGGGCAAATGGACGGTACCCAGATGGAAAATATTCTCGTAGATTTTATTAACGAAGAATGCGATGTGTTGGTGGCCACTTCTATTGTAGAAAACGGACTTGACATTCCAAATGCCAACACCATGATTATTAATAATGCACAGAATTTTGGTCTCAGCGATTTACACCAGCTTCGAGGCAGGGTTGGACGTTCGAACAAAAAGGCATTCTGCTATCTCATTACACCACCGGTAACAGGGCTTGCACGCGATTCGCGCCGCAGAATTCAGGCAATTGAGCAGTTTTCCGAAATTGGAAGTGGATTTAATATTGCCATGCAAGATTTGGATATTCGTGGTGCCGGAAATCTCTTGGGGGGGGAGCAGAGCGGATTTATTGCCGATATTGGCTTCGAAACTTATCAGCGCATTTTAGATGAGGCTGTGATGGAATTAAGAAACACCGAGTTTAAAAACTTGTTCGACAAAGCCGATTCCAAAGAAGAAAAAGAAAAGCTCAAGTCGGATTTTGTTTCTTCACGTTTTGTAGACGATTGTTCGGTAGACACTGATGTGGATATTCGATTTCCGGAAGGATATATTGAGAGTATCACAGAAAGATTTAAACTCTACAAAGAACTCGACAACTTATCCGAAGAAGCTCAAATTGATGAATTTTTGTCTCGGTTAATAGACCGCTTTGGTCAGTTGCCGCCAGAGGCAGCCGATTTAATCATGACAATGAGGCTCAGAAATCGGGCACAAAAATTAGGGATAGAGAAAATTAGTTTTAAACAAGGTAAACTTATTTTGTATTTTGTGGCCGATAAAGATTCACTTTTCTATCAATCAGAAATTTTTGTGGCTATTTTAGATTATGTTCAAAAATATCCGAAAAAATGTTTGCTCAAACAAAATGAACATAAACTTTACCTGTTGTTTAACTCAGTAAAATCTATTGCACAAATAAATAGTATTTTAATCGAATTTTATACTTTTACGGATTAGATAAATAGAAATTAAAAACTTTCATGTGATAAATAAATCAAAGCATGAGTACATTCTTTCAGTAGAAATTTTAGCAAAACAATTGCAAGTAGGATTGTTTGATTATTTTGGCAAAAATCTTGCCTTGGCCAAAATAATGCTGGAAAATGATGAACCGAATTATGCCATTAGCGAAATAGACCCAAACGATTGGCTCGCTTCGCTTAAGGCAGCCATGCGGGTTTTATTTGCCAGATACTATTTTTGCGCCGAAGATATTAGTGCAATTACAATTACCGGAGATTTCGGAATTATTGTACCTACCGATAATAAAGGAAATGCTATTCGTAAAGCCATTATAAATACAAACGGAAAAATTGATTATGCGCTTGAAGATATTCTGAAAGACAAATCGTTTTTAGATTTGGATGTTTTTAAATCTAAAAATTGGTCAAAAGAAGCCGGTAGTCAGCCATTACGGGCTAGTCAGGAAGCATTATCCGCACTACTATATTTTAAGCATAAGCTGGATGCCATTTATAATCAAACAGATTTATTTTTAGAAGCCAAAGATTTTCTGGCTATTAAGTTAGGGGCGGCTCCTTTTTCTACACCAGATAGTGCCATTTCTAACCATTTTGTTGATATTTCGGACAATCAGTATATTCCTAAATTGTTGAATATTTGTGGGATTGATGGAAAAAAGCTTCCTCCTATCGTAGCTTCTGCCATGCAAATAGGAGAACTTAATGCTTTGGCTGCCGAAGAATTAGGGCTAGTTAAAGATATTCCCATTTTTAGTGCCGATTCTATTATACATACCAATATTCTGGGAGCCGGATTGCTGCATCAAAATTCCGGATTATTTTATGCCGGACATGATGCATGGATTTCACAAAGTATTGGGAGTAAGTTGCTAAATAATAAAGAAATTTCGACTACTATTTTTTCGAATAGAACTTTTGCCCATAGCGTTAGATTTGGTGGATTAAACGTGTTGGATTTTTTTATCAAAAATTTTACTCTTGAAAATAATTCTAAAGATGAAATAGAGAAATTTGCTCGTTTCTTTGAATTGGCTCAGCAATCTGTTAGTGGCGCTCATAAGCTCTTTTTTGTGCCAATGCATGCACAAAATTATTCAAATAATGAAACATTTTCCGGTTTTTATCGTACTCAATACCAGCATAAAACCGCAGATTTTGTTCGTTCGGTTCTGGAAGGAATTATTTTTTTCGCAAAGCTTAAATTTTCTGAAATTCAGAAATTTACAAGCGACACCGAAGAGATAACCGCAATAGGAGATATGGCTTGTAACCCATTTTTTGTGCAATTAATTGCCGATATTTTTGCCAGAAATGTAAATGTACCAGACCATCCCGACGCTGCATCATTAAGGGGTGCTGCGTTTTTGGTTTCTTTGCAGAAAAACAGAATTACCCCTGAAGATATTGCATCTCTGGTAAAGGCCGAAAAAATTGTTGAGCCCGACAAAAAAGGAAGTGAGAAATATGCTTATCTGTACGAAAAATTTATGCAGATAAATTATTTATCGTAATTTGCGTTGCAGTTTAATCATTTATCTTTTGTCTGAAAACATAAGTATATGAAAATTACAAAAATATATATTCTACATATTCCTCAGCATTATTTTTTATTGTTTTTTTTATCGTTTCTTACTTTTAAAGCTTCTCTTGGTCAGGATTACAGATTATATGCCGGCCCCGAGTTTCTTATCAATTTTAAACGTGTTCAGGCCGGAGATACAATTAATCGGCGCGATGAATACAATATGAAACAAGGCTTATGGGTTTTTAACGACAACGCATCCGGAAATGTGCTTACGGCGGGTTACTATAAGAATGATAAAAAAGAAGATTTTTGGGTTAAATTTGATTCCAATGGGTTTAAAATTTCTGAGTTTCAGTATAAGAATGGTCAGCCTAACGGTGTAGCACGTGTTTTTTACACCAATGGCAAAATTCAGGAAGAAGGTGTATGGAAAGGTACAACATGGGTGGGTAAATATAAGTTTTACTTTGAAAACGGAAATCTATGTTACGAATGGAATTATAACGAGGATGGTCTTAGGGTGGGAGAACAAAAGTATTTTCACGAAAATGGTAAAATAAAAATTGAAGGAAGTTGGGCCGAAGGGAAAAAAAATGGACTTCTTAAGGAATATTACGAAGACGGGAATATAAAATCGCAGAAAGTTTTTTTGGGCGACAAAATGGATGAGACCAAGGTTGTGGAATATCCACCGGTTAATGTGGTGGCGGCCGCTAATAAAAATAAAAACGAAACCGATTCGGTTAATAATAATGGCTCACCGGAGAATAATCTTACTTTTGGAGTATTTAATCCAAACGGCTACAATAAGTTATATAATATACAGTTTAATAAAATCGAGAAAGATGGTTATTTCAGAAACGGACAACTATACACCGGAAAGCAATACATTTATAATGAAGAAGGCGAATTGATTCGAGCGGTGGAGTATAAAGACGGCAAAATTATTCAGGATGAAAAATTTTTGCTCGATAGCATAAATTTACAATAAAAAAAAAGGCTGTCTTCTCAAACAGCCTTTTCACTTAACCTAACCTAAAAACGTAAACTAATTTATATACTAATCAAAACATCCATTCTTCTAGTTCCAGAGCTTTCTCTTCAACATTATATGTTTCGAACATCCAGCTTTCTAAGGCCATTTCATTTTCAATTATTTCGTCGCTTTCGAACATCCAGCTTTCTAAGCTTATTTCTTTTTCTGCATCGATATTCAGATTAATGCTTTTTACCATTTCAATGCTTATCACAGCTTCTGTTTCTTCGAAATAATGTGTGTTCAACATCCAGCTTTCAATTATTATGCTATTTTCTGTGGTCGATATTTTTTCGGGTTCGTAAGTTTTTATTCCTTCAGCGTTGCTTATTGAGAATATACTTACCATTGCAATTGTTAAAATCAAGTTTTTCATAGCTATATTTTTTTATTTTATTAAATTCTATCGTTTTGTTTCAATAGCTAATACCAAAGCCGTGCCAAAGTTTGTAAATACCTTTTTATCAGTATTTTAATTTTATAAAGCATTATTTTAGTTTATTTGAAATTTGTACACTATTGGTTGGAGCCTGTTCATTTTCGTACAAGAAAGTATTATTTAATACTTATTTAATGCTTATAGTGTATATGTTTGATGTTAAGTTGTTGATTAACTATTTATTACATTATATGGCACTCCCTTCGTTTAACAATTTATTTAAATAAAAAGTGTTCGGAAACGTATATTTTATGGCATAAAAAGGGAAAGAATTACTGCTTTTTTGTTCGGTTTCTGGAATTATATAAAGCATTGTATTTGGTATATAAAAAAAAACTTGCCCGGAATAATGTTCGGAGCAAGTTTCATATCAAAATAATAATTTGGAATTATTTAAAAGACCATTCGTATCCATCCTTGGTATCTTTTATTACAATGCCTCTTTCCAAAAGCTCATCTCTTATTTTATCTGCCAACGACCAGTTTTTATCTTTCTTTGCTTCTTGCCTTATCTCTAATAGCAGACTAACTACATCGTCGAATTTCTCGTCGAGGGCTGTATTTTCACTAGTATTTTTCAGTCCAAGAATTGAAAAAATAATATCGTTCATTAGTTTTCTGAGTAATATCAAATCATCACCCGTTATTTGTGCACTTCCGGCCGCTACCGAATTAATAAATTTAACGGCATCAAATAAATGGGCAATTAAAATGGGTGTGTTTAAATCGTCGTTTATTGCATCGAAGCATTTATCCCGCCATTTTTTTATATCAAACGCCGAACTTGTTCCGTTTTCTGAAATTTTATGTAGCGTTTTTAGCGCATTAAATAATCTATCTAATCCTTTTTCGGCAGCTTGCAGTGCTTCGTTTGAAAAATCGAGCGGATTTCTATAATGAGCCTGTAAAATAAAAAAACGAATGGTCATGGGGTGATATGTCTTTTCGAGTAATTGGTGAGAGCCGGAAAAAAGTTCGTCGAGGGTTATAAAATTTCCCAATGATTTCCCCATTTTTTGACCATTGATGGTTATCATATTGTTGTGCATCCAGTATTTAACCGATTCGTGCCCATTTGCCGCCACAGATTGCGCAATTTCGCACTCGTGGTGTGGAAACATTAAGTCTAATCCACCTCCGTGAATATCAAACACTTCGCCAAGATATTTGGTGCTCATTACACTACATTCAAGATGCCATCCAGGAAAACCTTCGCTCCATTTCGATGGCCATTGCATAATATGCTCCGGATTGGCTTTTTTCCATAGCGCAAAATCAAAACTGTTTTTCTTTTCCGATTGCCCATCTAATTCGCGGGTTGTGCTGTATAAATCTTCTAATACTCTCCCGCTTAATTTTCCGTAATGATATTTTGTATTGTATTTCTCCACATCAAAATATACAGAACCATTTACCTCGTAGGCAAAGCCAGTTTTCAGAATTTGATCTACCATAGCTTGTTGCTCAATTATATGTCCGCTTGCCTGTGGTTCGATACTCGGAGGTAAAACATTCAGTTGTCGCATATTTTCGCGATATCGGTTTGTATAATATTGTACAACTTCCATTGGCTCTAATTGCGCTATCCTGGCTTTTTTTCCAATTTTATCTTCGCCCTCATCCGCATCGTTTTCTAAATGTCCTACATCTGTAATGTTTCTCACATATCTTACTTTATATCCGATATAGGTTAAGTATCTGAAAAGCAGATCAAAGGTAATAGCCGGCCGTGAGTGTCCAAGATGGGCATCTCCATAAACGGTTGGTCCACAAACATACATTCCTGCATGGTTTTCAACCTGTGCTATAAATTCTTCCTTTTTTCGTGATGCTGTGTTGTAAATAAACAATTTTTCCATTGTTGTGTTTCGTCTGTATATTTATATTGCTGTTTGTTGTAATTTGCTGTTGAGTGTTTTTAATTCTTCTATTTTTTTATTCAGAATATTATTTCTTTCTTCATCAACGATTTTTTTTATATGTTTCTTTAAAAAAATCTGCACTCTTAGGGCACTTATCATCATATTTCCGAAATAAAATGCTGGCCATATTAACAAAATGAGAAGTATTAAAACCGAATAACTTTGGTCTTGTAGGTGCAATTTTAACTCGGGTGATGTAAAAATTGGGATGATACTAAAAATTACCGCTATAAAGAAGGCTTCGAAAAAATATAGTTTCGAATCAACGCTTATGCCAAAAGATTTTTCTTCTATCTTAAAATGTGCCTTCGATATTCCGTTAAAAAAATGAAAACCCTTCCATGTAAAGCGTCCGTATGCTCCTTCTACTATCTGACCTTGGTCTGTGTTCTGAATGCTAAGGCTTGTTTGGTCTATAAATTCTTCTTGTATTTTCTTCATTAGATTTTCCCTAAAGAAATTGTAATCTCTTGAGTAAATCTTTAAACTCATGTTTAGGCTGATTGGAAACATACTTTTTTCCTATTTTTATTTGCAAATTTTTAACTTTTGCGTTTAGTTTTACCTTGTATGTGCTTTTTTATTGGCAACTAAGTTACGAGTTTTTCAAATTGATTACAAATTTAGTATTTCCATTGGAAATTTTTTAGAGAATGAAAAAAAAATCAAAAAAATGATTTTTTTGCTCCAAAATTATTTAATGCTTTGAGCAGAATTTTATGTTTCGATATAATAAATCAGATAAATTTTTCTACTATCATGGGTTTATCCACAAATTTGGTATCCTTAAAAATCAGTATTTTGGCCTATTTTACTATTCCTGACTTGTATTTTTGTTTTTCTCAGCCATCGGTTGGGAACATTAATATATAAGATGTTAAACTTTTTTGCATTTGTTAATAATCTCATAATCTTTTTGTTTCAACTGAAAAATCAGATAGAAGGTGTATTTTTTACTGTTTTTTTTATTACTTGTAAGTGTTTGTTATATAGTGATTTATATTGGTTATGGAAGAAATTATCAACATTTATATATAATGGTGTAAAAAAGTGGGTAAAAGTGGATAAAAGTGGAAATTTTTTTATAATTTTACATCTGTGAATCATAAGATTTTAGATGGCAAGTTTTATTGGAGAAATATCTTGTAAATTAGACCCTAAAGGTCGAATTCTGTTTCCGGCAGCCTTTAAAAAGCAGCTTCCGACAACAGCAAGCGAGAGATTTGTGCTAAAAAAAGACATTTTTGAATCTTGCCTTGTCTTATATCCATACCACGAATGGGAACGTCAGGTGGAATTTCTAAGAAAAAAGCTAAATCCTTACAATCAAGACCATAATAGGTTTCTAAGAGGATTTTTTCGATCAACTGCCGAAGTTGAACTCGATGCTAGCAACAGGATGCTTTTGCCAAAAAGATTGCTCGATGAAATTTCTGCCGACAAAGATTTGGTTATTATAGGGTTAGATACAAAACTCGAAATCTGGACCAAGGAATTTTTAGACGAAAATGCTACGAAAGAAGACGAAGATTTTGCCGAATTAGCTCAGAATATATTAGGTAGTGAAAATCTCGATTTTTTGCAATAAAGTAATATGACAACTCCTTATCACATACCGGTTTTGCTCGAAGAAAGCATTAATGGACTAAATATTAGACCCGAAGGCGTTTATGTAGATGCGACTTTTGGCGGTGGTGGCCATGCGCACAAAATTTTTGGGCAACTTACCTCTGGCAAATTATTGGCTTTCGACAGAGATTTCGATGCAATTCCCGAATGGTCGGACGAAAGGTTTTATTTTGCCAACCATAATTATAGTTTTTTACTAAATTTTCTAAGATATTATGGCCTGGAACAAGTGGATGGTATTTTAGCCGATTTGGGTATTTCTTCGCACCATATCGACGAGCAGCAAAGGGGCTTTGCTTTTCGATTTGATGCTCCATTGGATATGCGAATGAATCAGCAGCAAAATATTACCGCTAAGCATATTATTAATGAGTATAATGAAGAAAAACTATCCTTTATTTTGAAAGAATATGGCGAAATTTCAAGCGCTTTCAAAGTGGCAAAGGCAATTGTTCAAAAAAGAAACATTTCCACTATAAATACTACATCTGAGTTAGTGTCGGTGCTCCAAAGCTTTACACCGCCAAAATTTGCCAATAAGTTTTATGCGCAGGTTTTTCAAGCCTTAAGAATCGAGGTTAACGAAGAACTAGAGTCGCTTAAGCAATTTTTAATCTCCACTTCAAAAGCTTTAAAACCTGGAGGAAGGCTGGTAATTATTACCTATCATTCTCTGGAGGATAGATTAGTGAAAAACTTTTTTAAAAATGGTGATTTTTCCGACGACGATACTGCCGATTTTATTTATGGAACAAAAAAAAGTGTTTTTAGTCTGATAAACAAGAAAGTAATTACCCCTTCTGAGCCAGAAATTAAACTTAATTCTCGGGCCAGAAGTGCTAAACTTAGAATTGCAGAAAAACTATGAAAATGAAAAGAATAAAATGGCCTATTAGCCTCATGGGATTAAAGAAAATCTTTGATGGAACTTTGTTCGAAGGAATAAATTTCGTAAAAGAGATTCCCTATATTCTTTTGCTCATAGCAATGGCATTTATTTATATCTCAAACCAATACGAAGCTGAGAAAAATGCACTGCAAATTAATAATCTACAAAAAGAAATCAGAGAATTGCGAGAAAAGTCTATTTCATTTGCATCCGAATTAATGTTAATGAGCAAGCCTTCTGAAATTAGTAAAATGGTTGAAGAAAGAGGTATTGGGCTAATGGACGCCACAAAACCTCCGGTAAAAATAATATTGGAGAATAAAAAAAGTGAGCATAAAGAATAGTATAGTAGCTAGATTGACAGGTGTGTACCTGCTCGTCTTATTTTTGGCGATGCTAATTGTGTTTCGGGTTTTATACCTGCAACTTTGGCAAGGCGATAAATGGGAAGTTTATGCTACCAGATTATCACAAAAGGATTTGTATTTCCCAGCCTTAAGGGGTGATATATATGCCGATAACCTGGAAGTATTGGCTACATCTGTACCATATTATGATATATATTTCGATCCAATTGCGCAAGGAGTAACCGATGACATTTTTTCTCAACATTTAGATTCTTTGTCGATTGGATTGCATAAATTATTTGGAAACAAAACGGCCAAAGAGTATTCTCAGTATCTTAAAAAAGAGCGTCAAAAGAAAAGCAGATATGTGTTGATTAGAAAAAGAATAAATTACTACGAACTACAAGAGCTCAAAAAATTGCCAATTTTTAATCGTGGACGATTTAAGGGTGGTTTAATTGTAGAACAAACAAACGTGAGATTAAAACCTTTTTCGCAAATGGCCAGCAGAACTATTGGCTATGTAACTCAAAGTCCGGGCGGAAATATTGTGGGTCTGGAAGGTGCATTTAACACAGAGTTAAAGGGGCGCGATGGCTTAAAACTTATGCGAAAAGTTGCCGGCGACCTTTGGATGGATATGAATTCCGAAAATGAAGTAGAGCGCATAGATGGCTATAATATTGTAAGCACCATCAATATTTCATTGCAAGATGTTGCGCATAACGCATTGCATCGTCAGTTAAAAAAATATGGTGCACATCATGGTACTGCAATTTTAATGGAGGTAAAAACAGGTGATATTAAGGCTATTGCAAATCTAAAACGAGAAAACGACGGAAATTATTACGAAAGTTATAACTATGCCGTGGGAGAAAGCAGCGAGCCTGGCTCCACATTTAAATTGGCTACTGCCATTGCTTTGTTCGAAGATGGCTTTATTGATATTTACGATACAATTAATACCGGTGACGGAACCCGTAAGTTTTTTGATTTTATGATTCGCGATGTGAAAGAAGGCGGGTATGGTAAAATCAGTTTTCAAAAAATTTTCGAGGTTTCTTCAAATGTCGGAATTGCCACTGTTGTTGATAAGTATTACAGAAATCAGCCCGACAGATTTGTGGAGCGTTTGTATAGTCTGGGTTTAAATAAACCACATAATATTACCATGAATGGCGAAGGTAAACCTTTTATCAAATATCCTGGCGACAAGCATTGGTCAGAAATCTCGCTGCACCAAATGGCATTAGGCTATGAATTGAAGCTTACCCCATTGCAAATTCTTACTTTGTACAATGCAGTGGCAAATAATGGTAAAATGGTGAAGCCTAGATTTGTTACTAGTTTTACTAAACATGGCAGAGTTTTATCGGAAGTTAAAACAGAGGTTATTACGCCTTCTATTTGCTCCGAAGAAACTTTAAAGAAGGTGCGAATTATGCTCGAAGGTGTAATTGAAGAGGGTACAGCGAGTGGTCTGAAAAATCCAAATTTTAAGATTGCTGGAAAAACCGGTACGGCTAAAATTTTCGACCCCAAAACAAAGCAGTATGTAAATAGATATAAAGCATCCTTTGTGGGATATTTCCCCGCAGATAATCCCCAGTATTCTTGTATGGTGATGATTAGTGACCCAGAAAGTCTGGGATATTATGGAGGTATTGTGGCGGGGCCTGTTTTTGGCGAAATTGCCAATAAAGTGTATGCCACTAACTATAACCTTACACCAAATCTTGAATTGGCAGATAAATACAGAATTTCGTCTGTTCCTTATACCAAAAACGGAAGTTTAAATGATTTGCAGCTTGTTTTAAGAAAACTGAATATTCCTCTACAATACTATAACGAGCTAAAATCAGATTGGGTAGTTACATCTAAAAAAGAAAAACATATTGAATGCCAAGACCGCATGATTTCACGTAACCTAATTCCTAATGTATTGGAAATGAATGTAAAAGATGCAGTATATATACTCGAGAATTTAGGCGTAAATGTAAAATTAAAAGGAAAAGGAGCTGTTTCGGCACAAAGCATAGCTCCCGGCAGCAGACTGAATAAAGATGCCACCATTGTTTTGTATTTGGGGGGGACAACTGCAAATACCGCAAGTTCAGAAAATAATGTACAAATTGCAGCAAATGAAAAACTTAGATAATTTAATTAAGGAAATTAATTACTTGTATATAAAGGGAGATACTAATCGCACTATTAGTGCATTAGCAATCGATTCGCGCAAGTGTGCGGCCAATACTTTGTTTGTAGCTCAAAAAGGTACTCAGGCAGATGGCCACGATTATATAGATGCTGCCATAAAAAATGGGGCGAGTGTTGTTGTTTGCGAAAACATACCGCCCAAAATGCTTGATTCAATAGTCTACATTCAGGTGATAAACCCGGCAGTAGCATTGGGAAAATTGTCTTCGGCGTTTTTCGATTTTCCATCAGCTAAAATCAGCTTGGTTGGAATTACCGGCACCAATGGCAAAACAAGTATTGCCACTTTATTGTACACCTTGGTAAGCAATATGGGTATTAAAGCCGGCTTATTGTCTACAATAAAAGTAATGATAAATGAAACAGAAATAGAAGCCACCCATACCACACCCGACGCTATTCAAATAAACGATTATTTGAGTAAAATGGTTCAGCAAGGCTGCGAGTATGCTTTTATGGAAGTGAGTTCTCATGCTGCTGAGCAATCACGAATTGCCGGTTTGAAATTTCGAGGGGCGGTATTCACCAATCTTACCCACGACCATTTAGATTACCACTTAACTTTTGCAAATTACCGCGATGCAAAGAAAAAGTTTTTTGATGGGCTTGGGAATGATGCTTTTGCACTAATTAATCTCGATGATAAAAATGGATCTTTTATGCTACAAAATACAAAAGCACAAAAGAAATCATTTGCACTTAAGAACATGGCATCCTTTATGGCAAAGGTACTGGAATTCGATTTTCATGGCACACAAATGACTATCGATGGAGTGGAACTATGGACACAATTTGTGGGACAGTTTAATGCGTCCAATATTCTGGCTGTTTACGCCACAGCACTTCTCTTAGGGTTTAAAAAAGATACTATAATTACACATATTAGTCTTTTAAAGCCTGTAAATGGTCGTTTTGATGCCATTTTTACTCCTTCGAAAAAGATGGTTATTATAGATTATGCTCATACGCCCGATGCACTTGAAAATGTGTTGTCTACTATTTCACTTATCAGAAAATCAAACACCAAAATTTTTGTAGTATTTGGTGCAGGGGGCGACCGCGATAAAACAAAGAGACCCGAAATGGCGCAGGCTGTGCAAAAATATGCCGACAAAATTATTATAACTTCTGATAATCCTCGTTCCGAAGAACCTGAAGCAATTATGGATGATATATATAATGGTATTGGTCTGAATGCAAGAACAAATGTTTTTAAAATCGCTAATCGCGCCGAAGCAATAAAGGTTTCATTGTCAATGTCCGCGCCCAACGATATTATTCTGATAGCGGGCAAAGGGCATGAGAATTATCAGGAGATTAAAGGGGTGAAACATCACTTTAACGACAAGGAATTAGTAATGGAATTAGAAAATATAAAGAAGATATAAATTTATGTTATACTATTTATTCTTATATTTAGATACAATAGATTTTCCGGGTGCAGGGGTATTTAAGTATATTTCTTTCAGGGCATCAGTTTCGTTTTTACTGTCTTTGCTTATTGCTCTTATATATGGTAGGCGAATTATAGATTTTTTGCAGAAGAAACAAATTGGTGAAACAGTGCGCGATTTGGGTTTAGAAGGACAATATGCCAAAAAAGGAACTCCCACGATGGGCGGAATTATCATTATTTTATCCATCATAATACCTACATTATTGCTTGCACAATTAGATAACGTATACATTTTGTTGATGATAACCACAACCATTTGGTTAGGCTCCATCGGATTTTTAGATGATTACATCAAGGTGTTTAAGAAAAATAAGGAGGGACTATCAGGAAGGTTAAAAATATTAGGACAAGTATCCCTTGGACTTATTGTTGCGCTTACCCTTTATTTTAGCGATGATGCAGTGATTAAAGAAAAAATATATACACAGAGTCAGAATATCGAAATTGATGAAAACAAAGAATCCTTCGAAATAGATGAAAACAAAGAATCTTACGAATTTGTGGAATTGAAATCAACCAAAACCACCATTCCTTTTGTAAAAGATAATGAATTTGATTATGCATATTTAGTAGGATTTATGGGCGAAAAAGCTCAATCATGGGCTTGGGTGGTTTTTGTGCTGGTGGTTATTTTTATTATTACTGCAGTTTCTAACGGCGCCAATCTTACCGATGGTTTAGATGGATTAGCGGCTGGTTCCTCTTCTATTATTGCCTTCACGCTAGCCTTTTTCGCCTATGTGTCGGGCAATATTGTTATTGCCGATTACCTAAATATTATGTATATACCTTACACGGGCGAGTTAGTGATATTTGCAAGTGCTCTCATTGGAGCTACTATTGGTTTTTTGTGGTACAATACATATCCTGCTCAGGTTTTTATGGGCGATACCGGAAGTCTTATGTTGGGCGGAATAATTGCTGTCTTGGCCATTATTGTTCGTAAAGAACTTTTAATTCCGGTATTGTGCGGAATATTTTTGGTCGAAAGTCTTTCGGTAATGATGCAGGTTAGTTATTTTAAGTACACCAAACGGATATTTGGAGAAGGACGAAGAATTTTCCGGATGTCGCCATTACACCATCATTTTCAAAAATTAGGATATCCTGAACCAAAAATTGTTACTCGTTTCTTAATTGTGGGCATTATGCTCGCTGTTTTATCAATTGTTACTCTAAAACTTAGATAAATGGATATTAAAACCAAAATAGCTATTCTTGGTGCAGGTCGAAGCGGAATTGGTGCTGCTGTTCTTGCCAAAAAGCACGATTACGAAGTTTTTGTATCCGATTTCTCTCCCATTGCGCCCGAATTTAAGCAACAGCTTATTGCGCTCGGAATTCCTTTTGAAGAGGGAAAACATTCTTTTGAACATATTCTTTTAGCCGACGAAATAATAAAAAGTCCGGGTATTCCTGATAAAGCACCAATTGTAATGGCAGCTTTGGATAAAAATATTCCGGTAATTTCTGAAATTGAATTTGCTTATCGTTTTACTCAGGCCACCATTATTGCCATTACTGGAAGCAATGGCAAAACCACTACCACCAATTTGGTTTTTTATATTCTTAAAAATGCCGGATTTAATGTTGGAATGGCTGGCAATGTTGGAGATAGTTTTGCTTTAAGTGTGGCCAACGACGATTTCGATTATTATGTTTTGGAATTAAGTAGTTTCCAGCTCGACGGAATTAGGGATTTTCGCCCGAATGTGGCTATTTTGCTAAATGTTACTCCCGATCATTTAGATAGATATAATTATCAGTTTGATAATTACCTGCGCTCCAAATTTCGAATTGCCATGAATCAGGATGAAACTGATTATTTTATTTACAATATTGATGATGAAGCGATTGTAAAATATATTCAGGAAAATGCAATCAAAAGTCAAATGCTCAGTTTTTCCATTCAGGAAAAAAATCAAGTGCACGCTTTTGTTGACGAACAAGAACTAAGAATTTTTGGAAAAGATGAATTATTGTCAATTGGAGCTAATGAATTATCGCTCAAAGGAAAACATAATATTTATAATTCAATGGCCGCAGCAGTATCTGCTCAGGTTTTAGATATTAGAAACGAGATAATTCGGCAATCGCTGACGAACTTTAAGGGAATAGAGCATCGATTAGAGCCTGTCTTGTTTATCAGAGATGTACTATTTATCAACGATTCTAAAGCAACTAATGTAAATTCCACCTGGTATGCACTTGAAAGTATGAATAATGCTACTGTGTGGATTGCCGGTGGTATAGATAAAGGTAACGACTATAATACGCTCCGCGAATTGGTAAGAAAAAAGGTAAAGGCCCTTGTTTGTTTAGGCCTGGATAACCAAAAATTAATCGACGCATTCAGTGACATTGTCCCATGTTACGAAGCACGAACCATGAAAGATGCCGTGAACGGAGCTTTTTTACTGGCAAATAAAGGCGAAACAGTTTTGCTTTCGCCTGCTTGTGCCAGTTTCGATTTGTTTATGAATTACGAAGACAGAGGACGGCAATTTAAAGATTTTGTTAGAAAATTGTAATCCTCAATAGAATATTTTAAAAAAATGGATGAATGAAAAGTTTTATCAATACATATTTTAAAGGAGACAAGTATATTTGGTTTGTGGTTGTGGCTCTTTTCGTGGTTTCCTTGCTGGTGGTATATAGTTCTACCGGCTTAATAGCTTTCCGCTACAGAGGAGGCGACACTATGTATTATATGATTAGGCACGCCAGATTCATGATTTTGGGACTTATTCTGATATACACTTTGCATCGTATTCCGTATGATATTTATTTTAAAAGTGCTAATTTTCTTTATGTTGGGGCGCTCATTCTTTTGGGAATTACTTTATTGGTTGGTGTTACCGAAAACGAAGCTACCAGGTGGCTAAAAGTTCCCGGTTTAGGCTTTCAGTTTCAGACTTCCGATTTTGCTAAATTCGCACTTATTATGTTTATAGCCAAGCAATTGTCTATAAACCAAAATAGCGATCACCAATTGCTGGAAGCGCTTGATGTGATGCTATGGGCAACTTTATTAGTAGTGGTGCTTATTCTTCCGGAAAACTTTTCTACCGCATTTTTGCTATTTGCATCTGTGCTTGTGGTAATGATTATTGGAAGGGTTAATCTAAAAAAACTATTCAGGTATATTTCCGTGATTTCTATTATTGGAATTTTCTTGCTGGTGATTGCTGGTAGTACCAATAGCGTAACTCGATTAAATACCTGGAAAAATAGGGTAGAAAGTTTTATAAGTAATACCGAAGGTGATAATTATCAGGCAGATATGGCCAAAATTGCCGTTGCAACAGGCGGTTTTACCGGAAAAGGACCCGGAAAGAGTACTCAGCGAAATTTTTTGCCTCAGCCTTATTCCGATTTTATCTATGCTATTATTATTGAAGAGTATGGACTTGTTGGTGGTGTATTTGTTTTGTTTCTTTATTTATTGTTTTTTTATAGGGTTGGGTTAATTGTAAAAAAATCGAACAGAACCTTTCAGGCGTTTTTGTCTATTGGGTTGGCTATTAGTTTATTAACTCAGGCGTTGATGAACATGGCGGTAGCTGTGAATTTACTTCCGGTTACCGGTCAAACTTTGCCGTTTGTTAGTATGGGTGGAACATCAATTATTTTCTCAGCAATTTCATTCGGAATTATATTGAGTATTAGTCGCTCTATTGAGGAAGACGAAGTAAATAAACTTAAAACAGCCCAAATATGAAATCGCAGATTAAAAATAAAAGAATTATAATCAGTGGTGGCGGCACCGGTGGACATGTTTATCCTGCTATTTCTATCGGTTTGGCTTTAAAAGAAATTAATCCTGAGACAGAAATTTTATTTGTTGGAGCAGAAGGCAAATTAGAAATGCAAAAGGTGCCACAAGCCGGATTTTCTATACAAGGACTTAGAATAAAGGGGTTTAAAAGAAATTTGAGTTTAAGTAATTTTAGCGTATTGTTTTTATTGTTGAAAAGCATTTTCAAAGCCAGAAGTATTATTCGCAGTTTTAAACCCGATGTAGTTGTGGGTGTAGGTGGATATGCAAGTGCTCCGCTTGGATTTTGGGCTATTTGGTATAAAATTCCACTTGTGCTGCAGGAGCAGAATTCTTTTGCTGGCCTTACAAACAGAATACTTGGTAAAAAAGCTTCTAAAATTTGCGTAGCATATCCAAATATGGATAGATTTTTTCCGGCAGAAAATATTTTGGAAACAGGGAATCCTATTCGATCTGCACAAATGAAGAATGTGAATAAACAAGATGCCTTTGATAGTTTTCTGATTGAAATAAATAAGCCGGTGCTGGCTGTTTTAGGTGGTAGCCTTGGGGCAAAATCTATAAACAATGCCTTAAAGACATTTTTGAATGATAATCATCAAGATGTTGATTATCAGATTATATGGCAAACAGGGAAATTATATTTTGATGAACTGAATCAATGGGCCAATAGCATAAATTTGTCGAAGAAGGTTAAAATAATGGCTTTTATCGATAGAATGGATTATTTGTTTGAAGTTGCAGATGTAATTGTATCGCGTGCAGGAGCTGGCACTATTTCTGAACTCGCTCTCGTGGCTAAGCCGGTTATTTTAGTGCCTTCACCTAATGTTGCCGAAGACCATCAGACGGCAAATGCCATGGCATTGGTGAACAATGCCGCGGCAATTATGATAAAGGATAATGATCTTAGCCAACGTTTGTTTATGGAAATTGATGATTTAATGAATAATTTTCAAAAGAGACAAGTTTTGGCTGCTAATATAAAAAAATGGGCGCGGCCGGATGCCGCAAATAGTATTGCCCAAATAATAATGAGCGTATAGAATATGATGATTGATAAAAAGGTAGATAGAATATTCTTTTTAGGTATCGGAGGCATCGGTATGAGTGCTTTAGCTGCATATTTTCTGCATTTGGGCTACAAAGTTGCCGGATTCGACAGAACCGATTCTGATATTTGCCAGATGCTAAAAAGGGCAGGAGCTGATGTGTTTTTTAACGATTCTGCCGAAATGATAAAGCATGAGTGGAGAAACACCAACCAGGTTTTGGTGATTTACACACCTGCCATTAAGCAAGGTGCTTTACTCAATTATTTTAAGGAGAAAGGATATACGCTCTCTAAAAGAGCAAATATGCTGGGCCTTATTTTTAATCGGTATAAGGGATTGGCTGTGGCCGGAACTCACGGAAAAACAACTACTTCGGCAATTTTGTCGCATATATTGTTTGTGGCCGGATTTCCAATGGCTGCTTTTGTGGGTGGTGTATTAAAGAACTATAATGCTAATTTTTTAATTAATGCAAATCCCGAATGGGTTGTGGCCGAAGCTGATGAGTTTGATCGCTCGTTTTTGCAATTAGAGCCAAAATACGCAGTTATTACAGCCGCTGACCCGGACCATTTGGATATATACGAAAATGCCGAAAATTTTAAACAAGCTTTTATCGATTTTTCCGGGAAGGTTAAAGAATATTTGCTTGTTTCCAATACTTTGGATCGAAAAATGTTTAAAAATTCTAACCTTTACACATACGGAATAGAAGGAAATGCCGATTATTCTGCTAAAAATATCAAGTTTGATGATTCTGGATATATTTTCGATATACATTTTCCAGATGCGCAGGTATGGGAAGCTGTAAAACTTGGAATTTTTGGAATAATTAACGTTCAAAATGCCCTTGCAGCTACTATTCTTGCTATTCAAGCAGGCGTTGAACAAAAAGATATTCGTGAGGCATTGGGTACATTTAGTGGAATTCGACGCAGATTTGATATTTGGTTCGATAATGGGAAAATGGCGCTGGTCGACGATTATGCGCACCACCCTCAAGAAATACTCGCACTCTACAAGGGTTTGAGACATATTTTCGCCGGACGAAAGCTTGTGGCTATTTTTCAGCCGCATTTATACTCCCGCACTCGCGATTTTGCGAATGAGTTTGCCGATGTTTTATCTTTGTTCGATGAGCAAGTTGTTTTGCCAATTTATCCTGCTCGCGAGATGCCAATTCCGGGTGTGGAATCGATAATGCTTGTAGAAAAAATCCTGGGAAATAACAAGCGCTTAATGCAAAAGTCGGAGATTAGTGCTTACCTGGCTGAGTATAATAGAACTGCCGTATTTGTTACGATTGGTGCCGGTGATATTGACAAAGAGCTGGAGAAATGGTGTCAAATTTTAAAAAATCCGACATTATGAAAAAGAGAACTACCATAATTTGGGGCGGTCTAATACTTTATTTAGTTGTGGTACTGGTATTTGTTGGAGTAAAAAGAAATTCAGTAGTTTGTAATAGTTTAAAAATTACAATGGACGATTCCAGTAGTTCCCGCCTAATAGATCAAATGGAAGTGATAGATTTACTTGAAGCAGTTGATGGAAAAATGATTGGAGAAAAAATGTCGTCGATTAATCTGGCATTGCTTGAAGATTCATTGAATGCTAATCCTTTGATTAAATCGGCTGAAATATATAAAACCATTGATGGTGTGCTTGAAGTTTCTGTTGTTCAGAGAATTCCTGTAGTTAGAGTGTTTTCCGGAAATGGTGGTTTTTATATTGATACAGACGCAAATCTCTTGCCATTGCCAAATAAATACAGGCCGAGAGTGATAATTGCCAATGGATATATTAAGGAGAAAAATGAGATATTGTCAAATATCTACGATTTGGCAATATTTATTTATAATAACGATTTTTGGCGCGCACAGATTGCTCAGATATATGTAAATAAGAAGCAGGAATTTGAGCTTATTCCACGGGTCGGCTCTCATACTATCTATTTTGGGAAAGCAGAGGATATTGAAAATAAATTTACAAAGCTGATGGCCATGTATGAGTATGGTTTTCAGACAGTTGATTGGAATTCATATACAGAAATTAATTTAGAATTTAATAACCAGGTTGTTTGTATAAAATAACCAAAATTTGCATACGAGATGAATTACGAATTTGAAACAGAAACCAGTCACAAATCAGAGCAGAACATAGTTGCTGCTATTGATATTGGCACAACTAAAATTGTGGCCATTGTAGGAACAAAAGACGAGAAGGGGAGGATTAAGATTCTTGGTCTTGGCGAATCGCCATCCCTTGGAGTAAAAAGAGGCGTTGTTCAGAATATTGAAGAGGCCTCCAGAGCTATCAGAAAAGCGGCCGATGATGCAGAAAAGCAATCGGGAATAAAAATCGAACATGTGGTGGTGGGCATTGCCGGCCAACACATAAGGAGTATCAAAAACCGTGGATATATAATGATTAACGATAAGGATAACGAAATTAAGCAGAAGCATGTGGATGCATTGATTGAGCAAATGCATCAGTCGCCTTTGCAGTCTGATGACGAGATTTTGCACGTTATTCCTCAGAGCTTTACTGTAGATAATGAAACCGGAATTACATCTAATGTGGTTGGAATGAACGGACATAGGCTCGAAGGCAATTTTCATATTGTTTTGGGGCAAACTGCTTCTGCAAAAAAGATACAAAAAAGCATTGAAAGAGCCGGTTTAATTTTAGACTCAATGGTTTTAGAACCTTTGGCATCATCCGAAGCTGTGCTTAGCGACGACGATAAAGAAGCCGGTGTGGCCATGATTGACATAGGTGGAGGCACAACAGATATTGCTATTTTTTACGATAAAATTGTAAGGCATACAGCGGTAATTCCTTGGGGAGGTGCAATTATTACCCAAGATATAAAAGAAGGTTTGAAAATTGTGGAGCGAAAAGCCGAGAGGATGAAAGTGCAATTTGGCTTTGCCATTGGTTCCGAAGCCCCGAAAAACGAATTACTACAGCTTGATGCCAGCCCGGGTCAGGCCATAAGACGAATTACCACGCAACAACTTTCGTTGATTATTCAAGCCAGAATGGAAGAAATTATCGAAGCTATCAATTTTGAGATCGAAAACTCTGGATATGCACAAAAACTTGGTAATGGTATTGTGATAACCGGTGGTGGTGCATTATTGAAGAGTTTGCCGCAATTGTTTAGTTTCCATTCAGGGAATATTGTTCGTGTGGGTAGGCCAAACGATGTTTTAGTTACTGATTATAACGAAATTAGCGATCCAAAATATTCTACTTCTGTAGGCCTTGTGCTTAAAGCTGTTGAGTATTATGAAAAAGAAGGTTACAAGAAATCAGTTGCGCCCACCAAAACGAACGATGAATCAATGCCCAAAAAAGAAAAACAAGTTGAATTCCAGGAAGAAGAGATCCAAGGAGGCGGGATTGTTGGAAAATTGAAAGGCTTTTTTGATGGATTTTTTGGGGCTTCCGATTCTGAAATGTAATTTGTATGTCTAACCTAAAATTTGTAAGAAATGTCAGAAGATATTATTCCATTTGATTTGCATAAAGAAAGCGACTCAATAATAAAGGTGCTCGGAGTTGGTGGTGGAGGCGGAAATGCTGTAAATCACATGTTCCGTCAAGGGATTCAGGATGTTGATTTTATATTATGTAATACCGATGCCCAAGTGCTTAGCACCAGTCAGGTTCCAATAAAAATTCAGTTAGGTTCCACACTCACCGAAGGCCGGGGGGCAGGAAACGAACCCGAATTAGGAAAGCAAGCTGCCATCGAAAGTATCGATGATGTGATGGCTGCTTTAGGAAACTCTACCAAAATGGTTTTTATTACCGCCGGACTTGGTGGTGGTACTGGTACCGGAGCTGCTCCGGTTATTGCCAAAGCCACCAGAGAAAGGGGAATACTCACTATTGGAATTGTTACTCTTCCTTTCAGATTCGAAGGGAATAAGCGTGTAAATCAGGCTTTAATTGGCTTGCAGGAAATGTCGCAGTACGTAGATTCGCTTCTTGTTATTGATAATGAGAAGCTAAGGGAAGTTTATGGGGATTTAACGCTTTCGAATGCTTTTTCAAAGGCCGACGATATTTTAACGGTTGCGGCTAAAGGAATTGCCGAGATTATTACCATAAAAGGTTATGTAAATGTCGACTTTGCCGATGTGAAAACCGTTATGAAAAATAGTGGTGTTGCATTAATGGGGTCAGCCTCTGCAGAAGGAGAAGATAGGGCACTTAGAGCTATTAAAGAAGCACTTAGCTCTTCGCTTTTAAACTCAAGCGATATTATCGGAGCCAAAAACATTTTGCTTAACTTTTCATCGGGTGTTTCTGAAATTACGATGGAGGAAGTTTCTTTGATAAATGAGTATGTTCAAAGAGCAGCCGGAAATAATGCCGATTTAATTTGGGGAAATTGCGTTGATGCTAGTTTGGGTAATAAAATAAGCGTTACGGTTATTGCCACTGGTTTTAAAACTGATGTTATTCCTGAGCTTTTTGCTCACGAGAAGAAAATGAAAAGAGAAATTGGCTATGAGTTTGATTATCCGTTAAAAGATTCTTCTGAGCAAGACAATCATGATATTGAGTCGGTGAAAAATATTCATCCCGATGTACCTATTGTGAGGGAAGATTTGAATGAAGAAGATAAAAGGAATAATGGAGAAATTAAGGTATTGCAATCTCAGGATATTGGAAATAGCAACAAATCCGAAAAACCAGGTGTAAAGACTCGAAACTCGGAAAATAGTAATCAGGAGCTTGCTGCCAAAAAAGAAAGGGGAGCCAAAAGCTCTATTGCAAAGGATTACAGAGACCGGATTGAAGAATACGAAAATGTTCCTGCCTATATTAGAAAAGGCATCGAAATAGAATTAGACGACTTTCCGGAGTCAGATAATACGATTTCTAATTTGGCGCTAAAATCTAATAAGTCTAATGGTTTTACCATAAGCCAGAATAATCCTTATTTGAATAAAAACATTGACTAAAATCTGCATCATGAGTCTGGAAGAAAAAATTATGTCTGCCTTAAAAGATGCCATGAAGGCAAAAAACACTCTTCGATTAGAAGCCATTAGGGCAATTAAAAGTGAGTTGTTATTGGCCAAAACCGCCGATGCTGCTGTAGTAATTTCTGATGAATTAGAAATTAAAATATTGCAAAAACTGGTAAAGCAACGCAAAGAATCTGCATTAATTTATCAAAACCAGTCAAGGCCGGAGCTGGCTGAGAATGAAATGAAACAAGCTGAGATAATTGAGGAATTTTTACCTAAACAATTATCAGACGAGGAATTGGAAGCAGTTCTTATGGAAATTATGAGAAAATCCGGTGCCACATCGGTAAAGGATATGGGAAAAGTAATGGGACTTGCCAACCATGAATTAAAAGGCAAAGCGGATGGCAGAAGAATATCCGACTTTGTAAAGAAGTTGTTGTCGTAGATTTTTCACTTTCGTATGCAAAAAAAAAGAGGCCGTTTAACGGTCTCTTTTCATTTAGCACACTTATTATTTTTTAGAATTTATAGCGATAGTCTTTAATTTCGGCTTTTTTCTCAAGTGCCGGAAAAATTTGGTAAGCAATTCTACTCTCTAAATCGCGGTTCAGTTTCGAAAGTTCGGCACCAAACATCGATTCGTCGGCTTGCTCTTTGGCAATAACATTTACCATAAATACACCGGTATTTCCTTTAATTACTGGCGAAACTTTCTGAGGTTCCAGAGCAAATATTACACCATTTAATTTGGGTTCAATTCCGATACCTGGAATTTGGAATGCACTAAAAACTACATCGTTGGCAGCTTTAACTTCTACATTCAATTTATTAGCTAAAGTTTCGAGCGAGCCTGTTCCGGCCATTGCAAATTCTTGAGCCAATTTTTCAGTTTTCTTTTGTTTTCTTACTTCGGTTTCAATTTGCAATTGCACGTTTTCGAAAGATGCAAAACCTTTATCTTTTATTTCAGTAACAAAAGCAACAATATACGATTCGCCTTCTTCGAAAACCGGATTGCTATTTTCCGATGTATTCACAACAATTTTCGATTTTTCCGTATTGTAAATGGATTTTACCAAAACATTCGCATTTTCTATGGCTGCAAATCGAGTAGCTCCCGGAAGTATGTTTCTTGCCACCAGCTTTTTATACTGGTATTTGGTAATATTTTCATTAAATTTCTCGTAATCAGAGCTTTCGATAGCAAATTTTGATGCTTGTTGATATAATAAATTGCGTGTTTTTTCGCTTGCATCCAAATATCTGGCAACGCTAACAATCTGCGCTTTTTTTACTTTGTTTCGTCTATCAGTAACTTTTACAAGGTGTACGCCAAAATCAGTTTCAATTACTTGAATTTGATTTATCTCGCCTTTAAGTACAGCTTCGTTAAAGCTAGGAACCATCATGCCTTCGCTAAACCAACCTAAGTCGCCACCTTTTTGGGCGCTAGCCTGATCCTGTGAATTTGTAAGAGCAATCAAGGCAAAATCTGCACCGTTGGCAATAACCTGTTTTAAACTATCTGCAATTGCTTTGGCCTGGGTCATATCTCCCGTTTGCTGATTTTTGGCAATAAGAATATGACTTGCTTTTAAGGAGTCGAAAACTTCTTTGGTTTCGATAAGTTTACTCACTTTCCAATATGATTGGTCAAAATAAGGGCCAAAGAAAGAACCAATTTCCATATTGAATAAGCTTGTATCTAAAGGCGAACCTAAATTTGCAGCAGTAATAAAATCTTTGCTAACAGTAAGGTCAGAATTCATACGGCCATATTCAAAAGCATCGGCGGCGTTTCTAAACTCTTTGTTTATTTCGTTAATGTCTTCAATTGCCAAGGCGCTGTCCTCTGCCGATGGCACAATGTTGAAAGAAACGTAAGCTGCATCGCGCGATACTTCTTGCTCGAAAAGGTATTTATGCTCATCGTAATATTTTTCCATATCTTCTTTGCTTACTGTAACAGCACTATCTGCAACAGCATTAATAGATTTGGAAATATAAACAATAGATGCCTTTGCGGTTGCTTCGTTTACAGCTTTTTTAGCTTCGAAACTGGTGGTAAATAAACCTTTTATTACCAAATTGTAGTATTTCTCGTTTATTCTTTTCTTTAATAATTCTTGTTCAATCTGTCTCCATTGCGCAAATGCTTCGGGGTTAGTAGAAGCGTTGTTTTGTCTTAAAAAGGAGGTAACATCTGCCGGATTAAATACTCCAGTTTGGCGATTGGTAAAAATATTCTGAATCATAGGATCAATATTTTTTCCGTTAACCATATCGGTTACTTCTTCGGGCGAAATTCCTTTGTATCCTTTGTGTTCAACACTTAATCCAAGCGCTTCCATTTCTTTGGAAAAAATTACATTACTAATCATTTCGTTCCAAACCTCGGTTCTCACCATTTCGGAACCCTGAGCATCTAATCTGCCCTGATTTTTGTAAATATTTTCTACTTCCTGAATACGGTTAAAATAGTCTCTTACATCAATGCTTTCGCCTGCCACTTCTGCAACAGTTGTTTGTCCGCCTTGAAAAAGCGCACTTCCCGAACGAAAAATATCGCCTAAAATAAATAGCAACAATGCAAGTCCAATTACAACAGCCACTAACGGCCCTTTCTTTCTGATTTTTTCTAGTGTAGCCATGATACTAACAAATTTTCTTCTAAATTTCTTTATTTATTAGGCTAATGATAGCCAATTTCTTTTTAAAAAATGTGCTGCGAAGATAATAAAAATTCTCTTTTTAGTAAGTTATTAACGCCCAATATCGTGTATTTTAGATTATTTTAATACAAAATTGTTTATTATCAATAAGTTACTTTAATAAAAAACGTGCAGTAGTGCTATTTTTTTCTTCGATTACAATTTCGCGGTTTCCAATTATTTCGCTAATTACAATATCGTCAAAGTGCCTTACTGTAAGCAGTTCATAGCCAAAATTAAATTCGCATTCAAATTCTGCTTTTAATTCCTCTAAAAATGGCGGAATTTTTACTACATCGTGATCAAAACTTGCCGAGAAACTAATGGCTGTGTTTTGCATCAGGTTTACTCTAATTCTGTATTTTGCGAAAAGTGAAAATATCTTGCTCAGGTTTTCTTCCGCAATAAATGAATAATCAAAAGGAATAACCCTTATTAACACCTGATTATTTTTAGAAATAAATACCGGAATTACATCTTTTGTGATGCTTCCTCTGTTCCATTTTTCGTAAGAATGAATGAGTGTGCCCGGAGATTCGGGCGTTTCGAATGATTTTACGTATAGTGGAATTTTTTTATTTTGTAAAGGTTTAATCGTTTTCGGGTGAATTACTTTTGCTCCGTAGTAAGTTTGTTCGATGGCCTCTTGGTACGAAATTTTTTCCAACAATTCTACTTCTTTAAAAATTTTGGGGTCGCCGTTGTAAACTCCATCAACATCTTTCCAAATAGTAACATTTTCTGCTTTAAGGGTATAGGCTAATATTGCGGCCGAAAAATCTGAGCCTTCTCTGCCCAATGTGGTGGTATGGTTGTTTACTGTGCTTCCAATAAATCCCTGTGTTATATAGAGTTTTTCTTTTTCGAAAGTGAAAAGCCTTTGGCAAAACTGTTCTGTAAGTTCCCAATTTACTTGGGCATCGCGGTAAAAGTTTCCGGTTTTAATACCCTTTCTAATGTCAATCCACTTTGAATTAAAACCTTGTTCAATCAGGAATGCATTAATTATTCTGGTAGAAACTAGTTCTCCATAAGAAACAATACGGTCGTATTCATAGTCGTAATTATAAGAAGGCTCCTGTTCTAAGCATTTTTCTAATTCATTGAATAATTCACCAATCTTGTTTAGACTAATATTTTCTTTAATAATTTCGTTAACTATCTGATAGTGATAATTTTTTATGTTTGTATATTCGTCTAAGGCTTCTTTATTATTATGATTCCAATTTTCTATAGATGCGTTCAGTTTATCGCGCTGCACTTTGGGTACACTTGTAAAATTCTCCTGAATATTAAACCAGGCTTTCAAATATTTATTCAGTAAAATTTCCAATTGCTGGGTTGTTTTTCCCATGGCCGAAACCACTACAATCAATTCACCATTATTTTGGGAAATAATATTTTTTAAACTGCTGATTGTTTTTGTGTTGCGCACAGATGCGCCACCAAATTTGTAAATTTGCATTTGATTAACGATTGATTTACATTTTTTTTCCTTATTTTGCAAACGATTGCAATTACTTCGTTCGAATAACAATTGTAATCGGTCAAAATTATAAATTATTTGATAATAAGCTAAGCAAATGCGAATAATTACGTTAAACGAATTTATTATTGAGAGGCAAGCAGATTTTCCTTACGCAAAAGGAGAACTTACTCGCTTACTAAGCCATATCGGAATTGCGGCAAAAGTTGTGAACAGAGCAGTGAATAAGGCTGGATTGGTAGATATTTTGGGCGAAATTCAGGAATTTAATTCCACCGGCGAGCAGCAAAAAAAATTAGATGTATTTGCCAACGAGAAATTCATTAATGCATTAATGGCCAGTGGCGAATGCTGCGGAATTGCTTCAGAAGAGAACGATAGTATCGTATCATTCGATTCTGATTTAGTGAACGACGGAAAGTATGTTGTAGCTATGGATCCATTGGATGGTTCGTCGAATATTGATGTAAATGTTTCTATTGGAACTGTTTTTGCCATCTATCGCAGGGTTAGTCCGAAAGGCCATAAAGCTCTGATGGAAGATTTTTTGCAAGAAGGAACAAAACAGGTAGCTGCTGGCTATATTATTTACGGAAGTTCAACCATGATGGTTTATACAACTGGCCGAGGTGTAAATGGTTTTACGCTTGATCCTTCTATAGGCGAATTTTGTTTATCGCATCCCAATATAGAAATGCCTCAAAGCGGCATAATTTATTCCATTAATGAAGGAAATTACCTCAAATTTCCGCTAGGAGTAAAAAAATACATTAAATATTGTCAGGAAATTGATAAACAAACCAATCGTCCATATACTTTCAGGTATATTGGTTCGTTGGTTGCCGATTTTCATCGTAATTTATTGAAAGGCGGTATATATATATATCCCGAAACGGCTAGTAATCCTAAAGGAAAGCTTAGATTACTATATGAATGCAATCCGATTGCTTTTTTGGCAGAGCAAGCCGGAGGAATTGCTACAGATGGCAGAGCTAACCGTATTTTGGATATAAAGCCGGAATCATTGCATCAGAAAGCACCATTTTTTGTAGGATCCCGCCGTATGGTTATGCAAGCAGAAGAGTTTATGAGTCTTACTTCGGATAAAAGAGAAGCAGAGGCGCCAAGAAATACTTAAATATTGTTATAAGCAATTGTTAAACGGGCATTACTACCGTAAATTTGGAGCCTTTGTTCAAACAACTTTCGCAAAGAATTTTACCATTGTATTTGTCCGTTTTTTTTTTAATGATAGATAATCCCAATCCGCTTCCTTCTATGTGTTGTGTCTGCTTGTTTTTAATGCGGACAAATTCTTTAAAAAGCATATCTAGTTCCTGAGGGTTCATGCCAATACCGGTATCTTCAACACTTATGATTAGTTCGTGTTCGGATTTTTCTAGTGTGATAAACACCTTACCTTTGTCGATATTGTATTTTATTGCGTTTGATATTAAATTGCTAAGTATGAGTTCAGTCTAAAAAGATTGAAAAAATGATTATACCCCTGCCAGCGTTTTCTTAATTGACTTATAAACTGTTTAGTACAGTTACAGCATTTAATAAAAATCAACGCTGGCAGGGTTTTTAGACTAGACTCATAAATATCAAAATCATAAAAAATAGTTGCAAAATTCATTGTAAATTACTAATTT